>NZ_BAAAQN010000010.1:0-195629 GCF_039531695.1 Catenulispora yoronensis
GACTGCCGCGCCATCACACCGGGAGCCTGCAACTCCAGGATGCGCGTGCCCTCGGCCTCGACCGGACCCAGACCGTCGATCGGCTCACCCAGCGGGTTCACCACCCGGCCCAGGAAGTTGTCACCGACCGGCGTGGACAGGATCTCGCCGGTACGCGTCACGGGCTGCCCCTCCGCGATCCGCCCGTAGTCGCCGAGCACGACCACGCCGATCTCGCGGACGTCCAGGTTCAGCGCGATGCCCAGGGTGCCGTCCTCGAACTTCAGCAACTCGTTCGTCATGGCCGAGGGCAGACCCTCGACCTTGGCGATGCCGTCGCCGATCACGGTCACCGCGCCGACCTCGTCCCTCGCGGCCTCGGGCTGTTCATAGGAGGCGACAAAGCGTTCCAACGCGTCGCGGATCTCCTCCGGACGGATAACGAGCTCTGTCATGAGTATCCCTGCTCTGTGTGTTCGGTCGAACCAGGTTCGACATCGGCGAAGGCATCGGCGGCGGTCGGATAGCAGCGCAGCGTCGAGCCGAGCCCCGTGACAGCGAGGACTTTCCGCAGCCTGGGGTCGGTACCGCAGAGCCTGATCCACCCGCCGTTGGCGAGAGCCCGCTTGTGGACGTGAAGAAACGCACTCAGACCCGCGCAGTCGCAGAAAGACAGTCCAGCGACGTCGACGACAGCGTGCGGGCGACCGTAGGTATCGAACGTATCGAGACAGACAGCCCTGAGCGCCGGAGCAGTGGAAATGTCCAGCTCGCCGGCCAGGGCGATCACCGGGCCGCCCGGAACCGTGTGGACCGAGATGCGCAGTGAGTCTGGTGATGTGCGGGTCAGTGTACGGGAACGCTGAATGAAATAGTCTTTCTCACCTAAGGGACTACCCGCCATGACGGCCTCTCTCGGAACTGCCGCTAGGTGTGCAAGAGTCACCGGGGTCCAGGGAGACCGCCCAGATCGGCTGGGCCTACCCCCAGCCTAGCCCCCTCGACGTGCAACGTCGCCTCAATCACCAGACCGGCCAAGAAACGCCCGACCAGGCAACGCCGAAAACCCTCACCGCAACCGCTGCCGCGGACGCCGCAACCGCACCACGCCGTAGACGAGGTCCGCGACCACGAGCACGCACCCGATGAGCAGCAGGTAGAAGAGGCCATGCGCGACAGCCCCGACGATGCCGAGCACCATCGCGACCAAGATGACGAGCAGAAACACAACCATGACGGCGCTTCTCCCTATTGAGCCAAACGGTCAACGACGGGCAAGCTGCCGCTCCCCAGCAGCACCCACCTCATAGGGCAACCCGTAATGCTGGAACACCACTTCCTCATCCTCGACGGGCAGAACATCATCGGTCCCGATCGCCGGACTGCTCTTGACCTGCGCCTTGACATAGTTGACCTTGACGTACCCGGGCCCGACAACCACATCGTCCAGAGGAACGAACACCAACCGCCGCCTAGTGGGCAGGCCCACCCGAACAGTCGCCATAGCCGGCTCGTCAGTAGCGGTGTCCACATAAACCGCCTCCAACGACCCGATCTTCCGCCCACCGGAGTCGACCACATCGCAGGTCCGCCACTCCCGCAGGTCCGCTGCCTGGATCATCGTGTCTCCTCCCGCATCGGCCGAGGGTGTGTGCTGCGTGACCTATGCGCTTCCCTTATGTGCTGATCTGCACGAATGAAACGGTGGGCGGAGCATCGGGCTGCTTGTCACACCCACCATCGAGAATCCCAGCCGTGACGACTGACGATGTCTACGCGGGGATCGACGATGTCGCCTGGGCCGAATCGGAGCATTGCCGGGGGCCGGCGGTCGACACGCCTGGCTACCTGCGGAAGTTGCGGTCGTCCGTAGCGGAGGAGCGCGACGAAGCAGTGGATGAGCTCGGCGCCAGCCTCTACCATCTGGGAGCGCGGTATCCCGCGACGCATCTGGCCGTGCCGTTTCTGCTGCGGATTGTGCATGCTCCGGACACCGATGGTCGTGGTGGGCTTATCGAGTTCCTGATCATGCTTGCCATCGGTGACGATACGGACCACTTTCCCAGTGGGTTCGATGTGGACGCCCAACGGCAGTGTCTTGCCGACTTTCGTTCGTGCACTGCGGAGGGCTGGGAGCGGCGGCTGGATGTATGGGTCGCCGCCGCAGTTGATCAAGGTCAACGTGGGCGACGCGAGCGCCATCGAAGGTACTGGGCTTTGGCCAGCGTCCTGCGCAGCGCAGAATCCGCGATGCTTGCGTATGAGGCCGTGCGCGCTGGTGTCCCGGGTATGCGTCAGCTGCTGGCTGACGAGGATCCGTACGTCCGGGCGGCGACAGCCTATTTGTTGGCCTGGTTCCCGGAGGACTCCGCCGACTCGGTAACTGCCCTGACCGCGCTGTTGCGTCGCGAGTCGGACTCCGGTGTGGTAATCAATGCACTGATTGCGCTTGGGCTTCTTCCGGGTGCGCCGACGGCCACGATCGCTCCCTACCTGAGCAGCGATGACGACCCAATCGCGTGGGCTGCCGCGGCTGCTCTGGTGGCGGCCGATGCCGTGGACGCGACGGTGATCGAGCGGCTCGGTGCCGCGCTGGGCTCGGATTCGTCGAACAAGACCGGGCTGTTGTACCGGTATGGAGAGTTCTCCAGGTGCGCATCGAAATGTCTGGCAGCAATCACCGGCGACTTGGTTCCGTTGGCCATCGATACCACCATCGATGCATTCTCCGAGAGTTCTCTGACCCAGATGTGGGCGGCGGCCCCCGCAGCTATTGCTCTTGCCTTCCAAGGTACTGCGCCTGCTCATGAGCCGGCCTTTGCTGAGCTCAATCCGTACCAAAAGCGAGCACTTCGAGCCCTGGTGGCAGCGGGCCCTAGGCCGTGGCGGCAGAACAACAAGCTCGGCCTTCTGCTGAAGCCGTTAAGGGTGCCCCATATTTACAATGATCTGCGTGCTTATGTCGAAAGTGGCGTGTCGATGGAAGCAGGACGGGCTTAGCTGTTGGCCTCTGGGTAAATGCGCATGGCGATGCAGCTTCCTGAGCCCCGCCCGCCTCCCCACCTCACACCAAGGGCCGGACCCCGAGACTCCCGTCTCGCAGTCCGGCCCTCATCACTTCACTCCCTACTTCACTCCCTCACCAGCGGCAACCAACCACCCCGCTGGACGTACCTCATCCCACCCGCACATCCGGCGTCGCCAACTTCGGCGCCACCGCCACGTTGTGCCCCGGCCCCGTTGTCGAGCCGGTCGCCGTTGCGATGTCCGCTGCCAGCTGCGTGTCGATACGTAGCGGCAGGGCGTTGATTCCGCCGAAGACGTAGCCCCAGTTCGCTGCGCCGCGGTTGGCGTCGAGGAGGGTGTCGTCGTCGTGGGACAGGCCGGCCTTTGGGTCGACGAGGAGGAGGGGGCCGTGTTCGGTGCCCATCATGGCGCCGCCGGACAGGGAGTCGGGCCAGTCCTCGCCGGTGGCCACGCCTACGGCGTCGAAGCTGCCGAAGATGCGGTGCGCCACCATGTACGAGGTCTGGTAGCGGTCGGCGCCGACCAGGGGGTCGTAGTCGGACCACTTCGCGGACTTGAGGGCCTTGTCGGCCGCGCCGCCGATCGCGGCCAGGTAGGTCAGCTGCGCGGCGCCCTTCTTGGCGTGGAGGTAGTCGTCCGTCGCCTTCGGCATGGTGTTGCCCGCGGTCAGGACCACGACGGTGCTGTCGTAGGCGCCGGCGGCGGCGCCGGCCGACAGGGCGTCGGGGAAGCTCTCGCCGGTGGCGACCAGGATGTGGTCGGCGTTCTTGTCGACGGTGTTCGCGATGTTGATCGCGGTCGTGTAGCGGTCCGCGCCGGCGATGCGCTGGATCGTGTAGCCCAGGTGCGCGAGCTTGTCCTGCACCGACTGGGAGATGGCCGCCGTGCCGCCGAGGATGTAGACCGTGCCGCCGCCGGGCAGGACGCGCTGGAGTTCGGTCAGCGTCTCCGGGCTCAGCGTCTTGCTGTTGGTCAGCAGCAGCGGCCCGTTCTTGTGGGCCGCCAGGGCCGCGCCGCCGAGGGCGTCGGCGAACAGGTCGTCTCGGGACAGGACCACCGACTGGGCGGCCTGGCGGGAGTCGTCGGCCGGTGCGCCGACGGTGCGCCACACCTGGTGGGAGGCCTTCACCGCGGTGTCGGTGCGGTCGACGCCCGCGAACCGGATCACGTGCGACGGGCTGTCGGGACGGACCGTCAGCTCGCCGGAGGCGCCGCTGAGGTCCTGCTCCAGGCCCGGCGCGGGCGCCGTGGCGGCGAGGGCGTCGGCGAGGTCCACCTTGCGGGTGCCCGGCGGCTCCTCGCCCTTGGGAGCGTTCGGGTCGGTGTACTCGAAGGCGACGGTCTTGCCGTCGGGGGCGAACACCGGCGTCGTGTGGTCGCCCTTCGCCCAGGTGATCTGCTTCGGCGTGCTCCAGCTGGTCGGCGAGCTGTCGCGGGTGATCGCGAAGAGTTGTGTGGTTTGGTCCGGCGTCTTCTTTGAGAACACGATTGTGTTGCCGTCGGGCGAGATCGTCGGCGAATGGCCGCCGGCGCCCTGGGATATGTGCCAGTACTGCGGCTGCCCATTGGCGTCGTAGTAGGTCAGCCCAAGCGTGTCCTCGACGTCAAGAGAGTGGACCTCCGTGACGGCGCTGCCATCGGCGGCGAAGTCCGGGAACAGGAGCATCGTGTTCCCCGGCAGTGTCCCCTTGAACAGCGGGAACGTCGGTTGTTGCGTGCCGAGCGACGAGCCGTCGGCAAACGCCCCCTTCACTACGGAAACGCCATTGGGTTCGGTCCAGTACACGGCTTTCCCGGACGGCTCCCAGACGGTGCGTCGGGGAGTGTTCCCTTGGGCGATCTTGATCGGATGCGATCCGTCGGTGTCGGCGGTGTAGATGGCGTCGTCGTCGCCGATATAGGCGAGACGGCCGCCGCGCGGAGCCCAGGAAACGTCATGGGCGCCCTCGGGCAGGGTGATCGTGGTGCTCTTGCCGTCCAGGACGTAGACGGTTCCGCCCGTCGTGATCGTGAACGGGCTGGACGGGCTGCCGGACGGCGTCGCGTGCGCGGCGCCCCCGGCCGCGAGCGCTGAAGCGATGGAGGAAGCCAGGATCGCGGCGACCGCGATCGGCTTCCGGGAGAACGTTCTCGACACTGGGAATCCCTCCCCGAGCGGGATGCCGACATCGGGTTCGACATCGTCAGAAAGTGCAAGGATACCCATACGGCCGCGTGTATCTGTGCTCTGATTCACCCGGTCGCGCTCTGTGGAGAAACCGTTACAGGCCTGCGCTTGCTCTCTGTCGCGCGTGGGTGACGCAGCGCCGACGACTCACGATCGCGCCCCCGGCCGCCGCGATCGCGCGGACTGTGCCGGACGCGGATCGAGCGGCGGCAGCGGCGGGACCGGGATGGCGCGCAGTGCCGCGGTCGCGGTCGCGATCGTCTCGGGCGTCAGGTCGGCGAACACCTCGTTGTGCGCGGCGGTGTTCACCAGGACCGCGCGCTCGGCCAGGGCGACGCCCTCGGGCGTCAGGCGGATCAGGGTACTGCGACCGTCGTCGGGATCCGGGTCGCGGTGCACGAGGCCGTCGGCGGCCAGCCGGTTGATCACGTTGCTGGTCCCGCCGGTGGACATCATCAGCGCGTGGGTGAGCTCGTTGGAGCGCATCCGGTACGGATCGCCGGCCCGGCGCAGCGTGACCAGTACGTCGAAGGCGGCCACGGTCAGGCCAAGTTCCGGCAGCACCGCGCGGGTCGCGGCGTCGAGCCGGCCGGCCAGCAGCAGCACCCGCTTGGTCAGCTCGCTGGCCGGACCCAGCACCTCAGGGAGCTCGGCCTGCCAAGCTGCCAGCAGCTCGTCGACGCGGTCCGGGGTGCTGGTCACGCTTGACAGCCTAACCCCCTTCCCGGATAGCTTTAAAGAAAGCTTTCTGTGAAGGGGGTTCCCCGATGAGTGCTTCCCGGCTGCTCGTCTCCGACATTGCCTGGCTCGTCGACTTCGCCGACGACCCGGCCGCCGCGCCGATCGTCCGTACCGGCGTCGACCTGCTGATCGAGGACGGCCGTATCGCGGACTTCGGTACCGGTCTGGATGTCCCGGATGCCGAAGTCGTGGACGGCAGACACCGCGTCGTGCTGCCCGGCTTCGTCGATACGCATCGCCATCTGTGGCTCACCGCGCTCCGCGCCCTGACCACGGACTCCGATCTCGGCTCCTACCTGGAGCTGGTCCTCGGCACGATGGCGCCGCGCTACACGCCCGAGGACGTATATACGAGTACGTATTTTGGCGCGCTGGAGTGCCTCGACGCCGGGGTCACGACGGTTCAGGACTTCGCCCACGTCATGTACTCGCCCGAGCACGCCGACGCCGCCGTCTCCGCGCTGGCCGACGCCCGCGTGCGCGCCGTCTTCGGCTACGGCTACCCGGCTTTCGACGCCGAGGCGCGCGACCTCGCCGATGTCCGCCGGGTCCGGGCCCAGCACTTCGCCTCCGACCACGGCCTGCTCACCATGGAGTTGTCCCCGGCCGGGCCGTCTTACGCCCCGATCGAGACCGTCCGCGAGGACTGGGAACTGGCGCGGGAACTCGGCCTGCCGATCACGGTGCACGTCGGAGCCGGTCCGGTTGCCGAGCGGCCGATCCTGGCGCTTCAGCGCGAGGGCCTGCTGGCTGCCGGGACGGTCTACGTCCACGGCAACTCGCTGCCGGACGAGGAACTCGCCCTCATCGCCGAATCCGGCGGTGCGGTGGCCATCGCCCCGGCGGTCGAGGCGCAGATGGGGCACGGCGCGCCGATGATCGGCCGGCTGCGCGCGGCCGGGGTCCGGCTGGGGCTGGGCGCCGACGTGGTCACCGCCACGGCCGGCGACATGTTCACGCTGATGCGCGCCGCGCTGGTCACCGGCCACCTCGGCGCCGGGTCCCGGCCCACCACCGCTGACGTGCTGCGCGCGGCCACCTTGGGCGGCGCCGAGGTGCTGGGGCTGGCCGATCGGATCGGCTCGCTGCGGCCCGGGAAGCGCGCGGATCTGGTGCTGCTGCGCGCCGACGACTCCAACCTGAGCCCGTTCGGCCACGACCCGGTCGGTGCCGTCGTCTCCTCGGCGCACCCCGGCAACATCGACGCCGTCGTCGTCGACGGCCGGGTGGTGAAGCGCGGCGGCGTGCTGGTCGGGGACCCCTCCGCGGGCGTGCTGGATAACCTCGTCAGCAGTGCGGAGCGGATGGTGAGGGCGGCCGCCGGAGGCGTCCGGTGACAGCCCCTCCCCAGAGATCCATATTTTTATAAACTCGACTGCGGACAAAGGTCACTGCCACGAGGGGGACGTGCACATGCCGGATCTCGTCGTCGACGTCGACGCGCTGGACACATTCGGGACGCAGCTGGAGTCCATCAGGACCCGGATGAACGCGGCGCGCGACTGGACGCATCAGTATGACGGACAAATGGGCGCCAAAGAGGTCGAGGACGCTCTGCACGACTTCTCCAACGGCTGGCGCGACGGCCGCAAGGAGATCGACGGATCGCTCCAGGCGTTGTCGCAGATGCTGACCAACTCCGCGGAGAACTTCCGTCAGGCGGACCAGAACCTGGCGCAGCCGTTTCAGCAGGGCGCCTGACGCTCCGGAACGGACGGCGGGCGGACCGGCCTTCGGGCCGATCCGCCCTACCGAGCACAGCTGGCGGTACCCTGTCAGCTGCTTGTCAGCAGTGTGGGAGGGACTTCTGATGACCGATCAGCCGATGCGCCATGCGCCGCCGCAGGGGCCGGGGGCTCCGCAGCAGCCGCCCCAGCAGCAGTATCAGCAAGGGCCGCCGGGGCCGCCGGGGCCGCCCGGCTACCAACAGCAGCCTTCGCAGCAGGCGCCGCAGGGTCCTGGCTATCAGCAGCAGGCGCCGTACGGCCAGGTGCCGCAGCAGTATCAGCAGCCGCAGATGCCGGCACAGCAATATCAGCCGCAGCAGCAGCCACCGCAGCAGCAGCCACCGCAGCCGCAGCCGCAGTACCAGCCGCAGCAGCCACCGAACCACCAGGCCACGGTGGTGCTCCAGCCAGGCCAGCAAGCGCCCGGCCAGCAAGCGCCCGGTCAGCAGGCACCAGGTCAGCAAGCGCCCGGTCAGCAAGTACCCGGCCAGCAAGCACCCGGTCACCAGGCGCCCGGTCAGCAGTGGCCCAACCAGCAGCAGCCGAACCAGCAGCCGAACCAGCCGCTGAGCCAGCAGCAAACCGTCCTGCTCCAGCCGGGCCAGCAGCTGCCGCAGCATCAGCAGTACCCGCAGCCTCAACAGCAGTACCAGCAACCGCCGCAGCAGTACCAGCAGCAATACCAGCAGCAGCCGGCGCCGCCCCAGGACGCGGAGCCCGCCAAGAAGCCGAAGAAGCGGCGCGGCTTCTGGGCGATCCTCCTGCTGGTCATCTTCAGCCCGTTCATCGGCATCGCGTACTTCTTCGTGGGCCTCTACTGGGTCTTCCTCTGGCTGCTGACGCCGGTCGCGATGGTCCTGCATTTCGTGTTCTGCGGGCTGGGCCTGATCTGGTACACGCCGGTGAAGCTGATGGCCTCCGGCAGCTCCAAGTACCGCATCCTCCAGCCGCGCTATCCGGCCTTCCCGCCGTTCTGGACCGGCCAGTACTGGGTGCGGATGCGGCTGCGGTCCAAGCAGACCTGCGAGTTCGCGTTCGGTCTGGCGCAGCTTCTGGCACCCTGAACCGGCGTCGTATCGAGTACGGTGAACCCCGTGGGGCGGTGTCGCCCCGCCCGAAGTGCATGCGGCGCCCCCGGTCCGGGGGCGCCGTTGCTTCGCGTCCGGCCCGCAGGAGGCGACCGTCTTGAACGTTTCCCCGGAGCCCCGGGCCAAGCGCGCGACGATCGAGGACGTCGCGAAGCTGGCCGGGGTCTCGCGTCAGACCGTCTCCCGGGCGGTCAACGACAAGGCGGAGATCGACGCCGAGACCAAGCGCCGGGTGCTGGAGGCGGCCCGCACGCTGAACTACCGTCCCAGCCGCTTCGCCCGCGGGCTGATCCGCCAGGACACCACCACGCTGGGCCTGATCATCTCCGACATCGGGAACCCGTTCTTCCCCGAGCTGGCCTCCGGCGTGCTGCGCGCGGCGCAGGCCCGGGACTGGCAGGTGGTGCTCTACGACACCGGCGAGGACCCCGAGCGCGAGGTCCGCGCCCTGACCACGCTCGCCGACCAGGCCGATGTCGGCGCCGGCTTCCTCAGCACCCCGGCGGTCCTGGCGCACGCGGTCAAGCTCGGCGTGCCGTTCGCGGTCCTGGACCCGGGCTGGGACACCGGATCGGCCCCCGGCGTCGGGATCGACGTGCCCAGCGGGGTCCGGCTCGCGGTCGAGCACCTGGCCGCCGCCGGCCACCGCCGGATCGGCATGATCGACGGCGCCGACGACCCGCGCGACAAGCGGCGCGCCAGCTTCCTGGCCATCGCCCGCGAGCTGGGGCTGGCCGTCGACGACGACGCGGTCGAGAGCGCCCCGCGGAGCATCGAGGGCGGCGCCGCCGCGGTGCGGGCCCTGACCTCCCGGCGTCCGGAGATCACGGGCATCTTCACCTACAACGACGTGCTGGCGGTCGGCGCGGTGCGCGGGCTGAAGGCCGCCGGGCTGCGCGTCCCCGAGGACTGCGCCGTGGTCGGCTTCGACGGTCTGCCCCTCGGCGAGCTGGTGGAGCCGCCGATCACGTCGGTCTACGTCGACATCCGGCGGATGGGCGAGCTCGCGGTGGCGGCCGCCGCCGAACTGCTGGCCGGGCGGGCCCCGGAGCCGGTGCTGATGCGACCCGAACTGCGGGTCCGCGGGTCGGCGTGAGCGGCCCGGCGGCTCAAGAGAAGTCCGGCAGCTGAAGCAAGCCCGGCAGCTGAAGTCCGGCACCTGAAGCGCGGCACCTGAGCGCGGCAGTCCGAAGCTCGCGCGGCCGAGCCCACCCCGCCCGCGGTTCCCCCTTGTTACCGGTCGTTCTCTAAGATCAAACGACCACCATCAGCCAGATCATCGCTTCCGATCCCCCCTCCCCTCCCGCACCCCGTTCCGCATCCAATCTGATAACGGCTCTTGACGAGACCGTGTGATCTGCCCCACGCTTACGTCCCGTGAGCGCTCCCGTGAGCGCTCACGGGACCCGGGCGAGGCTGGGCTCCCCGGGTTCCCACCCCTAGCCCCCAGGAGGCAGCGGATGTTTCCACGGCGTCACCTAGCACCGACACCCGTCCTTTCCACGTCCGGCGTCCCGGCCGCCCGGCAGCGCCGGGGCACCGCCCCGCGGCTCGCCGCCGGCGCCGCGGCCGCGCTCTGCGCGCTGGCGCTCTCCGCCTGTTCGGCCGCCGGCGGCTCGGGGGCCAAGTCCGGGTCCGGCGGCTCCGGCTCCGGCGACGACACCACCATCACGTTCCTGACCTTCGAGACCCCGAACCTGACCCCGGCCTACTGGGACGCGGCCATCAAGCGCGTCACCGACAAGTACCCCGGGATGAAGGTCAAGCGGCTGGTCTCCCCGACCGCGGACCGGACCAGCTACGCCAAGCAGCTCAAGGCCTCGGGCCAGTTCCCGGACGTGATGATCGCGGTCACCCCGGCCGGCTTCGCGCAGGCCGGCGACCTCTACGCGTGGCAGGGCAGCGACCTCGGCGAGTTCGAGGTGCCGGACGGCGGGGCCATCGGCGGCAAGGTCTACCAGCTGCCGGCCAACACCCAGACCATCCCGATGGTCTACTACCGCAAGTCGATGTTCGCCAAGGCCGGCATCGCCAACCCGCCGGCCACCTACGCCGAGCTGCTCGACGACGCCGCCAAGCTCAAGGCCGCCGGGGTGCTGCCGTTCCAGGTCGGCGGCGGCTCGGACGCCTTCGCCGCGGTGCTGCCGCTGTCCGCGACCGTCGCCACCCAGGTCTACCGGCAGGACCCGAACTGGCTGGTGGAGCGGCACACCGACAAGGTGAAGTTCTCCGACCCCGGGTTCGTCGACGCGCTCCAGCGGGTCGGGGACCTGGCCGCCAAGGGCTACATCGACCAGTCCGGCCTGTCGCGCAACTACGCCGACAGCCAGAAGGCGTTCCTGGACGGCTCCGGCGCCATGTACCCGATGGGCGTGTGGTTCGCCTCGGCCGCCGACGCCAGCCCGATCAAGGACGACATCGGCGTGTTCGCCTGGCCGACCGACGACGGCAAGCTCGTCATGCCCGCCTACACCGGCGGCGGCCTGGAGGTCAGCGCGCACGCCAAGAACCTCGACGCGGCCAAGAAGTTCGCCCTGGGCTTCCAGCTGGACAAGGACAACCTCGACAACAACGTGCTGCACGACGCGCTGTTCCCGGCGATCAAGGGCTACACCCCGCCGGCCAGCACCGGGCCGGTGTTCAAGGCGTCCTACGACCTGTACCAGAAGGCGAAGACCGAGGGCACCGTCGTGAAGGCGTTCAGCTGGGAGGCCGGCGACGACGCGCTGATCCCCGGCATGACCGACGCGGTCTACGGCGCGGTCGAGGACGTGATGCTCGGCAAGAAGTCGGCCAAGGACGCCGCGTCCTATCTCGACTCGGAATGGGCCAAGAAGGCTTCGAGCTGACGCGTCGGCGCGACCGGCCGCGGGATCCGGAGGGATGGCCGGATCCCCGCAGCCCACTGCTTTTCGAACCCCTCGCTCCACGGCACGGCACCACTTTGAGAGGACTTCCGCAGTGCGGATACTCGTGTTCAACGAGAACCACCACGAACTGACCCGCCCCGAGATCGCCGAGCGCTATCCGCTCGGCATCCACGGCACCGTCGCCGCCGCGCTGGCCGAGCGCCTGGGCCCGGCGGCGGAGATCGCCACCGCCACCCAGGACCAGCCCGGATACGGCCTCACCCCCGAGGCGGTCGACGCCGCCGACGTCCTGGTCTGGTGGAGCCACCTGCTGCACGCCGACATGGACGACGCCACGGTCGCCCGGCTCCGGCGCCGGGTGCTCGACGGCATGGGCCTGGTGGTGCTGCACTCCGGCGCCGGCTCGAAGCTGTTCACCTCGCTGATGGGCACCAGCTGCGACCGGCGCTGGCGGCACGGCGAGGACCGGCACCTGGTGTGGACCGTCAAGCCGGGGCACCCAATCGCGGCCGGCATTCCGCAGCCGCTGGTGATCCCGCACGACGAGATGTACGGGGAGCCGTTCGACATCCCGGAGCCGGACGAGCTGGTGTTCATCTCGTCCTTCACCGGCGGCGAGGTGTTCCGCAGCGGGGCCTGCTACACCCGCGGCGCCGGCCGGATCTTCTACTTCGGCGCCGGCGACCAGGAGTGCCCGGTGTACCACCAGGCCGAGGTCCAGGACGTCATCGCCAACGCCGTGCGGTGGGCCGCGCCCACCGGGCCGGTCGGCGGCCACTTCGTCGACGCGCCGTCGCCGGTCGGGTGGTGGGAGCGGTGAGCGGCGTGCCCGGGGCCGGATCCGAATCCGAATCCGCGACCGACCATCAGGGCCCTGCTATCGCTGAAGACCGAGACCGCCGACAGCACCGAGCCCGCCGACAGCACCAAGAAGGCCGACCGCACCAAGAAGGCCGACAGCACCACGAAGGCCGACAGCGCCGAGAGGACATCGTGTTCGCCACCGTCACCACCCCCGGGCCGCTGCGCGCGGTCGTCGTCGGCGCCGGTTTCATGGGCCGGAACTGGGCCCGCGAGATCGCGCTCCAGCCCGACACCGAGCTGGTCGGCTGGGTCGACCTCGACGAGGCCGCGCTCCAGGACGCCGCGAAGGAGGCCGGTGTCTCCGTCGTGCTCGGCACCGATCTGGCCGCCCTGCTCGACGACCTCCGGCCGGACATAGTCTTCAACAGCTCGCCCCCGGCCGCGCACCGGGCCGTGACCACCGCCGCCCTCGAACACGGCTGCGCGGTCCTCACCGAGAAGCCGATGGCCATGTCGCTGGCCGAGGCGCGCGACCTGGTCGCCGTGGCCGAGCGGACCGGCCGGCTGCTCGCCGTCACCCAGGACCGGCGCCAGCTCTCGGGCACGCGGGCGCTCAAGGAGGCCGCGCGCCGCCTGGCCCCGCTGACCCGGCTGGAGATCGACTTCCGTCTCCCGCACCGCGCCGGGCCCTACGTCCACCTCTGGGACGAGCCGCTGCTGCGCGAGATGGCGATCCACCTGTTCGACGCGGCCCGCGCCGTGACCGGGGCCGATGCAACATCCGTGTTCTGCAACGCCTATCGCACCCCGTGGTCCTGGTACCCGGGCAACGATTCGGCCGAGGCGCTGTTCCGGATGGACGGCGGCCTGCACTTCGCGTTCACCGGCTGCTGGACCGCGCGCTCGGACTTCACGTCCTGGACCGGCTCCTGGTACCTGGAGGGCGCCGGCGGCTGCGCGACCTGGGACGGCGTCAACGCCCCGGTGCTCACGCCGGCCCGGGAGGAGGGCCAGGCCGAGCCGCCCGCCGAGCCGCTGCCGGTCGCGCCGCAGTCCGCCGAGTTCCCCGGCCTGGCCGAGGTGCTCGCCGGATTCGTGCGGGCCCTGCGCACCGGCGAGGTCCCGGACGGCGAGTGCCACGACAACCTGCGCAGTCTGGCGATGGTCGAGGCCGCGGTGTTGTCGGCGCGGACCGGACAGTCCGCCGTCGTCGAGCACTGACCACACAGTCGGCCGCTTTCCACCCGGCCGGCCCTTCGATGTCCAGCTCAGTCCCACCGTTCCGCCCCCTTCCGCACCGTGAGGAGAGAACGTGAGCACCAACGAGCAACCGCAGGTCGGACGTCGCGCACTGCTCGGCGGAACCGCCGCCGGGATCGGCGCGGCGCTGGTCGGTACCGGCGCCTCCGCTGCCGACGCCGCCGAGGCCGCCGATCTCAGCTGGTCCGCCGCGCCGGCGGGCCAGGACGCGATCGCCGGTACAGCCGCAGCCGCGGCCACCTCCGCGGCCACCCCCGCCGGCACCGCCGCCGCCACCGCGACCGGCGTCGACTGGTCGGCCGTCCAGACCCAGCTCGCCGCCGTCGGCCCGAGCGTCACCGCGCCGATCAGCGGCGTCGTGACGAACAAGTACACGACCGGCATGCTGCTCGGCAACGGCTACTTCGGCGCCGTCGTCGGCGACTCCTCGGCCGCGCAGCAGACCTACCACTTCGGCTTCCACACCTTCTGGGGCAATGCCCGCAACGGCACGTCGTGGCAGAACTCGATCCTGGCCGCCAGCACGCTCACCATCGCCGCGCCCGGGGCCGCCACCGCCTCCGGCTACTCGATGAAGACCGACCTCGCGGGCGCGGCGGTGACGACCGTGCTGGCGTTCTCCGGGGTCAAGGTGACGCTCCGCTCGTGGACCGCCGACCAGGACAGCGTCCTGATCACCGAGATCTCCTCGCCGGCCGGCAGCTCCGCGATCAAACTCAGCGCGCAGCAGGTCGTCGCCTCGGACGCCGCCTACCCGTCGGCCGGCGGCGTGACCAACGGCGCGGTGTGGACGACCCGGCAGAACAACGCCTCCGGTTACAGCCCGACGACCCTGCTGTCCACCGTGGCCTCGGCGACCAAGCTGGTCGGCGCGGCGTTCAGCGGCACCAGCTCCACGGCGGTGTCCGGGGCCGGGACCTTCACGCTGACCGGGGGCAGCCCGGTCACGTTGGTCACCGTGCTGCGCGCGGCCGCGCAGGACGTGTCCGCGACGACCACGATGCCGACCCCGACCTCGTTGCGGGACAAGGCGATCACGAAGCTGGCCTCCATCGACGCGGCGTGGCTGTCGTCGTCCCAGGCCACGCACACCGCGTTCTGGCAGGACTTCTGGACCCGGTCGAACATCGCCGTCGGGGATTCGCAGCTGGAGTCGTACTACTTCAACGCGCAGTACGTGCTGGGCTCGGCGACCCGGAGCGGCGCGACGCCGCCGTCGTTGTGGGGGATGTGGCCGACCAACGACACTCCGAGCTGGGGCGGCCGGTACTTCCTGAACTACAACGAGGAAGCGCTGTACTACGGCGCCTTCTCCTCCAACCGCGCCGACTTGTCGGAGCCCTATCGGCGGCTCATCTACACCGAGGTACCCTGGCAGCAGAACAAGACGGCGGCCGCCGGGTATCAGGGCACAGCGTTCCAGCGGAGCCTCTCGCCGTTCCACCTGTTCGAGACGGCTCCGGCGCCGGTCACGGTGGCGTCGACGAAGGACTATACGAAGCTGCCCGCCGACCAGAAGTCCAACGCCACCTTTGCTGCGCTGCCGCTGATCTGGCACTGGGAATACACCCGGGACCAGACCTACCTCCAGAACCAGCTGTATCCGCTGTTGAAGCAGCTCGACGCGTTCTGGCGCGACTTCGCGGTGTGGGACGGCACGCGGTGGGTGTTCCAGCACACCTCCGCGCACGAAGGCGGCGACGACACCAATCCGAACCTGGACCTCGGGTTCGCGCGCAAGGTCGTCAATACCCTGCTTCAGACCTCGGTCATCCTCGGCGTCGACGCGTCGTTGCGGCCGACCTGGCAGGACTTCCTGACCAAGCTGAGCGCCTACCCGACCGGCACCTACAACGGCGTCACCGTCTTCTACACCGCCGAGGTCATCAACAACCCGCAGCTGCCGGACAAGTTCGAGCCCGGCAACCAGCCGATCAACATGGAAGGCGTCATCTTCCCCGGCGAGCAGTGCTCGATCGGCGGCGACGCCAACCTGCTGCAGTACGCGATCAACTCCCTGACACAGATGAATTCGTGGGGCGTCACCTCAGGAGGCAACTCCAACAACGGGTTCCCCAAGGAGTTCCCCATCGCGGCGCGCGTCGGCTGGCCGGCCGAGGACCTGTTCCAGAAGTTCAAGGCGGCCATCGCGCACCTGTGGCGGTCCAGCAACGACACCGTGTTCCAGGGCGGCGGCGGCATCGAGACCACCGGATCCACCGAGACCCTGAACTCGATGCTGATGCAGAGCGAGGGCGGCGTCGTCCGGGTCTTCCCGGCCTGGCCGACGGCGCGCAACGCCTCCTTCACGCTGCTGGCCAAGGGCGCCTTCCTGGTGTCCAGCGCCATCAGCGGCGGCAGCGTCGCCTCGGTCGGGATCACCAGCCAGGCCGGCGGCAGCGTGACGCTCGTGCTGCCGTGGAACACCGGCACGGCCGCCGTCACGGCCAACGGATCCTCCGTCCCCGTCACCGTCTCCGGTGGTCGGGCCACTTTCGCCACCACGGCGGGCACCACGTACAAGGTCACTCCATGACATCACGGCAAGGCATGAGGGCTCGGCGCGCGGACCTGGGGTACTTCCTCGGGTTCGGCGCGCCGGGGCTTCTCTTTTATGCGTGTTTCGTCTTCGCACCTCTGGTGCTGAGCGTCGGTTACAGCTTCACCAACGCCGACGCGTTCCTGCCGAACACGAAGTTCACCGGGTTCCACAACTACGTACGGCTGTTCCACGACTCCGACTTCCTGATGCAGCTGCGGGTCACGACGGTTCTGACGTTCATCATCGTGCTGGTGCCGAACCTCGGCGGGCTGGCGATCGCGGTGCTGCTGAACCGGTCGGGCCGGCTGTACCGGGCGCTGCGGACGGTGTTCTTCGTGCCGGTGGTCCTCAGTTCGGTGGTGGTCGCGGTGGTGTGGCAGGCCATGCTCACCGACGGCGGGCTGCTGGACCGGCTGCTGGGCTCGCTCGGGGTCGAGCACCCGCCGGGCTGGCTGTCCGATCCGTCGATCGCGCTGTACTCGGTGGGGTCGATCGCGAGCTGGCAGCTGCTGGGGTTCTGCACGGTCGTGTACCTGGCCGGGCTCCAGGGCGTGCCGGACGACCTGCTGGAGGCGGCGGCCATCGACGGGGCCGGGACCTGGACCCGGTTCCGGCGGGTCACGTGGCCGATGCTGGCGCCGTCCTTGACGATCAACACGGTGATGCTGCTGATCACCGGGTTCAAGACGTACGACTTCGTGCAGGTGATCACGCACGGCGGCCCCGGGACGGGGACCACGGCGACCGTGGCCTACGGGGTGATCCAGACCGGGTTCACGGAGAACAAGACCGGGCTGGCCTCGGCGATGGCGGTGGTGATGCTCGCGATCGTCGCGGTGGTGTCGAGTGTGGCGCTGCGGATCCTGCAGCGGCGGGAAGTGGAGCTGTGATGGCGGGCGAGGCGACGCCGACCAAGGACGCGAAGCGGGCCGGCCGGCGCGACGAGTCGCGGGCCCCGTGGGTCCGTCCGTTGTTCGCGCTGGCGGTGACGGCGCTGTTCGCGCTGCCGCTGTATCTGGTGGTGGCCAACGTGTTCAAGCCGGGCGACGACATCTCGGGCTCGCCCGCGTCGCTGCCGTGGCCGCCGACGCTGGACAACCTGAAAGCGGTGCTGAACCGGCCGGACAACCTGTACTGGAACGGCCTGATCAACAGCGTCGAGATCACGGTGGTGTCGATCGTGGTGCTCGCCGTGCTCTCGGCGATGCTCGGCCACTACCTGTGCCGGACCCGGAACCGGTTCGCCCGGATCATGCTGCTGGTGCTGCTGGCCGGGCTGATGATCCCGCCGCAGGTGATCCTGGTGCCGGTGGTGCGGATCCTGCGGCTGACGCACCTGATGACCACGCTGACCGGGATGGTCGCGTTCAACGTCGGGTACTACATCCCGTTCGGGGTGTTCGTGTTCGCGGGCTTCATCCGCTCGATCCCGATCGAGCTGGAGGAGGCGGCGGCGCTGGACGGCGCGGGACGGTGGCGGACGTTCTGGGTCGTCGTGTTCCCGCTGCTGCGGCCGGCCACCGCGAGCGTGCTGATCTTCCTGGGGGTCTGGATCTGGAACGACTTCCTCGACCCGCTGATCATTCTGGGACCCGTGGGAGGGACGACGGTGACCGTCGGCGTGTACCGGGCGCTGGGGGAGCACCAGTCGAACTACGGGCAGCTGTTCGGGCTGATGTTCCTGGCGGCGCTGCCAGTGGTGATCTTCTACTTCCTGTTGCAAAAGCACTTCGTCAAGGGCTTGACCGGCGGCGCGGTCAAGGGCTGAGAGGGAATCATGACGCTCATTCGGTCGATTCCCGGGGTTCGGGGCTGGATGCTGACCGCCGGCCGGTCGTGCTCGGTGCTGCGGGTGGACGCGAAGGACCGGTTGTTGTCGGCGCATTGGGGGCGGGAGCTGAGTCTGGAACAGGCGGGGGCGCTGCTGGGGGTGGTCGAGGGGTCCGGGTCTGGGTCCGGGTCCGAAGGCGGGCCCGGGTCCGGGGACGGAGCGCACGAGGCGGCGGAGAAGCCCGGATTCGGGCACGTCGGGGCCGGCGGGCAATGGCCGTTCGAGGACGACGTCGAAGGGCCGTTGGAACTGGCGGCGGGCGCGGCGTTCCAGTTCGGGCACGCGCAGCTGGCCGTGCGGTTCGGGGACGGGACGCGGGACCTGGAGCTGGTGTTCGCGGGGGCCGAGGTGGAGGTCGGGGCGGAAACCGAGGAGTTGGTGCTGACCTTTGTGGATCGGCACTATCCACTGGCTGTGGAAAGCCGGCATCGGGTGCGCAGCGGGAGCCCGGTGATCGAGCGGCACTTGGTGGTGCGGCACAGCGGGGATGCCGAGGACGCGCCGATCGAGGTGCTGCGCGCTGATTCGGCGTCGTGGACGCTTCCGCCGCTGCCGGACTACCGGCTGAGCCAGGTGCGGGGGCGGTGGGCGGCGGAGACGCGGCTGAACCGGTCGGCGCTGCCGTACGGGGAGACGGTGCTGACGAGCCGGCGCGGGATCACGAGCCACCACGCGAACCCGTGGGTGATGGTCGACGACGGCGGCGCGAGCGCGGTGCACGGCCAGGTTTTCGGCTGCACGCTGGCCTGGAGCGGGAGCTGGCAGCTCACGGTGGAGCGGACGCCGGCCGACCGGGTGGCGGTGGCCGCCGGCTTCGGGCACGAGGGCCTGGTCTGGCCCCTGGCCCCGGGGGAGGCGCTGACCACGCCAGTGACGGCGGGAGCGTGGACGGACGGCGGGTTCGACGCCGCGTCGCAGGCTTGGCACACGTACTTCCTGGGCCAGGTGCTCCCGCACGCGGGGGATCCGCGGCCGGTCGTCTACAACTCGTGGGAGGCGACCGGGTTCGCCATCTCCCTGGAGGGGCAGCTGGCGCTGGCCCGGCAGGCGGCGGAGCTCGGGGTCGAGCTGTTCGTGATGGACGACGGGTGGTTCGGGGGGCGGACGTCGGACCGGGCGGGGCTGGGCGATTGGTGGCCGAATCCGGAGCGGTTCCCGGACGGCCTGGCGCCGTTGGTGAAGGGGGTGCGGGAGCTGGGGATGGATTTCGGGCTGTGGGTCGAGCCCGAGATGGTGAACGCCGATTCGGAGCTGTACCGCGCACGCCCGGACTGGGTGCTGCATCAGCCTTTTCGGACGCGCAGTGAGCACCGGAACCAGATGGTGCTGAACCTGGCCCGGAAAGATGTGGCGGAGTGGGTGCACGGATGGCTCGACCGGCTGGTCGCGGAGAACGAGATCGGGTTTTTGAAGTGGGACATGAATCGGCCTTTCTCGGAGGTGGGGCCGGGAGCGGGCGACGAGGTCTGGCGGGGGTATGTGGACGGGCTCTACGGGATCCTGGATCGGCTGCGAGCGGACCATCCGGACCTGCGGATCGAGTCGTGCAGCGGGGGCGGCGGGCGAGTGGACGCCGGGATCCTGCGGCGGGTCGATCAGGTGTGGACGTCGGACAACACGGATGCTCTGGATCGGCTGGCGATTCAGGACGGATTCGCGCAGCTGTATCCGGCGCGGGTGATGTCGGCTTGGGTGACGGATTCGCCGAACCCTCATACCGGGCGCCGGATCCCCTTGGAGTTTCGGTTTCATGTGGCGATGTCAGGAGTTCTGGGGATTGGCGGGGACCTCGCGCGCTGGGACGAAGGGGAATTTGCGACCGCCAGAGAGATGGTCGCGCAATACAAGCGGATTCGGCCGGTGGTGCAGGGCGGGATTCGATATGCGTTGGGCGATGCCGCTGGGGATCTGAGCGGAGTGGAGTATGTCGCCGCGGACTTGGCCGAGGTGGTCGTGTTCGTCTACCGGCGTGAGCGGCGGTTCGCGCAGATGGAACGACCTGCGGTACTGCGGGGACTGGATCCGGCCGGGCGATACCGCGATGTGCGCAGCGGTGTGGTCCACCACGGCGCCGTGTTGATGAGCCGAGGGCTGCCGCTGGGGCTGGGGGGTGGGGATCCGGTCAGCGCGGTCGTGCATTTGGTGCGGGAGGGATGAGCTTGGGTCCGAGGTGAGGCAACAGGAGAGGCAAGAGGGAATGCGCGCGATACAGGTAGTGGAGTTCGGCTGTCCGGTGGCGGTGACGGAGATCCCGGAGCCGGAGATCCAGAAGCCTGATGACGTGGTCGTGAGGATCGCCGGGGCGGGGATCTGCCGTACGGACCTGCACATCGTCGAGGGCGGGTTGGAGGCCGCGTTCCAGCAGCGGCTGCCGCTGACGCTGGGGCATGAGAACGCGGGCTGGGTCGAGGCTGTGGGCAGTGGCGTCTCGCACCTGGCGGTGGGGGATCCGGTGATCGTGCATCCGGCGGTGACCTGCGGGGTCTGCGACGGGTGCCGCCAGGGGCGGGACATGCATTGCGGGACGTGGCGGTTCCCGGGGGTCGACGGGTGGGCCGGAGGTTATGCCGAGCGGATGGTGACGTCGGCGCGGGCGTTGGTGAAAGTGGGGAGGGCGGGCGCGGAACCGAGTGCTCTGGCAGGGCTGGCGCCGTTCGCCGACGCCGGATTGACGGCGATGCACGCCGTCCAGCGGCTCGTTCCGTTCGCGGGGGTGGGCGCGACCGTCGTCTGCCTTGGGTCAGGAGGCGTGGGGCAGGTCGCTGTGCAACTGCTGAAGATCCTGACCCCTGCTGCGGTGGTGGTCGTGGAGCCTGACGCGGAGCGCGCGCAGGCCGCCCGGGCGCTGGGCGCCGATGTGGTGCTGGAGCTGCCGGCCGAGCAGGCGGCGGACGCGGTGCTGGACCTGACCGGCGGGCGCGGGGCGCGGGCGGTGCTGGACCTGGTGGGAGAGGGCGGGGTGCCGGAGCAGGCGATGCGGATGCTGGCGAAGGGGGCCGTGTACTCGATCGTCGGATACGGCGGGGGAGTCCGGATCGAGCACCTCGACATGATCAATCGTGAGCTGACGATCCTCGGGAATCAGATTGGCACGCATGCGGAGCTCAGTGAGCTGATGATGTTGGTGGAGGCGGGAAAGGTCTCGCTGGCGACGGAGCTGTTCCCGCTGGAAGACGCTGCGGAGGCGATGGCCGCTGTCGCTGCGGGAAGGGTTGCGGGGCGGGCTGTTCTGGTGCCGTAGCCATTCGCGGCGTGTTCTGCAAGGTGTTCGCCCGCAGGATCGGCCACGGGTCGTCGGAGGTCGTTTGCCTCATCCGGTCAGATCCGCCAGCTGCTGCGCGATCACTTCCCGGGCCTCTTCCACGCCGACCCGCGGCGGCTCGGCCATCAGCTGGATCACCAGCCCGTCCAGCAGCGCGTGCAGCCGCCGCGCCTCCAACTCCGGGTCCCGCCCCTTGCGCAGGCGGCCGATCTGCTCCAGCGCCGTCACGATGCTCCGCACCGACTCGCGGATCATGTCGTCGATCTGCGTGCGGCGCTCGGCGACCCGGGCGTCGCTGTGCGCGAGCGTCACGAGCGCGAACCAGACCTCGGACTCGATGCGCCTGGTGGCGTCCAGCGGCAGCAACTGCTCCAAGTGCTGCTGGATCGTCTCGGGCGTCGCTTGCTGGTGTCCCTCGTAGACCGTCTGGATCCGGCCGGCCGATTCCTGGGCCACCAGGTCCATGGCGAACAGGACCATCTCGGCCTTGTCCGGGAAGTAGTGGCGGAGGGCGCCGGGGGACCAGCCGGCTTCTTGGGCCACGGAGCGGACCGTCACCGCGTCGAAGCCGTCGCGGAGGGCCACGCGCCAGAGGGCTTCGGTGAGTTCGGCACGGCGGGCGGCGTGGTTGACGACTTTGGGCATGGCGGGATTATCACACGGGTGTGTTAGATTGGGTTGTGATACGGGTGTGTTAAATACGAGGGGAGTCGGGCCGTGCCGAGGTTTCCGTGGGGCGTCTTCATCGTGCTGGCGATCGGGCTGAACGTGGCGCGGCAGCTGGTGTTTCCGCCGGGGCGGGTGGGGACGGCCGCGACCGTGGGGCTGTTCTTCGTCGTGCTGGGGATCTCGTACGCGGTGGTGGGGCTGCTGCGGGCGCTGGGGATGGGGCGCGCGCGGGAGTGAGTCAGATCCAGTCCCAGCGGATGCCGACGATCCCGGGCGGGACGGGGTCGACGTTGATGTGGACCGCGTGGTGGCCGGTCATCGGCAGTTCGTGCTCGGCCGCGCCCCGGTAGGCGAAGCAGGCCACGGGCAGGTGGGCCGGGTCGAAGCGGACCTGGAGGGCGTACTGGCCGGCCGGGAAGCGGAAGCCGCGGTGGAAGTCGCGGCATTCGACCGCGGCGTGGTCGGTCACCGCGTAGCGGATCAGGTGGGTCTGGTCCGGGCGCAGGGTCAGGTCGAAGAGGAGTTCGGCGACCAATAGGCCCGCTTCGGCGTCGCGGCGGACGCGGCCGAGGCGGCAGTTCTCCAGGGCTTCGACGTGGACGCGCTCGATATCGGCTCCAGGGTCGGCGTCGACGATGGCCACGTAGCGGTCGACGCCGTCCTGGTGGGCGCGCAGGATCTGGAAGTTCTCGCGGCGGGGCGAGCAGCCGGCGCCGTCGATCCAGACCTGTTCGTGCTGGGCGGCTATGTGCAGCTTGTTGTCGGCCACGGTGCCCAGGGAGGCGAGCAGGTCGGTCAGGGCGGCCCAGGTGGGGAGGATGTGCCGGTACTCGCGGCTGCCGGCGGGCAGGCCGACGCCGTGGCCGCGGGGCCGGGGCGGTCCGAGCAGGACCAGCAGCGAGCCGCCGGGCAGGCCGAGGATCTCCTCCAGGGCGGAGACGGCGCGCAGCGAGTCCGGGCGTTCGGGGCGGCGGCGGCCGTTCTGCCAGCAGCTGAGGGTGGCGGTGCCGACCCGGACGCCGCGGTCGGACAGCCGGCGTTGGAGGCTGTCGAGCGAGAGTCCGCGGGCGGTGATGGCGGCGCGCAGGGCCTCGGCGAAGGGGCCGGTGCGCAGGGCCGCGTTGGCGGGGGTGCCGGTGTGAATGTTCACAGGGAAACAGGCAACTGCGGTGTTCAGGAGCCTGTCAAGGTGCGCTGACCGGGGGTTTGCGCGGTGTTCACACCGGCCCGGCGCGTGAACGGCGACCGCGCCCTTCACCGTGTCCCGCAGGCGGCCTTCGGGACCCTGTCGGGCCTGGTCAGAGGGGTTCTACGCTCACGCCACCATCCCACCCGGACGGACCCGAAGGGAGTCCCCCGTGCCCCCCACCACCCTCGTCAAGCACACCGGACGGCGGCGTGCGGCCGTGATCGCGGCGGCCGCCGCGCTGTTCGCCGCCGTCGCGGTGCCCGCCTCCGCCGCGACCGCCAACCAGCTGAACATCACCATGCAGGCACAGCAGAACTCGAACTGGTGCTGGGCCGCCTCCGGCAACACCGTGGCGGCCTTCTACGGCTACAGCTATTCACAGAACCAGTTCTGCAACATGGCGTTCGGCAACTCCCTCAACGCCTCGTGCTCCAACTCGCAGGCGTCGCTGGCCAACGACCAGACCGCGTTCCAGCGGATCGGCATCTCGCCCGGCAACTACGTTACCGGCTACCTCTATTACTCGTCGATCATCCGCGAGGTCGACGCCGGGCGGCCGGTGCTGGCCCGCATCCAGTGGTCGTCGGGCGGCGGGCACATGGAGGTGCTCTACGGCTACGACCAGAGCCAGAGCTGGGTCTACTGGGGCGACCCCTGGCCGTCGGACTATCGCTACAACTGGGGCGCCTACAACTACTACGTGAGCAACGGGTCGTTCTCGTGGACCCACTCTCTCGACTACATCGGCGCGTGAGGAGGCGACGGATGATGAAGAAGACCAAGATCGGCAGGATCTCCGTCGCCGGTGCGGCGATGGCGGCGACGTTCGCGGTGACCGGCGCCGCGCACGCGGGGACGGCGGGGGCGTCGGTGCCGGCAGCGCCGTCCGGCACCGACGTGGCGGCGGCCCGGGACGCGGCGAGCAGCGCCCTCGGAACGGTCGGGCAGTTCTTCGCCTCGGGCGGCCAGAAGCCGCAAGGCGACGCCCGCCAGCTGGCGGCCGCGGCCACCGCCGCGGCGCCACGCATCGACAGCGCGACGGTGCCGGTCTACTACCTGGACCCGGCATTCGTCGCGGACACCTCATCAGCGGGGACAGCAGCCCCGGTATCGCAGCTGACGTTCATGGCCACGGACACGGTCAGCACCGCCGGCGCCCACGCATCGGTGTGGACGGCACAGGTCGACGGGGCATGGAAGGTCGTCAACATAGCCTCCGGCTCCGACGAGACGTCCTACACCGCCGGCGCCAAGCCGGGCGCCACCGTCTTCAAGGAGCCGCAGATCGGCGCCTGGTACCAGGTGCTGAACGGCCGGATCCTGCCCCTGAACGAGACGGCGCGGTCCTCGGTGGGCAACGGTATGACCATCGCGCAGTATCACCAGCTGGTGCGCGGCCGGTATGCCGACAAGCTCCCGGGCAGCGCCTACGACAAGGGCGGACGAGCCGGCGGATTCCAACCGCAGGGACCGGGCGAGAGCTCCTCGAACCTGGCCCCGCTCACCGGCGGCCTGACACTGATCGGCTTCGGCGTGGCCGGCGCCGGGGCCGTGGCCTGGCGCCGGACGAGAGCGCGGCGCGGGTAGGCAGGTTGGTCGGCCTGGCTGGTCAGGTCAGTCAGGTTAGGTCAGCCCTTTGACGCCGCCCGGTGCTTCCCACAAGCGCCGGGCGGCTTTCTGTCGGCATTCGGCGGTTCGGCGGTCCGGCGCGGAAGACCGGTTCGGCGCGGAAGACCGGGGCGTCCGCGAGGGTGCGAAGAGGCGCCTGCATCACTGATTCGAGGCTCGGGCTAAAACATTCGGGTGAAACGAGGCGTGAGGTAGCAACGCTTCGCTGGTCTCGAATCGTCCAATAGGAGAGAGCCGGGTTCTGGTCCGTGGGGCGGTCCAGAACCCGGCCTTCTGCGGGGCTTTACTCAGGATCAGCGCGCGACGCCGAGCCCTTCGAGCACCTCGGCTCCCGGCAGCGCGGCCAGCGCCGATCCCGGCAGCCAGAGCTTCGAGCCTCGGATCCCGGAGCCGACCACCGCTACTGGCGCCGCGGCCACCGCCGCGTCCACCAGGATCGGCCAGTCCTCGGGCAGTCCGATCGGCGTGATGCCGCCGTACTCCATGCCGGTCAGCTCGACCGCGGCGTCCATCGGTGCGAAGGAGGCCTTGCGTGCGCCGAGGTGCTTGCGGACCAGGGTGTTGACGTCGGCCTTCGTGGTGGCCAGCACCATGCATGCCGCGTAGGTGGTCTGCTCGCCGCGCCGTGCCGCCACGATCACGCAGTTCGCCGACTCCTCGGGGAGTACGCCGTAGGCGGCGCAGAACGCCTCCGTGTCGGCGAGCTCGGGGTCGATCGCGGCGACCTCGACCAGCGGGGCCAGGGCCGGCAGTGCGGTCAGGGCCGCGGCCACCGGCTTGGCGAGCAGTTCGGGGTGGTCGAGGGCGGGGGTGCGGACAACGGCTTCGGTCGACATGGAGCGAATCTACGCCCGCGCCGTCGTCAAGGTCTCGACACCCTTGGCGGAAGCGGGTCCGGCCGGGGCGGCCTGGTCCTGGGCGGCCTGGTCCGGGGCGGTCTCGGCCGGGGCTGTTCCGGCGGGGGCTGCTTCGCCCGGGTCGGTGCCGAACTCGGCGGCCAGCACCGCGCGGTGCGTCGGCCGGGCCTCGGCCAGCCGCGTCTTCCCCTCGTCGGTCAGCACCACGTAGACGCCGCGCCGGTCGTCGACGCACAGGCTGCGCGTCACCAGGTTCTGCGACTCCAGGCGGCCGATCATGCGCGACAGCGCGCTCTGCGTGATCGGGACGTGGTTCGCCAGTTCCTGCACTCGCGGGGGATGGGCGCAGTCGTACTCGGACAGCGTGTCGAGCACCTCGAACTCGCTGGCCGACAGGCCGTGTCGCCGGTCGAGCTCCAGCTCCAAGTTGTTCCACACGCGGGTCTTGCGCGCGACGAGCTCCCGCCACTGTTCGACGAGGCTTCGCTCAAGGAGGGACTCGGTCTCCATGTCCGCATGGTAACACATGCGAACGCACAAGGTGTAGTTGCATAAGGTTCCGGCGCACAAGGTGCTCCAACATAAAGTGTTTGCGCACTAAGTGCACGTGCATGTAATCTTCTCGGCATGAGCCACAGCGACACCTCCACCACCCTGCGTCCCGGCGAGTCCGCCGCGTCGGGACGCTGGCCGCTCCGCTTGTGGGGCGCCCTGATAGTCCTGTGCGGCGCCCTGTTCCTCGATGCCCTCGACACCTCGATGGTCGGCGTGGCCCTGCCGTCGATCAAGGAATCCCTGGACCTGTCCACCTCGTCACTGCAGTGGGTCGTCAGCGGCTACGTCCTCGGCTACGGCGGGTTCCTGCTGCTCGGCGGACGCGCGGCGGACCTGCTCGGCCGGCGCCGGGTGTTCCTGACGGCGCTCGCCGTCTTCGCCGTCGCCTCGCTGCTGTCCGGCATGGTCAACGACGGCGACCTGCTGATCGCCACCCGGTTCGTGAAGGGCATCAGCGCGGCCTTCACCGCGCCGGCCGGGCTGTCGATCATCACCACCACGTTCGCCGAGGGGCCGGACCGCAACCGGGCCCTGAGCATCTACACCACCTGCGGCGCCGCCGGCTTCTCGCTCGGCCTGGTGCTCTCCGGCCTGCTGACCGAGGCCGGCTGGCGCTGGACGCTGCTGGTCCCGGCGCCGGTGGCGGCGCTGATCCTGGTGGCCGGCTGGAAGCTGATCGACCACGACCGGCCCGCGCCGGCCGGCGCGGGCCGCGGCGGGTACGACATCCTGGGCGCGATCACCAGCACCGGCGCGGTGCTGGTGCTGGTCTTCGGCATCGTCCGGGCGCCGGAGGAGGGCTGGCTGGCCCCGGTCACGCTGGGCACCTTCGCCGCGGCCGTGGCGCTGGGCGTGGCGTTCGTGGCCGTGGAGCGGCGCGTCGCCAACCCGCTGGTGCGGCTCGGGGTGCTGCGCTCCCCGTCGCTGATCCGGGCGCTGATCGGCGGCGGCCTGATGTTCGGCGGGTACGCCTCGTTCCAGTTCGTGGTCACCCAGTACCTTCAGACGCTCTCCAAGTGGAGCGCCCTGCACACCGCGCTGGCCTTCCTGCCGGCCGGCCTGATCGTCCTGTTCTCCAGCTTCAAGATCGCCGACGTGCTCAACCGCTACGGCACCGCGCGGGTCGGCGTCGCCGGCTTCGCCTTCCTGTCGCTGGGCTACCTCCAGTTCCTGCGCATCGGCCAGACCCCGAGCTGGTGGGTGATCCTGCCCTCGATCGTCGCGCTGGGCCTGGGCTTCGGGATGGCGTTCCCGGCGATCAACGTGCAGGCCGCCTCCGGCATCGCCGACGAGGAGCAGGGCCTGGTCTCCGGGCTGCTGAACACCGCGCTCCAGGTCGGCATCACCGTGGTGCTGGCCGCCTCGACCGCGATCATCGCGGCCAACGGCGGCGCCGGGGCCCGGACGAACGCGCAGGTGCTGGCCAGCTACCGGCCGGTGCTGGTGTTCGTGGCCCTGGCCACGGTCGCCGGGCTGCTGATCCTGGCCGGGGGGCTGCTGCGGCGCGGCCGCACCCCGGTGGAGTCCACGCTGGCCGAGGAGCTGGAGGACGAGCTCGACGTCCTGACGCTGCGGCAGCGGGACGCGCTGATCGGCTGAGGCGTCGGCCGGTCGCCTGAACGGCCCCATCGGTGCCGGTCCCCCCAAGAATCTTGGGGGGACCGGCACCGATGAGTTCTCCGGCGGTGTCTCGTCTGATCCGGTGAGAGGGAAGAACACCGAAGTCGTCGGATCGCGAAAACGGAAGGACATCACCATGGCTGAGAAGACCGTCGCGGAGAAGCTCGGGATCAAGGCGGGCAAGGCCGTCTGGACCTCGCACCCGGAGCGGTTCACCGAGGTCGGCGAGCTGCCCGAGGGCGCGACCGTGGTCCCGGACCTGGCCGACGCCGCGGTCGCCGTGCTGTACGCGGACGACGCGGCCGCGGCCAAGGCGCTGCTGGAGGCGAACAAGGCCGACGTCACCAAGCCGCCGGCGGTGTGGGTGGCCTACCCCAAGGCGAACCGGACCGACATCAACCGCGACACCCTGTGGCCCATCGTCGTCGCCTACGACCTGCGGCCCAACGGCCAGGTCGCGATCGACGACGTGTGGTCGGCCCTGCGCTTCCGGGCGAACAAGCCTGGTGAGGAGGCGTTCACCGGTGGCGGCAAGAAGTAGCGCGCGGCTGCGTGCGGACTCCTACTCGACCACGATCTCGACCGGGATGTTGCCGCGCGTGGCGTTCGAGTAGGGGCAGACCTGGTGCGTCGCCTCCAGGAGCTCCTGCCCCTTCTCGTTGTGCAGTTCCTCCGGGAGCTCGGCGCGCAGCACGACCGACAGCCCGTAGCGGCCGCCGTCCAGGGCGTTCAGCGTGACCTCGGCGGTCACCGACGCCTCCGAGACGTCCAGCCCCATGCGCTTGCCGACCAGCTGCATCGCGCTGGCGAAACAGGCCGAGTAGCCGACGGCGAACAGCTGCTCGGGGTTGGTGCCCTGGCCGTTCCCGCCCAGCGCGGCCGGCGGCGCCAGGGTCAGATCGAGCGTGCCGTCGTCGGTGACCGAGCGGCCTTCGCGACCGACCGAGGTGGCGACGGCGGTGTATACGGGCTTCATGGCGGACCTCCTGCTGGACCGGCTGGGGACTGCTGAACCAGACAGATCTGTCTGTCTGGCAACTCCGATACTAGACAGATCTGTCTGGTATCGTCAAGGCGTGAGCTCCGCACGTGACCGCGTCCTCGGCACCGCCACCCGGCTGTTCTACGCCGAGGGCATCCACACCGTGGGCGTCGACCGGGTCATCGCCGACGCCTCGGTCGCGAAGGCGACCTTCTACCACCACTTCAAGTCCAAGGAAGACCTGGTCCTGGCCTATCTGGCCACGGAGTACGAGCGCCAGCGCGGCGTCCTGGACGCCGTCCCCGGCACCGGCCTGGACCGCCTGGCCGCGATCCTGGCCAAGCTCGCCGACCTCAGCGCCGGCCCCGGCTTCCGCGGCTGCCCCTTCCTCAACGCCGCCGCCGAGTACCCCGACGCCGACACCCCGGTCCGCCACCTCGTCGACGACTACCGCGCCTGGTACCGCACCCTGATGCGCGGCCTCCTGGTCGAGGCCGACCGCCCCGACCCGGACCCGAAGGCCGACCTGCTGCTGCTGGTCCGCGACGGCATCACGGTCGCCGGCGGCCTCGGCGACCAGGCCGCCGTGCAGGCCGGGGTGCGGACCGCGCTCGCCGTGGTGTGAGTACGGGCTGCCACCTGCGCAAGCTCGCCGAGCTGTAGTCCGCCGAGTCAGACCACGGGCAGGACCACTGCTGAACCGGAGCGGACCTCGATCTCATAGGCGCGGCGTCCTGCGGCGAAGCGCGGATGGGCCCCGGCACTGATCCGGATCCGTATTCGGTGGCCGGGCAGGAAGCGGTGTGCGGTCGACGACATCGTGATGGTGAGGGCGGACGGGGCCGGATTCGCGGAGCGGGCGTCGATCCGGGCGATTCCGTCGCAGACGTTGCGGGAGCGGCCGCGTTCGTCGACGTCGCAGAGCCGGACGAAGACTGTGGCGGCGCCGTCGAGGTCGGGGATTCGTGCCAGCAGCTCGGCGGCCACCGGGCCGATCACCTCGATCGCCTCGGGCAGCGGTGCGCTGGTGCGGACCAGGACTTCGGGGCGGCGCTCGGTCGCCTGGTCGTCGTGGGTCCCGGCGGTGCGACCCAGGCCCGCTCCGCCGACCGAGGGCGTGGGGTGGGCCGGGTCGTGGCGGACCGTGCCCACCGCTTCGTCTCCGCCGGGCGCGTTCCGGGCCAGTGTGCCGTCGGCCTGCGGGTACCAGGAGACCGGAACGGCGGCGGGCGGCCAGGCCGGAAGCTCGCGCCAACCGTCCTTGGGCCCCACCGTCACCTGCACTCGCCCCTTCGGGGGCGTCGGATCGGCGAGGTGTCCCCGGAGCCACGCCACCGACTCGCCGAACACCGTCCCGAAGCCTTGTCGCAGCGCCGAGGTGTGCGTCCATGGTCCGACCAGCAGCGACCGTCGCCCGGCCGGCAGTCGGCCGTACTGCTGGAGGGCCTGCTCCAGCGCCACGTCCGACCAGCCGCTGACGATCAGCGTCGGCACGTCGAGCCCGTCGGCCGCGCCCAGCAGATCGGTGCCCTGCCAGTAGCCGTCGGACGGATCGGGGTGGGCGGCGGCGCCGGCGAGCACTGGTATCCGGCGGCCCAGCACGCGCTCGTACTCCACCACCGGCTGTTCGGCCCGCACGATGCGCTTCATCCCGCGGGCCAACCGCAGGGTGGCGCCGAGGAAGGCGCGCGGCCCTCGGTGCTGCGTGTCGAAGGCGGTGGCGGCGATCAAGGCGTCTTCGAGGGCGAACACCCCGTTCCGGTAGAAGAACCCGTACGGGTTGTGCAGCGGGAGGTGCATCACCATCGCCTTCAGCTCCGGCGGCGGCTCGGCGGCCAGCGCCCACGCCGGGTACGCCATGGCGCTGGGCCCGACCAGCCCGAGCCGGCCGGTGAACCAGGACCGGGACCGGAGCCAGGCGACGGTTGCCCGGCCGTCGGGGCCGTCGTCGCGCCAGGGCTGGGCCGTTCCGCCCGATCCCGCGGTCCCCCGCGAGCTCTGCACCACGACATGGAAGCCCTGCTCCGCGAACGCCATCCCGAAAAGCGCCGCCCACGGGAGGCCGCGCCCGTACGGCGACCGCACCAGCAGCGTCGGGAACTCCCGCGCCCCGCCCGGATCCGGGAAGTAGCGGTCGGCGAGCAGCTCCACGCCGTCCGGCACGGGTATCCGGATGCCGGGCTCGTAGCCGACGCCGTGCTTCGGTATCGGCAGGCCGCGCAGGGCGCGGCGGAAGATCCGGGTGCTGCGGGCTGGCTTCATGGACCTCATCTCCTCGGCGCGGCGGTCATTCTCGTACGTTGTACGAGAATAGGGCTGGCAAGATTGTCTGCGCAAGTGAGGAGAGGGGGAAGGCGTGGATCCGGAAGCGCTGTGGTCCGACCGCCGTCATCGGCGCGGACGCCCGCCGGCCCACACCCGCGAGGCGGTCGTGGAGCGGGCGGTCGCGGTCGCCGACGCCGAGGGGCTGTCCGCGGTGACCATGCGCCGGGTCGCCGCCGCGCTCGGCTCCGGCACCATGTCCCTCTACACCTATGTCTCCGAGCGCGACGCGCTGCTGGAGCTGATGATCGACGCCGTCACCGGCGAGCAGGAGCTGCCGCCCGCGACCGACGACTGGCGCGCCGACCTGGCCGCTTACGCGCGCGGTCAGCGGGCCCTGATGCGCCGCCACCCCTGGCTCCCGGCGGCCCTGGCCGGCCGCCGGACCCTGGGCCCGAACACCCTCGCGGCCCTGGACCACGCCCTGGCCCTGCTGGTGCCGACCGGCCTGTCGCCCCTGGCCTGCCTGGAGGCCTTCGCGCTGGTCAGCGGCTTCGTGGCGAGCCACATCGGCTACGAGGCGGCGCAGGAGTCAGCCCTCGGCGACGCGGAGCAGGCCCGGCGGTTCGCCGAGGCCAACGCCCGCTACCTGACGAAGGCCGTGGAATCAGGGGCCTATCCGCACTTCGCCGCCGCCGCGGCGGCCTCCGGCACCGGCCCGCCGCCCGATCCCGACGCGACGTTCGAGCGGCTGCTCGGCCGGGTGCTCAACGGTCTGACAGCACCGGCGGACCCGCGGCCTCCGGCTCCCGGCTCCAGCGCGACGGGCTGACGCCCTTGACCCGCTTGAACGCGACACTGAACGCGAACGCGTCCTGGTACCCGACCGCCCGCGCGGCCGCGGCGACCGTGGTCGCGGAGCCGTCGCGCAGCAGGTCCGCCGCCACGGTCATGCGCCAGTCGGTGAGGTAGGTCAGCGGCGGCTGCCCGACCAGCTCGGCGAAGCGGGCGGCGAACGCCGCGCGGGACATGCCGGCCGCCGCCGCGAGCTCGGCGACCGTCCAGCGGTGCGCCGGATCGGTGTGGACCTGTTCCAGCGCCGCGCCGATCGCGGGGTCGGACAGCGCGTGGTACCAGGTCGGCCGTTCCAGGCCGAGCCGCGCGCAGCCTTCCCGCAGGGCCAGGACCAGGATCAGGTCCAGCAGGCGGTGCAGCACCGCGTCCTGGCCCGGCTCGTCCAGCGCGGCCTCGGCGGTGAGCAGGTCGAGCGCGGCGCCGGTGCGCGGGTTCGCCGGGACCCGGGCGACCGGCGGGAGCGCGGACAGGAGCCGGCGGCCGGCGTCGCCCTGCGGCGCGTAGGTGCCGCGGACCAGCGTGGTGGCGCCGGGGCCGCCGGCGCCGTAGGTGCGGGGCGCCAGCAGCCTGGCCAGTTCGGCATGGTCGCTGGGGGCGCCGAGGAAGTGCTTGCGCCCGGCTCGGATCACGACCCGCGACGCGGTGGCCAGGTCGTCGGAGACGGTGTGCCGGGAGCTGCCGGTGACCACGGCGATGTCGCCCGGGGCGAGGTCGCAGGGCTCGACGTCCGGCCGGTCGTCGAGCCGCAGCACCGCGCGGCCGCCGAGGGCCGCGAACAGGGTCAGCGGCGGAGTCCGGTCGAAGGTCATCGCCCACGGCGGGTGCTGGATCAGCTGCCGCACGTCGGCGTCGCTGGTGCGGGAGCGACGGAGCAGGTCGCTGAGGGCGTCCATGCCCTCACGGTAGCCGAGCCGTGGACGAACGCAAAGGTTCTGGGGACGATCTCCCATGGATCGTCCAGCGGATCGGCGATCTCCTGGAGGCATGAAGCAGAACCTGATTCTCGCCGGCACCGGCAAGACCGGCCGGCGCGTCGCGTCCCGCCTCGCCGCCGCCGGCCTTCCGGTCCGCACCGCGGCCCGGTCCGGCGGCGACGTCCCCTTCGATCTCGACGACCCCGGCACCTGGCCCGCCGCCCTCGACGGCGTCGCCGCGGCCTACCTCGTGGAGCCCAGCCTGGAGGCCGGCGCCGAGCACCCGCCGCGCATCGCCCGCCTGGTGGACGCCGCCGTCGCCGCCGGCGTCGGCCGCCTGGTGCTGCTCTCGGCGCCCGGTGCCGACCAGGAAGGACACGTCCTGCACACCACCGACCTCGCGGTCCGCGAATCCGGGCTCGAATGGACGGTGCTGCGCCCGAACTGGTTCTCGCAGAACTTCAGCGAGGACTTCTGGCAGCCGGCGGTGCGCGGCGGGACGCTGGCGCTGCCCACCGGCCGGGGCCGGGTCCCGTTCATCGACGCCGACGACATCGCCGACGTCGCCGCCGCCGCGCTGACCGAGGACCGCCACGCCGGCCAGGTCTACGACCTGACCGGGCCGCGCGCCCTGTCCTTCGGCGAGGCGGCCGAGCTGATCGCGGGCGCCACCGGACGGCCGCTGCGATTCGTGGACGTCGCCCCCGACGAATTCCGCCGCCAGCAGATCGCCCACGGAGTCCCGGAAACATCGGCCGAACGGCTGACGAACCTCCTGGTCCGCGTCAGCGCCGACACCGACAACGACATCCGCGACGGCGTCGAGCGGGCCCTGGGCCGGCCGCCGCGCCGGTTCGAGGACTTCGTGGTGGCTGCCGCTGCTAGCGGCTGCTGGGACTAATCACCCCAGCGCCTCCCGCGCCGTCTCCGGCTTGGCCCCGGCGAAGATCGCGAGATCGTGGACGACCCACCGCAGGCTCTCCCAGGCCGCCTTCAACCGCCCCGGCCCCTCCTCCGGCACTTGGCCGACCACGTCCAGCGCGCTGAACACGGTCAGCTGGCGCAGTGCCGGATCGGCGGGGTCGGAGGCGAGCATCTGGAGGAGCGCCGCGGCCTCGTTGATGGCCGGGGCGAACTCCCTGCGGTGCTCCGGAGGGACCGACTGCGATTCGCGCGAGAGCGTCAGGCAGCTGTTGCCCAGGAGGCTGAGGTGCGCGACGGAGAGCAGTTCGCTCTGCAACGGCGCGCGCTGATTCCTGCGGCGCGGTGAGCGCTGGGCCGAGGCGACCATCATGTCGCAGGCCTTGCTGAGCTCGGCCGCCGCGGCGTAGAGCGGCCGTAGGCGCTGCCACAGGGTGAACGCCGACGACCGGTCGTCGTGGCGCAGCGAGTGCGAGGTCAGGTCCAGGGCCCTGGCCAGGTCCGCGAGCAGCTCGGACTCGGAGCGGCGGAGCAGGCGGAGCGGGTCGGCCGGGAACAGGAGCTGGCTGAACAGCAGTGCCACGGCGCCGCCGAAGACCGCGTCCAGGGCGCGGGTCAGCCCGGCGTCGCCGCCCATCGCGACGGCGATGACCGCGCTGACGGCGGCCTGCGCCATCGTGGTGCGGGCGTTCCCGGCGGCGGCCGTGATGAGGAGGGCGAAGAAGATGGCGGCGGCCACGCCGACGTAGTTGCGGCCCAGGAGCGTGCTCGCGGCCTGACCGACCAGGACGCCCGTCACGACGCCCGCGACCACGCGGATCGCGTTGGTGCCGCGCTCCCCGCGCGGGGTGTTGAGCGCGACGATGGCCGCCATCGGCGCGAACAGCGGATCGTCGTGCTCGAAGACGTGCCGGGCCACCCACCAGGCCAGGGCGGCGGCGACCGCCTGCTGGAGGATGGGCCACCAGGCGAGGACGATCCGGTGCAGTGCGGCGTGCAGCGCGCGGTCGGCGGCGGCGCGGGCCTCGTGCCGGACGATCCGCACCTGCCGGGTCCTCGGCACCGGCTCGGGCCCAGCGGTCACGGCAGTCACCTTTCCGGAGCCGCAGGGCCGGCAAACGCACCGCTCCCGGTGTCACGCCAATGGCGCAACGCCCCCGGATGGCGGCAGCGGCGGGGCTCCCCGGGGGCGCGGGACTGCTTCGGCGGCTACTAAAGAGCCAGTGCCAGCGATCGTCAGCAAGGAGCGCGCTCATGCCCATGACCCCCGCGATCACCTCCATCCAGAACAACGACATGGAGAGCGCCGACGTCCTGGTGCTCTACGGCATCACCGGCGACCTGGCGAAGAAGATGCTGCTGCCGGCGCTGTACAAGCTCACCGAACGCGGTCTGCTCAAGGTGCCGGTGGTCGGGGTGGCCGCGTCGGACTGGGACGACGAGGCGTTGCGCAAGCACGCGCGGGAATCGGTGGCCGAGGCCGGCTACGAGATCGACGAGCAGGTCTTCCAGCACTTCGCCGAGGGCCTGAGCCTGGTGACCGGCGACTTCACCGAGGACGCGGTCTACGCGAAGATCGGCGCCGCGATCGAGGGCATGGGCTTCGCGGCGCACTATCTGGCGATCCCGCCGTCCCTGTTCGACAAGGTGGCGGCCGGGCTGGCGAAGGCCGGGCTCAACAAGGACTCGCGGCTGGTGGTGGAGAAGCCCTTCGGGCACGACCTGGCCTCGGCTCGGAAGCTGGAGGTCGACCTGGAGCGCTACTTCGACCGCGACCACCTGCTGCGCGTGGACCACTTCCTGGGCGACGAGTCGGTCGAGGGCCTGGGCACCTTCCGGTTCGCGAACACCCTGCTGGCGCCGGTGTGGAACCGCTCCTACATCGACAACGTGCAGATCACCCTGGCCGAGGACTTCGACGTCGCCGACCGCGGGTCGTTCTACGACGCCGTCGGCTGCCTGCGGGACGTGGTGCAGAACCACCTGCTCCAGGTCATGACGCTGCTGGCCATGGACCCGCCGAACGTCAGCGACCCGCAGGCGCAGGCCCTGGAGAAGTGGCGGCTGCTGCACTCGGTACGGACGATCGAGCCCGAGGACACGGTGCGCGGCCAGTACGAGGGCTACCTGGACGTGGAGGGCGTCAAGCCCGGGTCCAAGACCGAGACCTACATCGCCCTGAAGATGTTCATCGACAACTGGCGCTGGGCCGGCGTGCCGTTCTACATCCGCAGCGGCAAGGCGCTGGCGGTGACGGCGACCGAGGTGTGCGTGCAGCTGCGGCGGCCCCCGGCGGAGCTGTTCCGCGGGCTCGGGCACGACATCCCGCCGAACCTGATCCGGATCCGCCTGGAGCCGGGCGCGGGCATCGCGCTGGAGCTGATGGCCCGCAAGTCCGAGCCGGGGCAGCTGCCGGTCCCGTTCCCGATGGGGATCGACTTCGAGCGCGTGCTCGGCGGCCAGGCCAAGCCCTACGAGAACATCCTGAACGCGGCCGTCGTCGGCGATTCCAGCGGCTTCGCGTTCTTCCCGGCCATCGAGGAGTCGTGGCGGATCGTGAGCAAGGTCCTGGCGCCGTCCGACACGCCGGCGCAGTATCCGGTCGGGAGCTGGGGCCCGGAGGCGGCGATGGCGATGACCGGCGAGGACGGGTGGCACAAGCCGGCCAAGCACCTGTTCGCGCACGCGATGATCGAGTCCGGGTCGCCGGTGGAGTCCGACGGCTGACCCCGGAGCGGTTCGGCCGGGTCTGTTCGGCGGGGTCTGTTCGGCGGGGTCTGTTCAGGGGGGTCAGCTCGGCCGGGTCAGCTCGGCCGGGTCAGTTCAGCGGGCCGGCGCCAACTCCCGTCCGAACCGCTTGAACAGCGCCTCCTGCACCTCGTTCGTGTCCCGGTTCTTCGTCTCCGGCACGAACCGCCCGACGAACAGCAGTCCCAGCACGCAGACGCCGCCGAAGATCAGGAAGGTCTGCCCCTGCCCGATGCCGTTGGCGACGGTGAGGAACGACTGGCTGACGATGAAGTTCGACATCCAGTTGACGGTGGTGGCGGCGCTGGAGCCGTTGGCCTTCGCCTTGGTGGGGAAGATCTCGCCGACCAGGACCCAGAACACCGGTCCGAGGCCGCCGGCGAAGGCGGCGATGTAGGCGACCATGAACAGCAGCGTGAGGTTGCTGTTCCAGTTCCAGATGAAGCTGAACCCGAGCAGCGCCACGAAGCCGGCCATCAGGGCCAGCGAGGTCAGCAGCAGCTGGCGGCGGCCCAGGCGGTCGACGGTGTTGATGGCCACCACCGTCATCAGGAAGTTGATGACGCCGATGTAGACGGAGTAGATGATCGAGTTGCTGGCGCTGCGGCCGGTCTGCTCGATGATGGTCGGCGCGTAGTAGATGATCGTGTTGATGCCGCCGAACTGCTGGAGCGCGGCCATGGCGAGGCCGACGATCAGCGCGGGGCGCACCGCCGGGGCGAGCAGGACGCGCCAGCCCTTCTCGCCCTCGGGGCGCGACGCGTCCTGGCGGGCGGCCTGCGCGGTGCGCTCGCGGTAGACCTCGATGATCTCGTCGGCCTGCGCCTCGTCCGTGACCTTGAGCAGGCCCTTGCGGAGCTGTTCGATGCGGCCCTGGCCGAACAGCCAGGTGGGCGACTCCGGCACGACGAACCAGACCCCGAGGCTGAGGACCAGGGCCGGGACGGCCCCGAAGGCGAACATGGCACGCCAGTTCCCGCTGTGCGAGAAGGCCAGGTCGATCAGATAGGAGCAGAGGATGCCGACCGTGATCAGCAGCTGGTTCAGCGACAGGATCCGACCGCGGATGTTCGACGGCGAGATCTCGCCGAGGTAGACCGGCACGCTCGCGGAGGCGGCGCCGACCGCCAGGCCGAGGATGAAGCGGGCCACCAGCAGGGTCCCGTAGTTGTGCGAGACCACCGCGACCAGGGTGCCGAGCGCGAACACCAGGCCGAAGAAGGCGACCGCCTTCTTGCGGCCGAGCTGGTCGCAGATCCGGCCCGCCACCAGCGCCCCGATCATGGCGCCGATCAGCAGGACACTGACCACGCTGCCCTGCTGGGAGCTGGACAGGTCGAAGTCCTTGGTGATGTAGAGCAGGGCCCCGGAGACCACGCCGGTGTCGAAGCCGAACAGGAACCCCCCGACCGCGATCAGGCCCGCCCACAGCCAGATCCGCCGCTCGCCCGCCTTCGGCAGGGTGATGGTGTGGACCGGCCCGGTGGTGCCGGGTTCCCGGGAGAAGCCTTGCATGGGTCGCTCACCCTCTTGGCGCGGACGCGGTCGGGGCGGCCGCCGGAACGCTGTCGGACCGGGACCCGGCGTCGCCTCTGAGTTCCTGACCAGGGCCGGGGGCGGTGACACCCGCGGTGCTCCGAATGGTGTGGGGCCGAGCGTGGGATCCGAGGTGTAGCTTCCCCTCCGTGACGGCACACCAGGACCGGACCAGGGCCGCCTACGACGGGGTGGTCGAGCTGTACGCGTCCTTGTTCGCCGACGGCCTGGAGCAGCACCCGTTCTCGCGGAACATGATCGGCACGTTCGCCGAGCTGGTGCGCGCGACCGGGAACCGCCGGGCGGCCGACGTCGGCTGCGGGCCGGGGCATCTCACCGCCATGCTGCACGACCTGGGGCTGGACGCCTTCGGGCTCGACCTGTCCCCGGGCATGGTCGAGCACGCCCGGCGGGCCCGTCCGGCGCTGCGGTTCGACGAGGCGCGGATGGAGGCCCTGCCGATCGGCGACGGCGCGCTCGGCGGCGTGCTGGCGCACTACTCGACGATCCACACCCCGCCCGCGGAGCTGCCCGCGCTGTTCGCCGAGCTGGTCCGGGTCCTGGCGCCGGGCGGCCTGCTCCTGGTCTCGTTCTTCGCGACCGGCGGACCGGAGCCGGTCCGCTTCGACCACAAGGTGACGCCCGCCTACAGCTGGCCGGTGGACCCGTTCGCGGAGCTGCTCGCCGGGGCCGGGCTCGACCCGTTCGCCCGGCTGATCCACGATCCGGCCACCGAGCGGGGTTTCCTCGACGCCCACGTGCTGGCCCGGCGTCCGGCGTAAGGCGCGCACTGTGTGAACCGGCGTCCGGCGTGAGGCGGCGCACTGTGTGAACCGGCGTCCGGCGTGAGGCGGCGCTAGCCGCCCAGCGCGAGCAGCGGAGCCGCACCGGCGGCGGCGGCGCGCCGATCCCGTTCGGCGAGCACCGCCGTGGTCGCGGCGTCGGCCGGGAGGAACGACTCCAGCATCACCTCGGCGATGGTGACGTCCACGGCGGTGGCGAACGACGTCAGCGCCGTCATCAGCCGCAGCTCCCCGTCGGGCGACGCCAGGCGCAGCGGCACCGCGAAGCCGAGCGGCTCCTCGTCGGCCGGCGGCGCGGGAACGTAGCCGGCCAGCTCCGCGACCAGCGCGCCGAGGCCCGGGCTGGGGCTCCGCAGCGCCATCGCGTGCAGGTTGTCCATGACGTGCCGCCCCCACTGCCCGAGGTTGGCGACCCGCGGCGCCATCCCCGCCGGGTGCAGCATCACGCGCAGCAGGTTCACCGGCGGCTTCAGCAACGCCGGATCGCAGCCTTCGAGGAACACCGTCAGCGCGCGGTTGGCGATGAGCACGCGTCCCGGGTGCTGGATCGCGAGCGCCGGATACGGCAGGTGCCCCGCGATCACCTGGGCCAGCGCCTCCCGGACCGGCGTGAGGGCCGGGGCCTGGAAGCTGTGCTCCTCGTAGGCGGGCGCGAACCCGGCGGAGTGAAGCAGCGCGTTGCGCTCCCGCAGCGTCAGCCGCAGCGAGTCGGCCAGCCGCAGCACGATCGCCCGCCCGGGCTTGGACCGGCCCTGCTCCATGAAGCTGAGATGGCGCTGCGTGGTCCCGGCCTGGTTCGCCAATTCGAGCTGGCTCACCCTCCGCAGCGCGCGCCAGCGCCGCAGTTCGGTGCCGAACGCCGGCGGGGTCCTGGCGATGTCCACAGCCGAAGTCTTCGGCACAGGGCGGCCGCTGGTCCATTCCCTTCAGGGAATTGGTTTGTCGCACGGGCTTGAGCAGCCTGGCTCCATGCGTACTTACCGCCTCGCCGCCCCCGGATCCGAGAAGCCGATCGAACCCGGCACCGAGGAGCGTCCGGTCCCCGGCCCCGCGCAGCTCCTGGTCCGGACCCGGGCCGCCGCGCTCAACCGCCGCGATCTGATGATCACCACGGGCCGGTACCCGCTGCCGTCCCGGCCCGGGGTGGTGCCGCTGAGCGACGGTGCCGGGGAGGTCGTCGAGGCCGGGGCGGACGTCACCCGCTTCCGCGCGGGCGACCGCGTCACCGCGTCCTACTGGCCGCGCTGGATCAGCGGGCAGCTGCGGCCCGACCTGCTCGACCAGCTCGGCTGCACCGTCGACGGCTGGCTGGCCGAGTACGTGCTGCTCGACGAGGCCGCGGCGGTCGCCGTCCCCGGGCATCTGACGTGGGCCGAGGCGGCGGCGCTGCCGTGCGCCGGCGTGACCGCCTGGAACGCCCTCACCCGCTCCGGCCTGCTCACCGCCGGACAGACCGTGCTGACGCTGGGCACTGGCGACGTCTCGCTGTTCGCCGTCCAGCTGGCCAAGCTGATGGGCTGCCGGGTGATCACCACGACCTCCAGCGCCGCCAAGGCCGACCGGCTGAAGGCGCTCGGCGCCGACGAGGTCGTCGACTACGTCGCGAACCCCGACTGGTCCGGCGAGGTCCGCCGGCTCACCGGGGGCGCCGGCGCCGACCTGGTGGTCGAGACCCAGGGCCCGGCCACCATCGGCCAGTCGCTGCGGGCCGCCGCCACCTACGCGCAGATCTGTCTGCTCTGGGTGGTCTCGGCCCGGCCGGAGACCCTCGTGATCACCGAGGACGACCTCAGCGGCTCGCTGGCCACCATCCGCCGCGAGTTCGTCGGCAGCCGGACGGACCTGGAGGCCCTGTGCCGGGCCGTGGAGGCGGGCGGACTGCGGCCGGTCGTGGACCGCGCGTTCGCCTTCGACGACGCCGCCGAGGCCTACGCCTCCTTCCGTGACGACGCCGGCTTCGGGAAGGTGGTCATCGAGCTCTAGCGGCGCGGGCCGCCGGGTCACGAACAGCCGCTGTGTCACCAAGGGCACCATGTCACGATCGGCGGCCCTGCCTCGTCCCGTGTCGGGAAGACACGATTCGATGGAACGGCACCGTCCGGCGGCACCGCTCCCAGGAGGCACCGATATGACCCGCGAGCAGGAGTTCGAGGAACTGCGGCCGCTGCTGTTCTCCATCGCGTACCGGATCCTGGGCAGCGTCGTCGAGGCGGAGGACGCGGTGCAGGAGACCTGGATCCGCTGGCAGGTGGCCGGCACCGAGCCGGCCTCGACCAAGTCGTTCCTGTCCGCGGTGGTCACCCGGATCTCGATCGACGTCCTGCGCTCGGCGCGGGTGCGGCGCGAGGAGTACGTCGGACCGTGGATCCCCGAGCCGCTGCTCGCCGATCCCTATGAGGACCCGGAGCGGGCCGCGGAGCTGGCCGACTCGGTGTCGATGGCCGCGTTGCTGCTGCTGGAGCGGCTCAGCCCGCTGGAGCGGGCCGTGTTCGTGCTGCGCGAGGTGTTCGGCTTCGGGTTCGCCGAGGTGGCCGTGGCCGTCGGCCGGTCGGAGGCGGCCTGCCGGCAGCTCGCGCACCGGGCGCGGCAGCACATGGAGGCCGGCCGGACCCGGTTCGAGGCCGACCGCAAGGAGCGGGAGGAGCTCGCCGGCCGGTTCTTCGACGCCTTCCGCGAGGGCGACGTCGACGGGCTGCGCGAGCTGCTCGCCGCCGACGTCGTCATGGTCGGCGACGCCGGCGGCAAGGCGCCGCTGCTCGGCAGCAACTTCATCGGCGTGGACGCGGTCGGCACCGTGGTGGCCGAGCTGATGCGCTACTTCGGCCGCGCCGGCGTGACCTTCGAGGCCCACGACCTGAACGGCCAGCCCGGCGCCATCTTCCACGACGGCCAGGGCCGGGTCCTCAGCACCTTGACGCTGGACGTGCTGGACGGCCGGATCCAGACCATCCGGGGCGTCGTGAACCCGGACAAGCTGGGCCACCTCGGTCCGGTCGCGGACGCCGTCGCGCTGCACCGGGCCGCGATGCGGGAGCCGCCCGGCCAGGAGTGATCACACGTCGCGCCGGCGGATCGCGAGCAGGGCGAGCACCAGCGCCGTCAGCGGCCACAGCAGGAACACCAGCCAGCTTCCGTTGTTCGTCGGGTTCGCGAACCCGGCGGGCGGCGGCGGCAGCATCATGCCCGGCGGCGGCATCATGTGGGCCTGGGACGGCAGCACGAGCTGCTGCCACGCCGCGAACGGCGTCGCGTTGTGGAGGTCGTTGACCCAGGCGCGCTTCTCCGAGGTCACGAAGGTCGGCAGCAGCACCAGCAGCAGGCTGACGCCGACGATCGAGGTGGCGGTGTGCCGGACCACCACGCCGACCCCCAGCCCGACCAGGGCGCTGAGCGGAAAGAGCAGCACCGAGGCGGAGATCGCGCGCTGGAAGTCCGGACTGGCCAGCAGCCCGGACGGGAACCGGGTCTGCCCGGCCAGGATCATCGTGGCGACGAAGGACGCGACATACGTCACCAGGCCCGCCGCGGCCGTCACGGCCGCGACGACGATCGCCTTCGCGGCGATCACCTCCGTCCGCGCGGGCACGGCGGCGAAGGTGGTCCGGATCAGGCCGCTTCCGTACTCGCTGACCACCGTCATGGCGCCGATGCAGCCGAATATATAGAGGACGACGATGTGGGCGTTGTTGGTGAATACGCCACCGCCGCCATGCAGTCGGCCTCCCCGCCGCGCACTGTTGTCGGCGACCACCGCGTTCACATTGCAGTAGAGAACTCCGAGCGCGCCGAGAGCCAGCCCGGCGACAAAGGACCGCAGAGAGCGGATCTTGATCCACTCCGCGCGCAGCAAAGCCATCACTTCGCACCTCCGGCGCGGTAGTCGAGACGGTCGGCGGTCAGCTTCATGAACACGTCCTCCAACGACGCGGACGACGCCCCGCCGCGGGCCGCGAACTCCGCCACGCTCTCGTCGGCGAGCAGCATGCCGCGGCCGATGACGACGAGCCGGTCGGCCAGCTGCGCCATCTCGCTCATGAGGTGGCTGGAGACGAACACCGTCCGGCCCTCGTCGGCCAGCCGGCGGAACAGGCCGCGGACCCACGCGATCCCCGCCACGTCGAGCCCATTGAACGGCTCGTCGAAGATCAGCACCGGCGGATCGCCGAGCAGCGCGGCGGCGACGCCGAGCCGCTGCTTCATCCCGAGCGAGAACCCGCCGATGCGTCGGCGCGCGACGTTCTCCAACCCCACTTCCGCCAGCACCTCGGCCACGCGCCCGCGCGGCAGGCCGTTGCTCCAGGCCAGCGCCGCGAGATGGTCCCGGGCGCTGCGGCCGCCGTGCACACCGGTCGCGTCGAGCAGCGCCCCGACCCGGCGCAGCCCTCGGCGGTGCTCGCCGAACACCTGCCCGGCGACCGTCACCCGGCCGTGGTCCGGCCGGTTCAGGCCGAGGATCAGGCGCAGCGTGGTCGACTTCCCCGAGCCGTTCGGCCCGAGGAACCCGGTGACGTGGCCGGGGCGGACCGCGAACGTGAGGTGGTCGACGGCGGTGGTGCGGCCGTAGTGCTTGGTCAGTTCCTGGGCTTCGATCACCCTTCGAGGCTGGCGCCGCCCGGCCCCGGCCGGCGTCGGAGCCCGGAAGGCAATCCGGACCGGCCCGGTCTGCCATGGTCGTACACCCGGCGGCCGATGCCCAGAAGCCGCCCGCGCGGTTAGCATCGGGCTCATGGCCGGGGATCCGCGGTTCGTGCAGCTGAGGCGGGTGCCGCCCGGGGTGTGGGCGGCGTCGGCGTGGGCGGTGACCACCGTGTACGCGCTGTGGACCGCGCAGGCGGCCCTCTATGTGCCCCCGAGGCCGCCGGTGCCGCTGTGGGTCGAACCTGCCGGCCAGCCGGGCTACCGCGTGGTCCTGCTGGACGCCCATCCCTACGTCTACGCGGGCGCGGCCGTCCTGGTCCTGATCGGCAGCGCCCTGCTGGGCCGGATGCCCAGGACGGCGCTGGGGCTGCTGCTCGTCGGGTCGGCGACCAGCTCGATCGTGCTGCACACGGCGATGGTGATGATCCTCGAATTCTTCCCGGCCAACATCGCCCTCTGGAGCCTCGCCGACCGGGAGCTGCGGCGGAGGTCGCTCACCGCCCTGGCCATGGCGGCGGTTGTGTGGACGGCCTACATGGTGCTGCTCCGCATGCTGACCGACTCCGGCACCCTCGGGCCCCCGCCCGCCGCCGGGGTGCGCCAGGACTTCTCCGCCATGGACGCCGTGATCGTGCTGTCCGGCCTGGTGTTCTGGCTGGCCGGGGTGTCCGGGCGGCAGGCCCGGGCGCACAACCTCAGCGCCGCCGCCGAATCCGCCGCCGCCGAGCGGCTGCGACTCTCCCGCGACCTGCACGACAGCGTCGCCCACGACATCGGCATCATCGCGGTGCTGGCCGGGGCCGCCGTCCGGGTCCTGGACACCCGGCCCGAGGCCGCGCGCGAAGCGCTGGCCGGCATCGAGACCACCAGCCGGGACACCCTGACCGGGCTGCAACAGATGCTGCGGACTTTGCGGAACGCCGACGTGCGCGCCGATCCCGGAGTGCTGGACGTCGAGCGCCTCGCGGCGCGCGCCACCGGCGCGGGGGTGCGTGTGGAGCTGAGCTGGAGCGGAGAGCGCAGAACGCTGCCGCCGGAGATCGACCGCTCCGTCTACCGGATCATCCAGGAGGCGGTGACGAACGTGGTCCGGCACTCCGGGACCACCGCCTGCCGGGTCGCCGTCGGCTTCGAGCCGGACGCGGTGGCGATCGAGATCACCGATGACGGTTGCGGCGTGGCGCCGGGCTTGGTGCCCGGTATGGCGCCGGGCGTGGGGTCCGGCGTGGGGTCCGGCGTGGCGCCCGGTACGGCGGCCGACGCGGGCCCCAGCGGCGCCGACCCGGACGCGGCCACCGCCGGCACCCTCGTCGGCACCGGTTTCGGGGCCGACTGCGGCACCGGGCAGCTCGGATCCCGCGGCGGCTTCGGCCTGCTCGGCATGCGCGAACGGGTCACCATGCTCAGCGGCCAGTTCAGCGCCGGGCCGCGCCCCGAGGGCGGGTTCCGCGTCGCGGCCCGGCTGCCGGCATGAGCATCAAGGTGCTGCTGGTCGACGACCAGCCGTTGATGCTGGTCGGCCTGCGCATGGTCATCGGCGAGACCCCGGACCTGGAGGTGGCCGGGACCGCCGCCGACGGCCGCGAGGCCGTGCGGCTGGCCCGGGAGCTGCGGCCGGACGTCGTCCTGATGGACATCCGCATGCCCGGCATGGACGGGATCGCGGCCACCGGCGTGGTCGCGTACGGACCCGACGCGCCGAGGGTCGCCGTGCTGACGACCTTCGACGACGACGAATACGTCTACGCCGCGCTGAAGGCCGGGGCGAGCGGATTCCTGGTGAAGAACATGGCCCTGGACGACATCCTCGCCGCGATCCGTGTGATCGCGGCCGGCGACGCGCTGCTGGCGCCCGGCGTCACCCGCCGGGTGATCGAACGGTTCACGGCCCGGCCCGCACCCTCGGCGGCGGTCGCGGTCGCCGCCCGGCGGCTGGCGCCCATCACCGGACGGGAACGCGAGGTCCTGGTACTGATCGGCCGCGGGCTGACCAACGCCGAGATCGCCGAGCGGCTCGCCATCACCGGCACCACGGTCAAGACCTACGTCACCCGGCTGCTGGCCAAGCTCGACGCCCGGGACCGGGTGCAGCTGGTGATCATCGCCTACGAGACGGGGCTGGTCGCCGTGTCCTGAGCCGGTCCTCGGCGTCGAACGCGGCCAGAGCCCGCGCCGCCGGCAGCAGCGCCGCGGCCAGGCGGCTCGCCTGCGTCCGGTCCAGGCCGCCCAGACTCTCGGAGACCTCCTCGGCCGCGTCCTGCGCGATCTCCACAGCCACCGCCCCGGCACCGGCACCCGACCCCACCTTGCTCACGGCCGCCGCCGCCCGGGCCGGCGTCAACAACGCCGCGGCCTGCACCACCAGCCACGCCGGCACCCCGGCCGCCCCCTCCGTGGGCGGCAGATACGGCCGCGCCCCGGCGAACCGCTCATCCTCGGCGAACGCCTGCTGCTTCACTTTGAGCAGCGGCCGCGCGCCGTCGCCTTCCTCCCACGCCGCGGCCGGCTTCAGCACATACCCCTCGGCGAGGTTGTCCTCGATCTCGGGCAGCCCGAACAACGCCGGCACCCGGCTCGGGAACGCGGCCGGCAGTTCCCGCAGCCGGGTCAGCGGGCCGCGGGCCAGGGGCGGGACGACGGCCGACCTGGCCACGTCGGCGGCGGCGCGCAGCTCCCGCTCCGCGACCCACCAGTGCCGATCGCCGATCACCAGGCGCGCGTCGAACAGCAGCCAGAACAGGTCGGGCGCGTACCAGACACCGGTCTGCACCGGTCGGGCGAGCTCCTCCGCCACGACATCGGGGTGGGGATAGCAGCCGCCGGCCAGCTCGCCGTAGAGCGTGACTTCGGCCTCCCCGCCCGCCGCCTCCCGCAGCACGGCCGCACACCGCGCCGCCGCCACCGCCAGCGCCGGCCAGATCCGGCTGACGCCGAAGAACGCGTCCAGATCGTCCTCGTCCAGCAGCTCGCGCCGTTTGGCGGGGCGCGTGCCGGAGCTGTCGCAGAGCACCGCGAAGTGCGCGCCGTGGACCTTCTCCATGGCGACCCATTCCCCGGTCCCGGGGGTGTCGCCGTTCCCCTTCGACGCCATCTTGGGGTAGGGGCGCAATGCGGACATGGCCCGGATCCTCGCCGACCGGACCGTCACCGGCAACCGAGAAAACGGATACCAGCGTACGGCGACATGCCCACCTCAATAGCCACCATAACTGACAAAATGCCGTATACGGTAGTAGACCGTGAAGGTGTTGACATCCCGCCGCCGAGGACCGCTGACCGCCGCCGCCGGGTTCACCGGAGTCCTGTGCCTGATGCCGGCGTTCGCCGCGGCCGCGCCGTTGCCGGCCCAGATCGGCAACTCCGGCGGGACGGTCCTGGTGACGGAGTCCTTCACCGGGGCGACCGCCGACTCCCGGTTCCACAGCTACGGGCCCGCCTGCCTGACCGGGGCCCCGCTCGGCGGCGGCACCAGCGGCGCCCCGCTCGGCGGCTGCGCCACCGCGGGCGAGGGCCCGGTGCCGCCGCCGGCCGGCGCCCCGTACGGCTACCTGCGCCTGACCGACGCCTCCCGCGACCAGAGCGCGGCGGTGCTGTTCAACCAACCGTTGCCGGCCGCCGAGGGCGTGAAGGTCACCTTCGACCAGTGGCAGTACGGCGGGACCCCGGACACCCCGGCGTCGAGCCCCGCCGACGGCATCTCGTTCTTCCTCGTCGACGGCGCCGCGCAGCTCACCCGGCCCGGGGCGTTCGGCGGCAGCCTCGGGTACGCGCAGAAGCTTCCTGATGACGTGCCGAGCAACCCCTTCGTTCCCGGCGTGGAGCACGGTTACCTCGGCGTGGGCCTGGACGCGCTCGGCAACTACTTCGGCGACTGGGAGCGGCGCGGCTACACCTGCCCGGCGGGGCACCGTTCGCCGTCCGGCACCGCGTTCTACATCCCCGCGCCCGGCCACAACATGGTGACGGTCCGCGGCCCCGGCGAAGGCACCAACGGGTACTGCTTCCTGACCGCGACCGCCGACCACTTCGGCACCGCCGGGCCGTGGCTCAGCACCCTCCCCGGCCGGCTGCACGGCCCGACCACGGCGGCCGACCTGCCGGCCGGCACCACCCCGGCGCAGGCCGAGACCGTGCTGAAGGCGTCCCAGCGCACGTTCACGGTAGAGGTGACGCCCGCGCCGAACCCGCAGGTGGAGGTGTTCGCGGACTTCCACGACGGCGCGGGCGCGCGCCAGGTGCTGTCCGCGCCGGCGCCGCAGCCGGTGCCGGCCACCTACAAGTTCGGCTTCGCCTCCTCCACCGGCCTGTTCACCGATGTGCACCTGATCCGCACCACCACGGTGTCGACGATCAATCAGCTTCCCGCGCTGGACCTGGTCAAACAGATCGACGAGGCGCACGAACTGCCCGCCGAGCTCACGGCCGGGGCCAAGGTGCCCTACCAGTTCGTGGTCACCAACACCGGCGGCGGCTCGGTGAACAGCCTGCGGGTCGCGGACTCGCGCGTGTCCCATGTCATGTGTCCGGTGGAAACCCTGCACGCCGGGCAGACCGTGGTCTGCACCGGCGTCTACACGGTCACCGCCGCCGACGTCGAGCGCGGCTACACCGCGAACACCGCCGTCGCGCACGGCTCCGACTCCTCCGGCAGCGCCATCGAGTCGCCCGAGGCCGACCACACGCTGCCGCTGGGCGGCAAGGTCGCTCTGGAGTTGGAGAAGCAGGTCGACGATTCGCACTTTTACACGGTCGGGAAGGAAGTCGCTTACAGCTATGTGGTGAGGAACCGGGGCACCCGGCCGGCCGACCGCCTGGAAATCGCCGACGACCGCGTCACCGGTGTCACCTGCGAGGCCACCGTGCTGGCGGCCCGGGACCTGCCCGGCGACAGCGCCGTCTGCACTGGCCGCTACAAGGTGACCTCGGCCGATGCCGAGGCCGGGCACGTCACCAACGTCGCGGTGGCGGTGGGCGACGGCGGGGCGGTGCGCTCCGCTCCGGCGCACGCCCGGATCCGGATCCGCCGGCAGCTGCCGGCGACCGGGGCCGAGCTGCTCGGGCCCGGCGCGGCCGCCGCGGCGCTGGTGACCGGTGGCGCGCTGCTGGTACGGACCACCCGGCGCCGCCGGTCCGGTACCGCAGGACGTTGACGCCGCCGTTCGTTGCTCGCGCCCGGGGCCGGGATCGTCGGCCGACGATCCCGGCCCCGGGCATAGGAAAGCCCTCATTGACGCGAACCGGACGCCGTGCCGGAGGCCCCGGGACCGGTCCGGAGGCGGTTTCCCAGGACTCTGTCCGAACCGCTGGTGAACGCGTGGTGTAGGAGTGATCACTCCGGGTATTCACTTCGTAAAATTCTGATCAACTCGGCGGCACTCGACCAAACTCCCGTACTTTCCACCCTTGTTTTCGCCTTGCGGCGTCTATAGAAATGACCGACGCGGGCTCGTATCCCTTGCCCGGCACTCGTCCATTTTCGGGCAATGGATAACTTTCGTCCCTCTTTTCGGGAAGGGAACACCTATGACTGAAGCCGTACCCCGGCACCGCAAGCGAATAGCGACCGCCACCACCCTTACGGCCGTCGCCGCGTTCGTGTCCGCGGGCGTAGCGCTCGCCGCCCCTTCGAACGCCGACAGCGGGAGCACCACCCTGACCGGGACCACCCCGGGCTACGCGACCCCCTCGGCCGACCTCGGCCAGGCCGCCGCCGCCGCGCAGGTGACCGTCCGGGTCTACCTGGCCGGCCAGGACGCCGCGGGCCTGGACGCCTACGCCCAGAGCGTCTCGGACCCGAACAGCGCCAACTACAAGCACTTCCTGAGCACCACCGAGTTCCGCAACCGGTTCGGTGCCACTCAGGCGCAGGTCGACGCCGTCACCAAGTGGCTGAACGGCGCGGGCCTGAAGGTCACCAACGTCGCCCAGCACTGGGTCGACGTGACCGGCACGGTCGACGCCGCGCAGAAGGCGTTCGGGACCAAGCTGCACAACTTCGCGACGCCGGACGGCGCGCTGCGCAGCAACAGCACCGACGTGAAGATCCCGGCGGGCGTCTCCGCCGCGGTCCTGGGCGTCGCGGGCCTGGCCCAGAGCAAGCAGCACGCGGTGACGAACCACCAGAAGAACGACACCTCCGCGCGCGGCCCGGTCCAGAACAACGACCCGTCGTGCTCGGACTACTACGGCCAGAAGAAGGCCCCGGCCACCGCCCCGGCCGTGCCCGCGGGTTACACCACCCCGGCCACGCTGGCGCAGTGCTCGATGGTGCCCTCCGAGCTGCGGGACGCCTACGGGGTCTCGAAGACCGGCCTGACCGGCAAGGGCGCCCGGATCGCCATCGTGAACTGGTACGGCTCCTCCACCATGGAGGCCGACGCCAACCAGTACGCGGTCAACCACGGCGACAAGCCGTTCGCCGCGGGGCAGTACTCCGAGGTGAGCGACCCGTCGCAGTGGACCAACAAGGACCTGTGCGGCTTCGGCGACTTCGGTGAGGAGTCGCTCGACGTCGAGATGGCGCACGCCTTCGCGCCGGACGCCAAGGTGATCACCGTCGCGGCGAACTCCTGCTTCGACTCCGACCTGGTGGCCGCCGAGGCCAACATCGTCGACAACCACCTGGCCGACATCGTGTCGAACAGCTGGGGCGAGATCATGTACTCGACCCTCGGCGACATCGACCCGGCCTCGATGGCCGCGTACGACCAGATCTTCAAGCAGGGCGCGGTCGAGGGCATCGCCTTCGACTTCTCCAGCGGCGACTGCATGAACCAGGACACCCTGTCGACGCAGACCGGCCTGAACTGCGACTCGACCGCCTCGCGCGCGCAGGTCCAGTGGCCGACCAGCTCCGCCTGGGTGACCTCGGTCGGCGGCACCGCGCTGGGCCTGGACAAGCACGGCTACAGCTTCGAGGCGCCGATGGCGGACACCCGCAGCGGCCGTACCGCGCCGGGCGCGGCGTCCTGGACCCCGGAGGGCAGCACCTTCGGCGCCGGCGGCGGCGTGAGCGAGACCATCGCGCAGCCCTGGTACCAGACGTGGACCGTCCCCCGCAGCCTGTCCACCACCCTGATGGACGGCACCAAGACCAAGCAGCCCAAGCGCACGGTCCCGGACATCTCGCTGAACGGCGACCTGTACTTCAGCAGCACCCTGGTCGGCTCCACCGACGCGGCCACGGGCGTCTACTCCGAGGGCGGCTTCGGCGGCACCTCGGTCTCGGCCCCGTCCTGGGCGGGCATCCTGGCCGACGCGCAGCAGGCCCAGTGGGGCATCCCGGTCGGCTTCGCCAACCCGGCGATCTACGCCCGGTCCTGGCTCACCAACGACGTGGTCCAGAACCCGCGCCAGATCGCCACGTCGCCGACCCACTCGGTGATCTTCGAGTACCCGGCGACCAGCCCGGTGGCGGGCCTGTTCCGCCTGGTCTCGTACGGCGCGGACGAGGGCCTGCCCGCGTCCCGCGGCTACGACCTGGCCACCGGCGTCGGTTCGCCGACGGCGAGCTTCATCCGGTCGTTCGGGTTCGGCCACTGAGCCGTGCGCTGACGCGGTAGGACAACGGGCCGGCCGTCGCATCCCCCGGGGTGCGGCGGCCGGCCTTTTCGCGGGCCGCCGCACTGATCGCTTGCGCCCGCCGCCGCCCGGGTGCATCATCGGCTTGTCCATCGTCCCCGATGACCACCGACGAAGTATGCTGATGAAAGGATCGGAGGCCGCCGACACCGCCGTGACCCGATGACGGGAACGGAGCCGGTGCGGACGGCGATTCTCCCCGACACCCGAGCCCGGGCGGCCCTGACGGCCCGCCGGCACGGTGTCCCCCCGACCATGATCGCGGCGGTCGCCGAGCGGCGCGCGATCGGTGACTGGCGCGGCGCCTGCGCGGCGGCCGACGTCGATGTGTATGTGAATCCTGATACGGTCCGGCGCCGGTACGGTGCCGAGACCGCCGAACGGCTGCTCGGGTCGTTGCGGGGACTCGCTCCGGACTTGCTGCGGTGGCATCTGCCGCGGCAGGGCCATGGGGCCGGGGAGCTGCTGGCCGAGGTGTTGACGCCGTTGGCCGACCTGGGCGCGGCCGGCGCCGATGGCGGTGGGCTGTTGCTCGCCGCGCTGACCCCGCGGATCGCGCTCGACGCGGGGCAGCGGATCGTGCTGACCGTGCTGGAGGCCGGGACGCGGCGGCGCGCACTGCTGCGTTCATGGCCGAAGGCGGACGGCGATCCGGTGAAGCAGGCGCTGCTCGCCGGTGTGCGGACTCGGCAGGCGGAACGGTACGACCTGGTGCGGAACCCGGAGTTCTGGAACGCGTCGCAGGCTGTTGATCTGGCGGCGATGCGGGACGGAACGGCCGAGGCGCGGGAGCTCGCCCGGCTTCAGGACGCGGGCGAATTCGAGGCGGCTTGGCAGCTTGCGGGATTCTCGCTCAGCCATGACGCGGGGCTCCCGAGCCGGATGCGCTGGCTGGCGGCGCTCCCGGTGCGGTTGTCGGGGCTGGCGGAGCGGGTGCGCGCGGCGCTGCCGGAGGCCGACACGGCGGTGCTTCGATCGGGTACTGGCGCGGTGATCTTGTCCGGCTTGGCTCATGATGGCGGTGCGCCGCACGCGCACGCCGTCTCCCATCACGAAGCGCGCGGGCTTCCGACCATCGCCAATGCTGTCTGGGCGCGCTCAGTCGACGTCGATCTTCTGCGGCACGGGTTTCTCGGTGTCCAGGACCTGCATCCGCTGGTGGCTTCGGCGTTGGCGACGGATCTGATGCCTCTGAGTTCGCCGGAGGCAGAAGCTGAGGCTGGGTCAGAGGCCGCCGGGTGGCTGTACCAAGCGGTTCCCTTCATCGCAGAGCCCTGTTCCGATGCGGCTGTCCCCACCCTGTGGATTCAGTGCGGCGCCGCCCGGCATCGCGTGGCCTACGTCGACGGCACGTGGCAGCCGATCGACCATGTCGCTGGTGCCGCCCACGCCGCGCGCGAGTCGCTTCTGCACCGGCTGGGCGGCCCGGCGAATCCCTGTATGCAGGCCACGCTCTACCTGTCCTCCGGCCGCCACGTCATCGACCTCGCCGAGTCGCTTCTGCACCACGGCCGGGCTGCGGAGGTCGTGCGTGTCGTCACTGCGCATGCCGGTGCCCAGGCGGCCCTTGACGAGCTTGACCTTCCGGCCGGCGGCACCGTCGGCGAGGCGCTCGCGACGCTGCACGAGAACACCCTTCAGCTCCGCATGCTCCTTGCCGGCGCCACGCGTCAGCGCGAGACCCCGAGCTACCGGAGTCTGCCCACGCCCATGACCAACCCCAGCCGACGGCCCTCCCGAAAGGGGGTATCGTCCCGAACCCACAGGTGGACCTGACATGGCATTGATGACTGTTGACTCTCCAACCTCCGCCACCGAGCGCGATCAGCTGCTCGCCGCCGACCATCTCATTGCCCTGACGCGGGTCTCCGAGACCAGTCCCGGCACCGATCCCACCGTCCAGGCCCTGGCCCTGGCGACGGCCGCCAACCTGCCGGTCCTGCTGTGGGGGCAGCCGGGCATCGGGAAGTCCTCCACTCTCGTGCACTTGGCTCGGGGCCTGGACCTGCCGCTGGAGACGGTGATCGCGAGCGTCCACGACCCGTCCGACTTCGCCGGGCTGCCGATCATCGGCACCGACCCGGCGGCGCGCGGGGTGGCGATGGCGCCGCCGGACTGGGCTGTGCGGCTGCACCGCGCCGGACACGGATTGCTGTTCCTGGACGAGATCTCCTCCGCGCCGCCCGCCGTGCAGGCCGCGCTACTCCGCGTCGTGCTTGAACGGCATGTCGGGAGTCTCGCGCTGCCCGAGGGCGTCCGCATCGTCGCGGCCGCGAACCCGCCGGGCAGCGCCGCCGACGGATGGCAGTTGGCGGCGCCGCTGGCCAACCGGTTCGTGCACCTGGCGTGGGTCCACGATCCCGACGTCGTGGTCCGGGGCCTCGGCGGGACCTGGCCGCGCATCCCGTTGCCGCGCCTCGATCCCTCGCCGGAGCGGCTGGCCGCGTCGGTCGCGCGGGCCCGCGCCGGGGTCTGCGCGTTCCTGACCGTGCGGCCCGACTACACCCACCGCATGCCGAACACGCCCGCCGGGCGGGCCGGGGCCTGGCCGTCGCCGCGCACGTGGGAGATGGCGCTGCGGCTGCTCGCTTTCGGGTACGCGGCCGACGCCGACCTGGAGGCGGTCGCCATCGCGATCCGCGGCGCGGTCGGGGACGGCGCGGGGCTGGAGCTGATGGCGTTCCTGGAACGGCGGGACCTGCCCGATCCGGAGGCGGTGCTGGCCGATCCCGGCGGCGCCGAGCTGCCGGACCGCGGGGACCTGGTGCACGCGACGCTCGCCGCGGTCGTCGACGCGGTCGCTCGGGACACGACCAGGGAGCGGTGGGAGGCGGCGTGGTATCTGGTGGCGCGCTTGGCGGCGCGGGTGCCGGTCGACCTCCTCGCCGCTCCGGCCGGCCAGCTCGCCGCGCTGCGGCGGCCGGAGTGGGAGCTGTCTGAGCACATGGACGGTTTGGGGGCGCTCGAAGCGATGCTGGCGTTGAGCGAATGAGGGCGCCCATGAGTTCTCCGACGAGTTCTCCGATGAGTTCGCCGATGAGTAATCCGATGAAAGCCATCCCGACTCCGGCGGTGATGGCGGGCCGGAGCCGTCTCACGGCGCGACCGGTCTTCCCGATCACCGGCGCCACGTCGGGTACCGCTTCCGGCGGAACGATCGCGGTGCCGCGCATTCCGTCGCACCGCACCGTCGGCCCGGCGGGGCACAGGGCACCGGCGGCCGACGTCCTCGACACCCCGAAGCTGCTCGCCGCCCGCCACCTGGCCGTGACAGCGTGCCCCTACCTCGCCGTGGCGCTGCACGCCATGGCGATCGTGCCCACGTACGCGGTCCGCACGATGGCCGTCGACCGCTACTGGCGCTGCTACGTCAACCCGGGCTTCGTCAGCGAACGGCTGATCCGCGAACTGGCCGCCGTCTGGCTGCACGAGGTCTCTCACCTGGTCCGGGACCACCACGGCCGGGCCGACCGGCTGCGGGAGGCCAGCGTCCGGCACCAGGCCGCGGGCCGTCCGGGGACGGCGGCGCTCGACCCGGAGCAGCCCGCGCGGGAGCGGATCCGGCTGAACATCGCCATGGACCTGGAGATCAACGACGACCTGCTCAAAGACCTGACGGCCACCACCCCCGGACCCGGCACCCGACCCCGCCTGCCGGCCGGCGCCCTGACCCCGCAGACCCTCCGGATCCCCCAGCGCGACCTGTTCGAGGAGTACCTCCGCGACGTGACACCGAGCATCGTCGCCGACCACGAGTACCGCCTCGACTGCGGCTCCGGCGCCCACGACGCGTCAGCACCCTGGGAAGCCGACGGCGAGGGCGCCCACCCCCTGGGCAAGCACGAGGCCGAGGCGATCCGCATCAGCGTCCGCGACGCCCTCAACGCCGGCCGCGGCACCGCACCCAACGGCTGGAAACGCTGGGCCGAACGCCACGGCAAGGCCCCGCAGGACTGGCGCACCCTGCTCGGCGCCGCCTTCCGCACCAGCCTCGGCACCGCCGGCGGCGCGGGCGACTACACCTACCGCAGACCCAGCCGCCGCGGCCAAAGCCTGGGCAGCGGCCTGATCCTGCCGAGCCTCCTCCGCCGGCTACCGCACGTCGCGGTGGTCATCGACACCAGCGGCTCAGTCTCCGACGAAGACCTCGGCAGCGCCCTGACGGAGGTAGCGGCCATCACCCGCGCCACCGGCGTATCCGGCATGAACGTGTCGGTATACAGCTGCGACGCGGCAGTCCACACAGCCCAACGCGTCTGCCAGACCGAGGACATCGCCCTGGTGGGCGGCGGCGGCACCGACCTCCGCCTGGGCATCCGCCGCGCAGCGAGCCGCGCACCACGCCCGGACGTCGTAGTGGTGCTGACCGACGGCGACACCCCATGGCCCGAAACCGAACCGGGCTGCCGAGTGATCGCCGGCCTGTTCGGCTCCACGCGCCGGCAAAAGTACCGGTGGGACAGCGAGGGGAGGCTGATCGATCTACGGCCGCCGAGCTGGGTGGAGACGGTGGAGTTGGAGTAGGGGGGCGGCGGCGCGAAGAGTTCCACCAACTGCTGACCGCCGGGCGGTCGGCTGGTCGGCTGGCCTGAATAAGCCGACCAGCCGACCGGCCACCTGCCTGGCGCCGATCTCCTGAACGGTCGGCTTGCCCGCAAATGCCGACCGGCCGCCTGGCGCCGGGCCGACCAACTATGTGCTGACCGCCGGGCCGGGTCGGCTGGTTTGCAAATTGCCAACCGGCCGACCGGCCAGCGGTCACCCTTCCTCAAACCGTGTAGCCACCATCCACCGCGATCGCCGTCCCCGTGATGTAGCGCCCGCCGGGTCCCGCCAGGTAGGCGACTGCTTCCGCGATGTCGGTTGCTTCGCCGTAGCGGCCGAGGGCGGTCAGGCCGCGTTGGAAGTCGGCGCTGTCGCCGTCGGCGGGGTTCATGTCGGTGTCGATCGGGCCGGGGTCGACGATGGTGGCGGTGATGCCTCGGGGGCCGAGTTCGCGGGCCAGGCCCTTTGTGAGGCCGACCAGGGCGGATTTCGCGGTCGCCTGGAGTACGAAGTTCTCGCCCGGGACGCGGCCGTTGAAGCAGGAGCCGATGCTGATGATCCGGCCGCCGTCGGTCATGTGGCGGGCTGCTGCCTGCGTCGCGAGGAATATCGAGCGCACGTCGACGGCCAGGACGCGGTCCAGTTCCTCGATCGTCACCTCGGTCAGGGGGCCGTAGGTGAGGAAGCCCGCGTTGTTGACCAGGATGTCGATGCGGCCCAGGTCGCGGACGGTTTGTTCGACCGCGGCGGTCGCGGCTTCCGGGTGGGTCAGGTCGGCCTGGATCACCAATGCCCGGCCGCCCGCCGCCTCGATCTCGTCGGCCACGGCGCGCGCCTGCTTCTCGGAATGCACGTAGGTCAGCGCGACCGTCGCTCCCGCCGCGGCCAGTCGTGCCGCGACCGCCGCGCCGATTCCGCGGCTTCCGCCGGTCACCAGCGCCACTTTGCCGGTCAGCTCACCGGTCGGCTCAGTCCTCGGCTCACCGGTCAGCTCACCGGTCAGTTCACCTGTCGGTCCACTTGTCCGCACGCTCATCGCGATCCCTCCATCACCAGCTCGAACGCCTGCGTGATCGATGGTGCGACCCTGCCATTGACGTGAAGGTCAAGCGGCCCCCGCGCGCCTGGATACGATCATGCCTGTGACCGCACACGCCGCCCGCGAGGCAGTCTCCATCGCGCTGCTGTTCGGGGTGCTGATCTTCGCGGTGGTGCGCCCCCGGGGCTGGCCCGAGGCCGCGGCGGCGCTGCCGGCCGCCGGGATCGTGGTGGCGATCGGCGCGGTGACGCCGCATCAGGCCTGGTCCGAGATCACCGCGCTGGCCCCGACCGTCGCGTTCCTGGCGGCGGTGCTGGTGCTGGCGCAGCTGTGCGCCGACGAGGGCTTGTTCGCGGCGGCCGGTGCGGCGATGGCCCGGGCAGCGGCGACGGCGCGCGACGGCTCCGAGATCGGCGGTCCCCGACGCGCCCGACGCCTGCTGCTGGCGGTGTTCGTCGTCGCCGCGCTGACCACGGCGGTGCTGAGCCTGGACGCGACCGTGGTCCTGCTGACACCGGTGGTGCTCGCCACGACGGTCCGCGCCGGGGTGCGCGACCGGCCGCACGTCTACGCCTGCGCACACCTGTCGAACTCGGCCTCGCTGCTCCTGCCGGTGTCGAACCTGACGAACCTGCTCGCCTTCGCCGCCTCCGGCCTGACCTTCGGCCACTTCGCCGCACTGATGGCCGCCCCCTGGCTGCTGGCCATCGCCGTCGAGTACCTGCTGTTCCGCTGGTTCTTCGCGGACGACCTCGCGGCAGAGCCGGAGCCGGAGCCGAACACAAAAAACCAACCAGCCGCCGACCTCAACGCCGCGCCGGACCCCGACACCAACACCTCCTCCGACTCCAACACCGCGACCGACACCGGAACTGCCGCCGACCCTGAAGCCGCCGCCGCGTCCGCAACCTCCGCCGCGTCCGCAACCTCCGCCGACCCCGAAGCCGCCGCCGCGCCCGCAACCTCCGCCGACCCCAAAACCGAACCCACCCCCACCACCATCCCCCTCTTCACCCTCACCGTCGTCATCGCCACCCTCGCCGGCTTCGCCGTCACCTCCCTCGCCGGCCTCAACCCCGCCTGGGCCGCCCTCGCCGGCGTCCTCGTCCTCGGCGGCCGCGCGCTCGCCCAGCGCCGCACCACCCTCGCCGTCCTCGGCGGCGCCGCCTCCCCCTTCTTCTGCGCCTTCGTGCTCGCCCTCGGCGTCGTCGTCAAGGCCGCCACCGCCGGCGGCCTCGGCACCCATGTCCGCGACCTGCTCCCGCACGGTGCCTCGCTGCCGGCCCTGCTCGGCGCCGCGTTCCTGGCCGCCGCGCTGGCCAACGTCGTCAACAACCTCCCCGCCACGCTGGTCCTGCTCCCGGCCGCCGCGGTCGCCGGGCCGCCGCTGCTGCTGGCCGTCCTGCTCGGCGTGAACCTCGGGCCCAACCTCACCTACATCGGCTCGCTCGCCACCCTCCTGTGGCGCCGTGTCCTCGGCGCCCACGGCGAGCAGGTCAGCCTCGCCACCTACACGCGGCTCGGCCTGCTCGCCGTCCCCGCCACACTGCTGGTCGCGACCACCGCGCTCTGGGCCGCGATCCAGGTCATCGGCGTGTGAAGCCCTACATCCAGTCCGCGTCGACGACCGCCTGCGCGAAGGTGCTCGGCGCTTCCTGCGGCGTGTTGTGGCCGATGCCGGTCAGTACCCGGTGCTCGTACTTCCCGGTGAAGAACTTGCGGTACGCCGTGCCGTCCGTCGACGCCAGGAACGGGTCGCGGTCCGGGTCGATCGTGATCGTCGGCACGCCGATCGTCGGACGCGCCGCGAGCTTCGCCTCCAAGGCGTCGTAGCGGCGCTCGCCGTCGGCCAGCCCCAGCCGCCAGCGGTAGTTGTGGATCACGATGGCGGCGTAGTCGGGGTTGTCGAACGCGGCCGCGGTGCGGTTGTAGGTCGCGTCGTCGAACGCCCACGTGGGGGAGACGTCGTCCCACACCAGCCGGCACAGGTCGTTCCGGTTCTGCTTCGTCTGCATCGCCACCTTGCCGCGGTCGGTGGCGAAGTAGTACTGGTACCACCAGACCTGCTCGGCCTTCGGCGGCAGCGGTGTCTTCTGCGCCTCGACGTTGGTGATCAGGTAGCCGGAGACCGAGACCAGGGCCTTGACCCGCTCGGGCCACAGCGCCGCGACGATGTCGGCGGTGCGCGAGCCCCAGTCGAAGCCGGCGAGCACCGCCTGCCGGATCTTCAGCGCGTCCATCAGGGCGATGATGTCGACCGCGACCGCCGACTGCTGGCCGTTGCGGAACGTCGACCCGGACAGGAACGTGGTGCTGCCGTGGCCGCGCAGGTAGGGCACGATGACCCGGTAACCCGCGTCCGCCAGCAGCGGCGCGACGTCGACGAAGCTGTGGATGTCGTACGGCCACCCGTGCAGGCAGATGACGACCGGGCCGTGCTTGGGGCCGAGCTCGGCGTAGCCGACGTCGAGCACCCCGGCGCGCACCTGCTTGAGGGCCGGGAACGCGGTGTGGGTGCCCGGGGCGATCAGCGGGATCGCCGGCTTCACCGACGGCCGGTGCGGCCCGCCGCGCCCCGCTTCCGCAGCCGACGCTGAACTCACGGCCGAGGCCGAGGCCGAAGCCGTCCCCGCCCCGACCCCCACCGACACCGCGGTGGCCCCCACACCCATGCCCACCGCCTTGGTGAACGTACGCCTGTTGATCATGTCTGAACCTTTCCAAGAGCTCTGCTGGCGTAATCCACTGTCGTCCAGCGGGCCCGGACCCACATCAGTCACATGACGCCGAGACACTCAAGCCGCCCTCGCACCAGCACCGGCACCCTCACACCAGCACCCCCGCCCCGACCCCCTCACACCAGCACCCCCGCCCCGACCCCCACCCCGACCCCCACCGCCTCCTCGCTCCGACTCAACGCGTCCCGCAACGCCGCCCGCGTCGTGATGTTCAGCTTCGGAAAGATCCGATACAGATGCGAGCTCACCGTCCGCGGCGACAGATGCATCCGCGTCCCGATCTCCTTGTTCGTCAGCCCGCTCGCCGCCAGGTCCGCGATCCGCCGCTCCTGCCACGTCAGCGTCGCCAGGTGCAGCGTCGACGCCCGCGGCGCCGCGCCGGTGGCCCGCAGCTCGGACTGCGCCCGCTCGGTCCACCCGGCCGCCCCCAGCCGCTCGAACGCCTCCGCCGCCGGCAGCAGGTACTGCCGCGCCGCCGCCCGGCCCTCCACGTGCCGCACCCGCGTCCCGTGCGCCAGCCGGATCCGCGCCACCTCGAACGGGAACCGCGCCGCGTCCGGATGTGCCTCGACCAGTGCGAACATCTCCGCCGCCTCGCGCTCCGTCTCCGCCGTCATCGCCAGCGCCCCGTACGTCACCACCGCCAGCCGCGGCGAGATCGCGGGCAGCCCGGCGTCCAGCGCGGCCTGCGCGTGCCGCCGCGCCTCCTCCGCGCGCCCGGTGTGCAGCGCCGCCTCCACCAGGTCCAGCAGCATCCGCGGCGCCTGATGCGCGTACGGCTGGAAGGTCCCCGGCGCCGTGACCCCGATCGCGTACAGATACGCCGCCTCGTAGTCCCCGGCGCTCAACGCGGCGCTCGCCCCGGCGGCGTCAGCGGTCTGCGTCAGCAGCCCCAGGCCGCGCGGCCGGGCCCAGGCCTCGGTCTCGGCCTGGAGGTCCCGGGCCCGGGCGAGCTGCCCGCGCAGCGCCGCGACCTGCGCCAGGTAGGCGCGGCTTTGGGCGGCGAACAGCTCCAGCCCGTGCTCGACCGCGAGGCCCAGGACCCGCTCCCCGGTCTGCTCGGCGTCGGCCCACTCGCCGGCCGCCATCTGGTCGAGCATGATCAGGTGCAGCATCACCAGGCCGCTGGCGACGGCCCCGGTCTCCAGCTCGCGGTCCACGACCCGCTGGAGATGCGGCCGGTACTGGCTCAGCATGTCGAGGTGGTGCGCCGTGATCCCGAGCCGCGTGACGTCCCAGGGCTCCAGGTCCGGCAGCTTCGCGACGGCGTCGGCCACCGGCTCGGTGCGGCCCAGGCCGTGGCGGACCACGTCGCTCCAGACATCGCTGTAGAGCCTTGAGCCGTCGGTGACCAGGCCGCCCAGCGAGTCGAGCAGCTCCCGCGCGCGGTCCCAGGGTCCTTCCTCGCCCGCGAAGGAGCTGAGCCCGAGCAGCAAGTCGACCAAGCGGGCGACCACCTCGTCGGGCTCGGTCGCGCCGCTGTCCCGCACTTTCTCGACGGCGGCCGCGACCAGCCGGTGCGTGGAGCGGACGTCGCCGTCCTGATACAGCGCCTGGTAGGCGGCGGCCAGCACCGCGGCCGGGGACTCGGTGGTGCCGGACGCGAGATCGGCCAGCACCAGCCGGTGCGCCTGGCCCAGGCGGCCGGCGTTGCTGGCGATGAAGGCCGCGTCGGCCAGCCGCCGGGACCGGTCGGCGTGGTGCTCGCTGAGCTCGGCGGCCCGGGTCAGCCACGCCACCGCGGCCAGCGCGCCGCCGCGCCGCGTCGCCGACTCGGCCGCGGCCTCCAGCACGTCGGCGACCTCCTCGTCGGGGTCGACGGCGGCCGCCGCCAGATGCGTCGCGCGGCGCTCCAGGTGCTCCCGGTGCACCCGGGCCAGCTCCTGGTGCGCGGCCCGGCGCTGGTTCGGCGTGGCCAGCTGCACGATCGTGGAGCGCACCAGCGGATGCCGGAACGCGAACCCGCCGTCGGCCGGATCGATGTCCAGCAGCCCGGCGGCCACCGCCTCGTCGGCGTCCCGCATCCGGTAGCGCGCCCCGGGGGCGGCCCCGTCGTCGGGCCGCGCGCCGGCCCCGTCCAGCGCGCCCTTGAGCAGCTCGGCGCGGACCGGGTCGCTCAGGGCCTGGATCCGGGCGCCGTAGAGGTGCTGGAGCCGTCGCGGCAGCGGGACGCCGGGTTGTCCGGTGTGCTGCCCGAACGGGTCGTCGAGGAGCTCGCCGGACCGCCCGGCGAACTGCGCCGGCAGCTCCAGCAGCGCCAGCGGATTGCCCTGGGCCTGCTCCAGCACCACGCGCCGGACGGCGCGCGGCAGTTCCGGGTGGCGGCGGTCCAGCAGGACGCCGGCATCCGCCTCGGACAGCGCGGCGACCGGCAGCTCCGCCCACGCCGCGGTGTCGAACCGCGAGGGGACGTCGGAGCGCGCCGCCGCCAGCAGCTTCACCGGGCTGCCCGCCAGCCGGCGGCCGACGAAGCCGCAGACGTCGGCGCTGGCGTCGTCCAGCCATTGCGCGTCGTCCAGCGCGAGCAGCAGCGGCTGCCGCGCGGCGGCCCGGGACAGCAGGTTCAGCACCGCGATGCCCAGCGTCATCACCGAGGCCGGGCCGCCGGGCTCGGCGCCGGCCCCGCCGAACACGGCGTCGAACACCGCGCGGGTGCCGGCGTCGAGCTGGGCCAGGTCGCCGAGCAGCGGATAGAGGACCTGGTGCAGGCCGGCGTAGGCCAGGCCGGCCTCGGCCTCGACCCCGGCGGCACGCACCACCCGATGCCCGTCGCGCTCGGCCCGCGCCGCGGTGTCGTGCAGGAGCGCGCTCTTGCCCACCCCGGTCTCGCCGCGCAGGATCAGGGCGTGGCCGGCGGCGGCCGCCACGAACGCTGCGAGCTCCGCGCGCTCCCGGTCCCGGCCCACCAACGTCGTGTTCATGCTCTCCATGCCGCCTGCTTCTTCCTTCTACCTGCTTCTGACTGCTTTTGACTGCTTCTACCTGTGATCACGGTGCAGTTCGAGGAGCGCCAGCGGGTTGCCGCGGGACTCGGCGACGATCCGGTCCAGCACCCCGGGATCCACCGGCCCGGCCAGCACCGAGGCCAGCAGCTTCCGCGCCGGTTCGTCGGCCAGGCCCTCGACCCGCAGCTCCGGAAGCCCGGCCAGCAGCCGGTCGTTGGCCGGCGCCAGGGCCGAGGCGGTGGTGTTCACGGCGAAGACCAGGGCCACCGCCTCGGCGTCCAGCCGCCGGGCGACGAACGCGAGGATCGCCGCCGACATCCCGTCCAGCCACTGCACGTCGTCCACGACGCAGACCAGCGGCTCCTCGACCGCGGCCTCGGCGAACAGGTCCAGCACGGCCAGCCCGACCAGCAGATGGCCCGCGGACCCGTCGCCCATCCCCAGCGCCGTGCCCAGGGCCTCCTGCTGGGCCGGCGTGAGCCGGCCGAAACGGTGCATCAGCGGTGCGCACAGCTCGTGCAGATTCGAGTAGGCGATCTCCGACCCGGTCTCCACTCCCGCGGTGCGCACGACCCGCCCGGCCCGCCCGGCCCGCTCGGCCAGGTGCGCCAGCAACGTGGTCTTGCCGACGCCGGACTCCCCGCGCAGCACCAGGGCGCGGCTGCGGCCGTCGCGCAGCTCCAGCAGCAGGCGGTCCAGGACTTCCAGCTCGCGGGCCCGGCCGTGCAGCCCGGCGTCCGCCCTCAAGCGCCCAGCCCAGCCGCGCGGGCCATGTGGGCGGCGTACCAGGAGGGCCAGTCCTCGTCGTGGTGGCCGAGTTCGCGCTCGTACTCGCCGTGCGCTACCGCCGCCTCGCGCAGCGCCTGCTCCAGTTCGGCTGCCGAGCGGTAGACGACGTGGCTGATCCGCCCCGGACGCCGGGCGGTGATCTCCTGGAGCACGAAGGTGTTGCCGTCCGGGTCGGCGAACGACGCGAACGACCCGTACGACTGCCGCGCCGGATGCGGCCCCGGAACGCGCTCGGCGGTGCCGGCGTGGTGGAAGACGCCGCCGGCGTCGTGGAACACCTCGCTCACCGCCACGCCGGCCGCGACCAGCTCGGCCCGGGCCGCGACGACGTCGTCCACGACCAGGTGCACGCCGCGCTCCGAGCCCGGGGCGGCGTCGGTGACACCGCTGCCGATGATCACCGACGCCGCCGACCCCGGCGGGGTGAGATGGACGACGCGGAACCCGCCGGGGCCCGTGTAGTCGACGTCCTCGCGGAAGCCGATCCGCTTGTAGAAGTCCTTGGACCGGTCCACGTCCGAGACCGGCAGGACCACGACCTCGATCTTGAAGTCCACCATCGTCAGCTCCTTAGCCCGTTCGCGCTGGGGGCCGGCACTCGCCGGCCACCATCACCATCCCCCGGGACCCGGGCCCGTCGCCCCAGGGGCGAACCCTGGCCGGTACCCGGGCCCCGGGTCCCGGGCCCGGCACCCCGGGGCCCCGGGCGGGCGCGACCAGGGTCGGCCACCGGCTCGGCGCGCCCGCCCCCGGGGCGAGTCTTGGAGCAGTTGGAGCAGCACGAAGGAAACCGACAGACCGAGCACGAGGAGCGATCCCGATGGCGACCATCCACTTCAGCGAGCAGACGACGGTGACCCCCGAGCAGTTCGTGGCGAGCCTGACCGACTTCGGCCCGGGCCGGCAGGAGCTGTTCAAGAACAGCTCCGACGACTACCTCAAGGTCCACTCCTCCGACGCCACCCACGCCGACGTCACCGAGGGTTCCGGCGGCATCTGGGAGCGGCTGGAGTACGACTGGTCGGACCCGCGCCGCGTGGTGATGAAGACCGTCGACTCCAACATCTGGGGCGGCGCCTCCGGCCACACCTACACCTTCACGCCGCTGCCGGACGGCAAGACCCAGCTCGACGTCGTGGTGGTCCGCGAGGGCAAGAACGTCAAGGGCCGCGTCACCGGCCTGCTGCTGGGCAGCGTCGGCAAGGGCGTCCTGGAGAAGGCCCTGAAGCAGACCATCCAGGTCGTCGAGAGCCGGAACCAGCTGGTGCGTCCATAGCCGGAACCTCCGCCACCCCGACGAAAGAGAACCCCACCATGGCCGCCCGCTACACCGCCACCGTCGAAGTCTGGGGCGAAGGCCGCAACGGGGGCGTGGCCCGCGCGATGGACGGCATGCTCGAACATCGCGTGGCCGTCCCGAAGGAGCTCGGCGGCACCGGCGGCGCCACCAACCCCGAACAACTCTTCGCGGCAGCGTGGGGCGCCTGTTTCCTCGGCGCCCTGCGCACCGCCGCCGCCCGCCGCCACATCCGCCCCGCCGGCGCCGAGATCACCGTCGAGGTGACGCTCAGCGTCACCGGCGACGAGTTCGCGCTGTCCGCGATCCTGACGCCCCGCTTCGCCGGAGTGGATCAGCAGACCGCTGAGGAACTCGCCGCGGAGGCCCACCGGATCTGCCCGTATTCGAAGGCCACGAGCGGCAACATCTCGGTCGTCGTCAATCCGGGAACCATGTAGACGGAGACGGCTGGACAAAGGACTGGAGCCCTGGCGAATCGCCAGGGCTCCAGTCCTTTGGTTCTGTCTACGCGGTCCTCAGGCTCCAGGACTCAGGACTTCGACCACTGCGACGGGCTCACGCACCGGAAGCTGCCGGCCTTGGCCGGGTCGCCACCGGTGTAGTGCGACACCATCGGGTACCGGCACAGGTCCCGCTGCACGTTCTTCTGGTCGGCCGTGGTCAGCGTCGCGTGCAGCACCGCCGGCGCCTTGCCCTGCTCGACCCACGCGGTCAGCGCCGACAGGTCGTCCACCGTGGAACCGCCGACCAGACCGCAGTGCGCGGTCCCCGGCGCCAGGAACACCCGGTAGAAGTCGTCGACCTTCTTCGACCCGCCCATCCGGGCCTCGACGCGCTGCCGGTAGTCGATCGTCCCCGCCGTCGGGATCAGCTGGTCGGAGTCGCCGTGCCAGGTGATCAGCTTCCCGCCGGCGTTGCGGAACGCGCTCAGGTCGGCGTCGCGCGTGCCGATCTCGGCGTCGAACTTCGCGCGCGCCTGCTGGAAGATCCGGTCGTACTGCGCGTAGGTCAGGTTCGCGGTGTTGAACGCCGGATCCTGCTTCACGAAGGTCGACACCCACACCGACGGCACGAAGAACGGCGAGCCCACCGTGCCGCCGTTCCCGTCCGGCTGCGACGCCGCCAGGTAGTTGAACGTCGCGCCGACCGGCAGCCCGTACCAGAGCCGCTTCCCGTTCGTGTCGCGCGGACCGTCCCAGATCTTGCGCACCACCGCGGCGTCGGCGGCGGTGATCGTGACCTGCTTGCCGTCGCACACCACTGTGGTGCCGACCAGCCGGCGCGGGTCGAAATCGCACTTGCCCGGGTCGCTGATCAACCCGTCGACGAGCCCGTCGAGCTTGTCGCAGGACTTGATCGCCGCGGCGTTGAACGCGTCGAACTCGCACGCGGTCGGGTAGGTCTTGGCCTCGTTCATCACCACCTGCGGCCACAGCGTGGCCACCTCGAACTGGTCCCAGTTGATGCCCGGCGCGTCGGCGTTGATGCCGTCGAAGTCCGTCGGGTACTGCTGAGCCTCCATGTATCCCTGTCGGCCGCCGGTGGAGCAGCCGTTGAAGTACGAGTACGACGCCGCGTGCCGGTACCCGGTCGCGATGACCTGCTTGGCGACGACCGACATCTCATGCACCGACCGGGAGGAGAAGTTCTCCAGCAGCGTCTGGTTCAGCGATCCGTCGGCCTTCAGCGCCCACGAGACGTCCAGCCCGTTGCTCACCCCGGCATCCGTGGTCGCCACCGCGTATCCGGCCTTGACCTGAGTCGCCACCGCGCCCAGATCCCCGGCCTGATACGCCGCCCCGCCCACCGCCAGGAACCGGCCGTTCCATCCCGCGTCGGGCAGCCACACCTGCACCTTCGCGTGATCGCCGCCGCCGGGGTGCGTCAGTCCGACCGTCACCTCGCAGTGTGCCGGAACGTCCGGCACCGTGTACCCGCCTAGCGGCGCCGGTCCCGGCACCAGATACGGACCGGCCGCCACCTGCGCCGTGGACACCGACTCCACAACCGCGCCATCAGGAGCCGACACCTTGAAGGACGTACAGCTGAGGCTGCTCCCGCTGTTCCCGCCCTTCTGCGCCTGGCTCTGAGCCGGGCCGTTCACCGTATGAAAGGTGTCCGCCGAAGCGCTCACCGGAAGGTAGGCGGCGGCCGCGACCGGCACGGCGGCCGCGACTGTCATAAGCCGTCGTTTCATGACTCTCCTCAGAAGATTGCGGATGCGCGCCGAACCAGGCGAGCTGACTTCACTGTGGCCAGCTCGCCCTCGGCGGCACATCAGTCACGTGACGCGCAGTCGGCCTGCGGCCTGCGGCATCCGCGACGGGGACGGGTGGGGATGACTGAATGTGCTGTGATCAACCAGGCCGCAACGGCTCGAAGCGCAATCCGCCTCGCGACTCCGTCACCGACGCCGAGTGCCGATGCCTTCGCCAGCCCCGGCATCTGGTGTCCACACCGATTCGCCACGGAGCCACGGACTCGTCGCGTACGTCGAAAACGGCCGCCAGGCTCACTTTCCGCCGGAACCCGGCTCCGCACTTCGTGCAGGTGTCATGGGCCGTGGCGAACTCGTATGTCTGCCTCGTGAGCCACAAGTCGATCTCGGTCGGGGCGGACTCGCCGCCAGGATTCAGCTCCGTCTTCGTGGAGCGGGAAGACCCGTAGAACATCGCGCAGTACGCCTCAATGAACATCCATTCCATGCCGCTACGGTCTCCCGCGACCGCGAGGCCCCGAACCCGTGGCGAACACTGGCCGGGCCGGCCCCGTGCCGCCCCAGTGCCGCTCCAGTGCCGCCGGTGTCGACCTCCACCACCGCGTTGAGGTCAAAAGGCGCTGTTCCCCGCTCTGTGTAAGACTTCCCCCGGGGTTACGGAACCGGTTCCGGGAGATCAAGATGCTGTTCGGGCGCCGCGCGGAGTGCGCGAGGCTGGATGCGTTACTGAAGTCGATGCGCGAGGGGCGCAGCGACGTCCTTGTGCTGCTCGGCGAAGCCGGCGTCGGCAAGTCCGCGCTGCTCGACCACGCCCTGCAGTCCGCTTCGGACGTGCAGGTCCTGCGCGTCTCCGGCGTGGAATCGGAGATGGAGCTGCCCTACGCGGCGCTCAGCCAGCTCGGCCTGCCGCTGCTCGACGGCATCGACCGCCTCCCCGGTCCGCAGGCCGAGGCGCTGGCGACGACCTTCGGCCTCAAGGGCGGCGAGCCCCCGGGCCCGTTCCTGGTCGGCCTCGGCATGCTGAACCTGCTCGCCGAAGCCGCCCGCGACCGCCCCCTGCTCTGCGTCGTCGACGACGCGCACTGGCTCGACGACGCCTCGGCCCAGGTCGTCGCCTTCGTCGCCCGGCGCCTGCGCGCCGAGTCGGTGCTCATGCTGATCGCCACCCGCGAGCCCGTCCCCAGCATGCGCGGCCTGACCGGGCTGACGGTCCTGGGCCTCGGCCCGGAAGCCGCGCAGCAGCTGCTGAACTCGGTCGTCCGCTGGCCGCTCGACGACGGCGTGCGCGCCGCGCTGCTGGCCGAGGCGCGCGGCAATCCGCTGGCGCTGCTCGAACTCCCCCTCGCCTCGCCCGACCGCCTGGCCGGCGGTTTCGGCCTGCTCGAAGCGACCGCGCTGAGCGGACGGATCGAGGAGAGCTTCCGCCGCCGGATCGCCGAGCTGCCCGCCGATTCCCAGGAACTGTTGCTCCTCGCCGCCGCCGACTCGGCCGGTGATCCGGTCCTGATCTGGCGGGCCGCGGCCGCGCTCGGGCTCAGCCCCGAAGCCGGCGGCGCGGCCGAGGAAGCCGACTTGTTGAGCGTCGGCGTGCGCATAGCGTTCCGTCACCCCCTGGTCCGCTCGGCCGTCTATCGGCCCGCCGCGCCCGAGTCCCGGCGCCGGGTCCATCAAGCGCTGGCCGACGCGACCTGCGCGCAGACCGACCCGGACCGCCGCGCGTGGCATCTCGCCCACGCCACCGAAGGCCGGGACGACCACGTCGCCGCCGAACTCGAATCCTCGGCCGGACGCGCTCAGGCGCGAGGCGGTCTCGCGGCGGCGGCCGCCTTCCTGGAGCGCGCCGCCACGCTGACCGCGGATCCCGAGCTGCGCGCCGAACGCGAACTCGGCGCGGCGCGCAACAAGGTCCACGCCGGCGCCCCCGACGGGGCCCGGGTCCTGCTCGACAGGGTGGCGTCCGGGCCGGCCGACGAACTGCGCTCGGCCCACGTCGGCCAGCTGCGCGGCCATCTCGCGTTCGCCACCGGAGACGTCGCCGCGGCCCCGGTGATCCTGCTGGAGACGGCGCGGCGGTTCGAGCGGCTCGATCCGACGCTGTCCCGCGAGACGTTCCTCGACGCCATCACCTTCGCCCTGACGGCCGGCCGGTTCGCCGACCGCGCCACCGTCACCGAAGTCGCGGCCGCGGCGATGTCCGCGCCCGCGCCGAGCCGTACGCCGCGCGCTCAGGATCTGCTGCTGGACGCGTTCGCCGTCCTCTACACCGAAGGCCACGCCAAGGGCACGCCGCTGGTCCGTGCGGCGCTGGACGCCTTCCGCCGCGACGAACTCCCGGCCGCCGAAGCGCCGCGCTGGCTGGCCATCGCGGGCCACGGCAGCTACGAGATCTGGGACGACGCGGCCTGGGAGGCGATTGCCGAGCTGAACCTGCGCCACAGCCGGGACAGCGGCGCGTTGGTCATGCTGCCGGTCGCGCTGACTCAGCGGATCGCCGCGCATCTGCATGCCGGGCAGTTCAAGGCCGCCGCGGCGCTGCTGGAGGAATCGGAGGCGGTCGCGGAGGCCACCGGGATCGCGCGCCCCAACTACGACGCGGCGTCGGTGGCGGCTTGGCAGGGCGACCAGGCCCGGGCCACCGAACTGCTGCGCGCGGTGGAGACCACGGCGGCCGAGCGGAGCGAGGGCATCGGGTTCACGCTGGTCCACTACACGAACGCGGTGCTGCAGAACGGTTTGGGCCGGTTCGTCGAGGCCCGCAACGCCGCCGCGCTGGCCACCGCGAACAACCCGGAGACCGCGTTCGCGGCCTGGGCGCTGACCGAACTGGCCGAGGCGGCGGCGCGCAGCGGCGACAGCGCGCAGGCGCTGCAAGCCGTCGAGCGGCTGGCGCTGACCACGGCGCCCAGCATGACGGAGTGGGGCCTGGGCATCGAGGCGCGATCGCGGGCCCTGATCAGCAGCGGGGCGACGGCCGACGGGCTCTACCGGGAGGCGATCGAGCGGCTCGGCCGCAGCCGCGGCGCGGTCGCGCTGGCGCGGGCGCACCTCGTCTACGGCGAGTGGCTGCGGCGCGAGGACCGCGATCTGGAGGCGCGCGGGCAGCTCAGCAAGGCGCACGACCTGTTCCTGGAGATCGGGGCCGAGGCCTTCGCCGAGCGGACGCGGTTGGAGCTCGCCGCGTGCGGGGTGGCGGTGGCCCAGCCGGCCGCCGAGCGGGCCGTCGAGCTGACCGGGCAGGAGCGGCAGATCGCGCGGCGGGCCCGGGACGGGCGGTCGAACGCGGAGATCGGGGCGGAGCTGTTCCTGAGTGCGCGGACGGTGGAATGGCATCTGCGCAAGGTGTTCGTGAAGCTGGGGATCAGCTCGCGGCGGGAGTTGCGGACGGCGCTGGCTTAGGGGCGGATGGCTGGGGTTGGCGTAGGGCAGACCGCCGGAGCTCGCACAAGGCGACCGTCGGCGTTGGCACAGGGGCGGACCTGACCGGCGCTGTCTCGGGCTGTCGGTCGGGGTGACTTGATCAGGACTTTTAGGCTGCGGCGGTGGGGTCGTCGTTGGCCGAACCGTGGTCGGCCGAATCATCATCGGGGAGCGCGCCGTCGAGTTCGCGGCGTGAGGATATGCCGAGCTTGGTGAAGATCTTCCGCAGGTGCCACTCGACAGTACGAGGGCTGAGAAACAGCTGCGCCCCGATCTCCGCATTGGAGTCACCGGCCACCGCCAGCCTGGCGATCTGATTCTCTTGCGGGGTCAGAACCGGGGCGCCGACAGTGCGCTTGCGGACGGTCTCGCCGGTGGCCAGCTGTTCGCGGTGAGCGCGTTCGGCGAAGCCCTCCAAGCCCATTGCCGTAAAGGCTTCGTGCGCCGTCCGGAGCTCCGTGCGGGCCTGTGCGCGGCGGTTCTGGCGGCGGAGCCATTCGCCGAGAAGCAGGCGGGCGCGGGCCTCGAAGGTGCCGAGTCCGGCCCGGCCGAAGTGCTCGATCGCTTCGCGGTAGCGGGACTCGGTCCGGGCCGCTGTCTGCCCGGGCTCTCCGGCGACGGCGACGGCGACGGCGACGGCGAGCGCGTGGGCGCCGAGGGCCCAGGGTGTTCCGGCCCGGCTCCACGCCGCCAACTGCTCGCGCGCCTGCCCGGCCGCGTCCGGCGCGCCGGACCGGGCTGCCGCCTCGACCAGCTCGGTGAGGGTCCAATGATGCACGGACATGTTCTGGAACGCGATGCCGCGGAGCGCGGCCTCCATCGCCAGCGGGTAGTTGCCCAGACCGTTGTAGAGGACCGCGCGGGCGTACTCGGCGGCGCCGATCAGGCGGCCCAGGTCGCGCTGCCGGCCGTCGTCCTCCAGCGCCTCGATCAGCGCCAGCGCCGCCTGCTCCCGGCCCCGGTACGCCTCCAGCATGGTCGCGGCGACGATGTGCGAGTTCTGCCCGGTGATCTCCCCGGCCGCCTCGGCCTCGGCGGCGAACCGCCACGCCTCGGCGAACCGTCCCGAGTGCCCGAGCGCGACCGCGCGGTTCGTCAGCGCGGTCGGCAGCACCGACAACTGCCCGCTGGCGTCCGCGAACCGGATGGCGCGCTCGGTGATGTCCAGCCACATCCCGACGTCGCCCAGCACCACGGCGGCGTTGATGACCGACCACAGCAGCCCGGGGACGTCCTCGTCGGAGAAGGCGTGCACGGCCTGGCGCAGCAGGGGGACCGCGTCGTCGAAGCCGTCGGTAGCCCAAGCGGTGAAGGCGCGCAGCAGGATCCCCGCCACTTCCTCACCGGGCGGCAGATCGGCGGCGGCCTCGGCGACCCGTCGCAGCTCACCGCCATCGAGACGCCCGGCCCAGATCCCCGCACCGAGCGCCGCGAGATGCGTCTCGCGAGCGGCCACCGGATCCAGCCGCGCCAGCCGGCCGGTCGCGGCGAGCAGCGGCTCGACGGCGCCGGCACCGGGGTTGAGGAGGTAGGACGCCTTGGCCCGCAGGCGCGCCGCCTCGGCCTGTTGCGCAGGGTCCATCGCCCCGAGCTCGGCAGCGTTGAGCAGATCGGGCACGCGCGTGGGAGTCCCGGCGTCGAGCAGCGCGCGAGCGGCCGTTATGGCGCGGCGGGTGCGGTTCGCGGGGTCGGGTGTGAGGGCGACGGCGCGTTCGAGGAAGACGGCGGCTGCGGGGCGGCCGGGGCGCCAGGGGGGTGGGGTGGGTTTTGGAGTTGGGCCTGGGCCTGTAGCCGGGGTCGGACTTGTTTCTTCAGTCGTCGCTTCATCCGGCCTCGGATCGGCGGGCTGGATTCCGCGGGCCAGCGCTCGATACGCCGCGCTCTCCAGTGCCGCCGCTGCCACCTCGTCGGGCCCGGCGGCGGCGTGCGCGAGGTGCCAGGCATGCCGCTCCGAGTAGACGTCGGCGTCGATGGCCTCGCCGATCGCCCGGTGCACCGCGCGCATCGTCGCCGCGTCCGCGCCCCGCCACACTGCTCGCCGGATCAGCGCGTGCCGGAAGCGCACCGGCTCCTCGGATTCGAGCAGCCCGGCCTTCTCGGCGGGAGCTGCGGCGTCCTCGCCGATGCCGAGGACTCGTGCGGCGTCCAGCAGCAACGGCTGTTGCCCCGTCGACTCGACGGCGATGAGGACCAGCAGCGTGCGAGTGTCCGTCGGCAGCCCCTCCAGCTGTCGAGCGAACTCCTCCTCCATCCGCGACACTGTTCCGCCGCCGCCGCCGGTGCCGCCGGTCGCCAGGCCGCCGAACCCGAACGCCAGCTCCGTCGCCGACAGTTCGCGCGGCAGATCGAGCAGGGCGAACGGGTTCCCGCCGGCCTCCGCGACGATGCGGTTCCGCACCCGGGGTCCGATCGGCGCCGCCAGGACCGCGTCGAGCAGCGTCCAGGCGTCTTCGTCCGCGAGCCCGCTCACTTCCAGCGACGGCAGGCCGAGCAGCGCGTCGCCGCAGTGGTCTTCGGCGAACACCAGCCCGACGGCGACTGGCAAGCGCTCCAGCCGTTGCCCTACGACCGCCAACAACCGCCGCGAGGGCTCGTCCAGCCAGTGCGCGTCGTCGATCAAACAGAGCAGCGGCGCGTCGGCCGTCGCGGCGGTCAGCAAGCCGACCAGCGCGTTCGCGAGCGCGCCCGGCTCGGGCTCCGCGCCTGCCCGCAGCCCGAACGCCACGCTCAACGCGTTCTGCTGCGGTGCCGGGAGCCGATCGAGGTGGGGTACCAGCGGATCGCACAATCGCTGCAAGGCCGAGTAGGCGAACTGCGCCTCGGATTCGACGCCGCCTGCGCGGATCACCTGCGGTTGCTGCTTGGCGCGCGTCCGCAGCTCGGTCCCGGCTGCGGTCCCGGTCCCGGTCCTGGTCCAGGTCCCGGTCCTAGCTCCGGACTCGGCTCCGGCCCCAGACCCGGCCCCGACCTCAGCCCCGGCCCGTACCGCCAACTGACTCAACAACGCCGTCTTGCCGATGCCCGCCTCGCCCCGCAGCACCAGCGCCCGACCGCGTCCGGCGCACACCGCGCGCAACAGGCCGTCCAGGGCCTCGAGCTCCCGCTGCCGTCCCAGCAACTGCTGCTTCGCTTCGTGAGCCACCAAACCATCGTATGAACCGGCTCGCCCCACGTATCTCGGTCATATGACTGCTGCGCGATCCGCCTGCCCGCGCGACAGTGGTGGAGGAGGATCTCCAGCAGTCGGCGAAAGGAATTGTCATGTCCCGGACATGGTTGATCACCGGTGCGAGCCGGGGCTTCGGGCGCAGCCTGGCGGAAGCGGTGCTGGCGCACGGGGACCGGCTGGTGGCCACCGCCCGCCGGCCGGAGCAGCTGCGGGACCTGGTGGCGGCGTACGGCGAGCAGGTCCGCACCGCCGCCCTGGACGTGACCGACGCCGACGCCGCCCGCGCCGCCGTCCAGACCGCGGTCGACGCCTTCGGCCGCCTCGACGTGGTCGTGAACAACGCCGGCTACGCCAACAGCGCCCCCATCGAGGAGATGGCCGAGGCCGACTTCCGCACCCAGTTCGAAGCCAACTTCTTCGGCGTCTACAACGTGACCCGCGCCGCCCTCCCCGTCCTGCGCCGCCAACGCTCGGGCACCTTCGTCCAGTTCAGCTCGATCGGCGGCCGCGTCGGCGGCACCCCCGGCATGGGCTCCTACCAGGCCGCGAAGCACGCCGTCGAGGGCTTCTCCGAAGTCCTGGCCACCGAAGTCGCCTCCTTCGGCCTCAAAGTCGTCATCGTCGAGCCCGGCGGCTTCCGCACCGACTGGCAGGGCCCGTCGATGACCCTCCACCCCGTCGGCGAGGACTACGAAGCAACCGTCGGCATCATGAACCGCGCCCGCGCCGACACCGACGGCACCCAACCCGGCGACCCGTCCCGCGGCTCCCAGGTCATCATCGACACCGTGACCCGCCCCGACCCGCCCCGCCGCCTGCTCCTCGGCGCCCAGGCCGTGACCATGGCCATCGAGTCGGGCGAGGCCCGCTTGGCGGAGGCGCGCAAGTGGGCCGAGACGAGCGCGGCGGCGGATTTCCCGGCGGGGGAGTGAGGGCATACCGACGCACGAAAAGGCGGAGCCGGACCGCGAAGGGTCCGGCTCCGACGTGCTTTACGTATCGGCGTGCCTCACCCCGTGAAAGCCGCCAGCCCGTTCGGCGTCCCCAGCCCCGTCGGCCCGTCGTACCCGGCCTTCGCAGCGCACAGATACGCGGGCGTGCAGCTCGCCGTGGCGCCCGTCGTCACGTCGTTCAGGGCGGAGGCGTGGCTGTACAGGTTCGCCGCCGGGATGCTCGCGACCGGGGTGCCGGCGTCGGCGTAGACGGCGGCGATCAGGGGGGCGGCCACGGAGGTGCCGCCGTAGACGGCCCAGCCGGAGGCGCCGTAGGTCTGGTAGACCGCGACGCCGGTGGCCGGGTCGGCGACCGCTGAGACGTCGGCGACGGTGCGCTTCGCGCAGCCGGTGTCGGTCTGCCAGCTCGGCTTGGCGTCGTAGGCCGAGCAGCCGGAGCCCGCGCCCTCGCTGGCGCTGGTGGACCAGACCGACTCGCTCCAGCCTCGGGTGGAGCCGTCCTTCTTCAGCGCGGTGCCGCCGACCGAGGTCACGTACTTCGAGGCCGCCGGGTACTCCACGCCGTAGCCGCTGTCGCCGGAGGAGACGGTGATGGCCACGCCCGGGTGGTTGAAGTACGAGCTGTCGTAGCCGGTGTCGGCGCTGGACTCGCCGCCGCCGTAGCTGTTCGAGACGAACTTCGCGCCCAGGCTGACGGCGGTGTTGACCGCGGTGCCCAGGTTGGTCATCGAGGCCGTGGTGGCCTCGACCAGGATGATGTGGGCGTTCGGCGCGATCGCCGAGACCATGTCCAGGTCCAGCGAGATCTCGCCGGCCCAGCCGGTGTTGCCCTTGGGCAGCTTGCTGCCGCCCTTCTGGTTGACCTGCTTGAAGCAGCCGGAGGCCGAGGTGCACGCCGGCAGCCCGTACTGGGCGCGGTAGATGTTCATGTCGGCTTCGGCGTTCGGGTCGTTGTAGGCGTCGACGATCGCCACCGTCTGCCCGGCGCCGCCGTTGGCCGGCAGGTTGTAGGCCGAGCGCAGGTCGGCCGGGCCGAAGCCGGAGGGCGTGGCGTTCGGCGTGACGCCCAGCGCCCGGATGTGCTCGGGCGCGTTGGTGACGCGCAGCGCGTGGCAGGCCGCCAGCCCCGGGGCGGGGGTGTCGCAGGCCCGGGACCAGGTCGTGGTCCCGGAGTGCCCGGTGGTGGTGGCCGCGGCCGCCGCACCGCCGGCGGCGTTCGCGCTGGTGGCCACGGCGGCGCCGGACACGCCGAGCACGACGGCGCCGGCCAGGGATATCGCGGCGCGGCGCCCGGTGGGGCGCAGGAAGGATCGCAAGGTACTGCCTCCTGATCGAGGGGGTGGGGGTTACCGCGCGGCACGGGGGACCGCCCCGGGGCGTGGTGGGCGCCCGGGGACGGATGGATCCAGTGGGTGACGCGATGCCGCCCCGCGGTGGCGGCGCGGTTGAAACTAATGAAGGGTCAACGCGCTGACAAGGGACCCGGCGAAACTTTGCTTATCTATGACGGTCCGCACCATCACCGACGGTAATCAGTGCTGGGGACGGGGAAACTGGTGCATAGACTGCGAAAAGCCTCCGCTATCCCTCGGCCGTGTGCAGGCCGTGGAACAGAGCCCTGACAATGCGCTCGGCATGGCCGTCGGGCAGCTCCCGCACCGGGCCGTGCGCGCCCGGCGTGCCCAGGAACACCTGCGGCAGCACCAGATCGTGCGCGGCGCCGATCAGCAGCGTGGTCACGGCCTCCAGGTCGGCGTCGGCCGCGACCCGGCCGAGGTCCTGCTCGGCGCGCAGATAGGCGGCGAACAGCTGCGGCAGCCCGGCGTCGCCGGTGCCCATCAGGCCCAGCATGTGCGGCCCGGCGTGCTGGGAGATCAGGTCCCGGAACCGCTGGAGCACGGCCGGCTGCCCGATGGTGCCGGCGAAGGCCGGCATCACCCGGCCGAGCAGCGTCACGGCCTGCGTGAACAGCGTGACGAGGTTCGCCTCGACCGTGGCCGACCCGGGGACCGGCGCCGGCGCCCCGGCCCGCAGCACGGCGTGGACGTGGGCGCGCAGCCCGTGCGCGATCAGGTCGTCCTTGCCGTCGAAGTAGTTGTAGAGCACGCCGTCCGCGACCTTCGCCTCCTTGGCGATCTCGCGGACGGACAGCCCGGCGGTGCCGCGCCGGGCGATCACGGCGGCGGCGGTGGCGATCAGGTGCGCCCGCAGGTCCTGGTCGCCACCGCGCAATACGGCGGCTGGTCTAGGTGACATCGCGTTTCAGCGTAGTGGCCACGGCCACGGCGGCGAACACCGCCGCGTACCCGGCCAGCAGCGCGCCGCCGCCCCACCGCGGCAGCAGGTCCTTGCTCCCGGCCCCGACCGCCAGCGCGGCCGCCCGCCCGGCGGTGAACGGCAGCCAGCGCGCGGCGCTCGACCCGATCAGCTGCCCGACGATGCCCTCGACGATCGCCATCCACCCGAACGCCACGGCGATCGCCCCCGGCAGATTCGGAACGAGCGCCCCGAGCCCGACCCCGATCGCGGCGAACAGCGTGTCCGCCACCACCCCGCCCAACAACGTGGTCCACACCCCGCCGGACCCGAAGTCGAACGTGACGCCCTTGGCCGGCCACCACACCGCGACCGCCCCCAGCGCGACCCCGCCGGCCACCACCCCGGTGAGGGCCCCGACCAGCGAGTAGACCCCCAGCTTCGCGACGACCGGCACCCCGCGCCGCGGAGCGGACAGATAGGTGTCGGTGACCGTCTTGTGCCGATACTCCCCAGCGACCGCGAGAATGCCGAACACCAAAGTCAGGGCACTGACCAACCCGACATGCGCGACCGCCTGCGTCTGCGTGGCGGCCTGCCCCAGCTTCCCGGGATCGGACACCACCAACCCACTGACCCCGCCGACAACAATGAGCTGCGCGGCAGCCAGCACGATCCACGGCCCGCGGGTACTACGGAGCTTCAGCCACTCGGCGGCGAGCGCCGGGCCGAAGACGGATGGGTTCACGATGTGCTCCGGTTTCTCGGGATGATGGGGATGATGGGGATGGGGATGGGGAGGAAGATTCAGCCGGGTTCGACTGGTTGGTTCTGGATGGCGGCGCGCAGGCCCGCAGGCCCGGTGGCTCAGCAGCTCAGCGGTTCGATGGCGTGGTGGACCGGCGGTCCGATTGCTCGGTGGCTCGGTGGCTCGGCAGCTCAGTGGCTCGGCGGTCCGATGGCCTGGTGGACCCGTGGTCCGATTGATCGGCAGCTCGGCAGCTCGGCAGCTCGGCAGCTCGGCGGTCCGATGGCCTGGCGGTCCGGCAGGCGGGCTTGGGCTGGTTCGACCGGCTTCGGATGCCGTTCGGGTGGTTCGGTAGTCCGGTGGCTTGGCGGAAGGGTGTGCTGGTTCGCGGCGATGGCGGCGGTGGTTGTGCTCGCGAAGCCTTAAGCCCTGCCAGCCCAGCCCAGCCCGGCCAGCCCAGCCAGCCCTGCCACCCCAGCCCGATCTCAGCGACTCTCACCCGCAGTCAGCGCCAAGAAGTTGTCCTCCAGCGACCCGGCTCCCGGCAGCGCGTCGATCGGTCCCTCGAATCGCAGTCGGCCGCCGGCGACGATGACCACGTGGTCGGCGGTCTGTGCCACCTCCGACAGCAGGTGGCTCGACACCAGCACCGTCCGTCCCTCCGCGGCCTGAGCGCGTAGCAGCTTGCGCAGCCAGGCCACGCCCGCCGGGTCGAGGCCGTTCACCGGTTCGTCCAGCACCAGCACCTCCGGGTCGCCCAGTAGCGCCGAGGCCAGGCCGAGCCGTTGGCGCATCCCGAGCGAGTACTCGCGTACCCGCCGGTCGGCGTCGCTGCTCAGCTCGACCACCTCCAGCACCTCCGCCACCCGGGCGCGCGGTACGCCGCCGGCTCGGGCCAGCACGCCGAGGTGGGCCCGTGCGCTGCGCCCCGGGTGGAAGCCGGTCGCCTCCAGCACCGCGCCGACCACTCGGCGCGGTCGGGTCAGGCTCGCGTAGTCGCGGCCTCCTATCAGGACTCTGCCGCTCGTCGCCGCCACCAGGCCGAGCGCGGTGCGGAGGGTGGTGGTCTTCCCGGAGCCGTTCGGGCCCAGGAACCCGGTGACCTTGCCGGCCGGCGCGGTGAAGGAGAGTTCGTCGACGGCCGTGGTGTGCCGGAACCGTTTGGTGAGCGCGAGCGCTGCGATGTCGGTCATGGATGCCTCCTCGGAGCGTGGAACGGAACGGGGCGCCGCTGTGAACCAGTGTTCATGAACATTGGTTCATAGCGCAAGCGGCGGTGGCCCGCCCCATGTCAGAGGCCTCACCAGCGACGTTTCCGAACCCCGCGGTGGCGGACGCAGCAATCTGATTCGTAGACTGCTGCGGTCATACATCGCACGTTGTCGACAACGTCCGATGAACACGGGGAGCAGGGGGTATGCGATGGTTCGTCCATCGGGGTGGGACGTTCTGGGTCTGGACGGGGACCCGACACCCGGCGTGGTGGAGTCGGTCGAGGCCTTGGCGAAGCAGTTCGGGGACTTCGCCCATGATGTGGAATCCGCGTACCGGGGCCTGGGCTCCTTCGGCGGCGATGCCAATGCCCTGCAATGGATCGGCGCGACCGCGGACGCGTTCAAGACGACCTTCGGGCCGCTCCCGGGACGTCTGCAGAAGCTGTACACGTCGTATTCCGAAGCGTCCGACGCCCTGTCGGCCTACGCGCCCAAGCTGCTGGCCGCGCAGAACAAGGCCGACGCCGCGTTACATCAGGCCCAGGACGCCCACGCGGATCTGCAACGCGCGTCGACGGCGGCCACCAGCGCCGCGACCGACCTGAAGACCGCGCAGCAGAACCAGACCGCGAACCCGAATCAGCAAGCTGTCACCGACGCCCAGACCGCGCACGACACCGCGCAGAAGAACCTGGACGCCGCGAAAGGCAAGCTCGACGCTCTGGCCACCCAAGCAAAACAAGCCCACGACGACCGGATAGCCGCCGCCAAGGACTGCGCGAAAGCCCTTCACCACGCGCAGTCCGACGGCATCCACAACAAGCACTGGTGGGAACACGTCGGCGCGGCGCTGGCCGACTGGGGCGGGAAGATCGCCGAGATCGCCAACGAACTGGCCCCGTTCCTGGACGTCCTGGCGCTGGCGACCTCCTGGATCCCCGGCGTCGACGTCATCACCGCCGGCCTGGCCGAGGCCGACAACCTCATAGCCCTGGCCGGCACCGCGATGCAGATCGTCGGCGACGGCATGCAAGGCCACTGGGGCGACGCCCTCATGAGCGCCGGCATGCTCGGCCTCACCTTCGTCGGCGGCAAGGCCATCGGCTCGCTCGGCGGCAAATTGGCGGGCAAGCTCGGCCGCGAAGCCGAGGAAGGCGCCGAGGGAAGCATCGGCGCCCAGGCGCGCAAGGCCGAGGGCGGCAAGACCTCCTACTGCGAGCGCGACCCCATCGACGTCGTCTCGGGCTGGATGCTCTCCTCCAAGACGGACGTCGCCCTTCCCGGCGTCCTCCCGGTCGAGCTCCGCCGCTCCTACTCCTCCGGATACACCACAGGCCGCCTGTTCGGCCCGGGCTGGTCGAGCACCCTCGATCAGCGGATCGCGGTCAACGCCGCCGGGATCCACTTCGCCGGCGACGACGCGCAGACGGTTCAGTTCCCGATACCGGACGCGGCGGAAGCGGTGCGCCCCGATCGCGGCCGCCTGCTCTCGCTGGTCTGGGACCGAGACCTGGACGAGATCCGCATCAGCGACCCCGACACCCGCTGGACGCTGCACTTCCCCACGGTCCACCACCGCGACGAGATCGGCGAGATCCGCGACCTGACCGCGATCAGCGACCGCAACGGCAACCGCATCAGCATCCTGCGTGCCGAGGACGGAACCCCGACCCTGGTCGAGCACTCGGGCTATCGCGTCGCCATCGGCACCGTTGCGACCGCGCACGGTCCTCGTATCAGCTCCCTGGCTTTGCTCGGAGCGAGCCCCGATACCGAAACCCCCGTGGCCGGCTTCGGATACGACGACTACGGACGCCTGATCACCCTCCACGAAGCGTCCGACGCGGAGCCGACGCTGCGCTATGAGTACGACGCGGACGATCGGATCCGCGCCTGGACGGACCAGCTTGGCCACCGCTACGCCTACGAGTACGACCTGTCAGGCCGCGTGACCGGCACCACCGGCACCGCCGGATACCTGGCCGGCTCCTTCGCCTACGACGATGTCCAGCGGCAGACGATCCACCGGGACTCCTTCGGGCAGACCACGGTCTACGACTACGACGAGCTGGGCCACGTGACCGCGATCACGAACCCGCTCGGCGGCGTCAGCCGCCTCGTGTGGGACCACCGAGGCGAACTGCTGTCCTCCACCGACGAGGTCGGTGCCACCACGGCCTACCTGGTCGACGACAACGGCGACACCGTCCGCACGACCCGCCCCGACGGCGCCGTCACCACCACCGCGTACAACGACCTCCACCTGCCGATCCGCATCGCCACCCCCGACGGCGAGACCTGGAGCTACGAGTACGACGACCGCGGCAACATGACCGCGGCGATCGACCCGATCGGTGCGACGACCACCTTCTCCTACACGGCGCAGGGCTTCCTGACCGACCGGACGGACCCCCTGGGCAACGTCGAGACATACACCCCGAACGCGGCCGGCCTCCCCAGCCGGACGGTCGATGCCGCCGGTGCGGCCTGGACCGTCGACTACGACGTCTTCGGCCGCCCGGCAGCCGTCACCGATCCGCTGGGCGCTGTCACGACTTCCGCCTGGGACGTCGCGGGCCGCCCGCAGTCGCGGACCCTGCCGAACGGTTCGGTCCAGAGCTGGCAGTGGGATTCTCGGGGCAACCTGCTCGCGCAGACCGATGAGAACGGCAACACTCTGCGATTCGAATACGGACCCTTCCAGACAGAGATCGCCCGCATCGAGCCGGACGGGACCCGTTACGGCTTCACCTACGACAGCGAGCTGCGTCTGACCGGCGTCAGCAACCCGGCGGGTGCCACCTGGAGTTACCAGTACGACCCGGCCGGGCGGCTCAGCAGCGAGGAGGACTTCGACGGCCGCCGCCTCGAATACCGCCACAACCTCGCCGGCCGCCTGATCGGTCGGACCAACGGCGCGGATCAGGCCATTGACTTTGTACGGGACATCATGGGCCGGGTCGTCGAGCAGCGCGTGGAAGGCGAGACGGCGGTCTCCTTCGAGTACACCGCGCGCGGAACGCTGGCTGTGGCGCGCCGTGGAGCGGACGAGCTGGCGTACACCTACGATCCCCGCGGTCGCGTGGTCAGCGAGAGCATCAACGGCCGCGCGGTCACCTCCGGCGTCAACGCGATCGGGCAGCGGACCAGCCGGGTCACGCCGAGCGGACGCGTCTCGACGTGGGCCTATGACGCCGTCGGACGGCCCGACACCTTGAGCGGTCCGAGCTGGGGCATGAGCTTCGCCTACGACGCGGCGGGTCGGGAGACCAGCCTCCGGGTCGGAGCCGACATGGAGATCGCCAGCACGTGGGACCGGCTCGGCCGCCTCACTTCGCGCCGGGTCCTCAGCGGCGCCGACCAGCGGGTCCGGGTCGACCGGACGTGGACCTACCGGCCCAACGGCGCTCCCGAGGGCATCGCGGACCCGATCCTCGGCGACCAGGCGATCAAGGTCGACGCGCTCGGCCGGGTGACGGCGCTGCGCGGCGCCACGTGGTCCGAGGACCTCGCGTACGACGCACTGGGAAACATCGTTTCGCATACTGATACCCGGAATCCCGAATCGGACAGCGCCGGCCGTCGCGTCTATGCCGGAAGCCGGCTGCGGGAGGCCGGCCGGACCAGCTACGAGTACGACGGCCAGGGCCGGCTGGTGCGCCGGGTGCGCCGCCTGCTGACCGGTGGGCGCCGGGTATGGACGTACACGTACGACGCCTTCGACCACCTCGTCGAGGCCGTGGTCCCGGACGGTCATCGGTGGCGGTACGACTACGACGCGCTCGGGCGGCGGATCCGCAAGCAGCGGGTCGACGACCAGGGGGCGGTCCTGGAGCAGGTCGAGTTCGCCTGGGACGGCGAACTGGTTGCCGAGGAGCGGCATTCCGTCACCGGCGCCGACCAGGCCACGACGACGACCTGGGACTTCCGGCCCGGGTCGGGGATCCCGGTCGCGCAGGACCGGCGGACCCACGTCCTCGACGCGCCGCAGGACGCCATCGACGTCCGGTTCCACGCCATCGTGACGGATCTCGTCGGCGCGCCGACCGAGCTGGTCGGTGCCGACGGCCGGGTGGCCTGGCGCTCCGAACGGAGCGTGTGGGGCGGCCCGATCGGCGGTGGCGCGATCGGTGGCGCGCCCGACGCGGAGGACGGGACCGGCTGCCCGCTCCGCTTCCCCGGCCAGTATCGGGACAGCGAGACAGGGCTCGACTACAACTTCCATCGCTACTACGACCCGGAGAGCGGCCGGTACACGACTCCGGACCCGCTGGGCCTCGCGCCGGCGCCGAACCACTACGCGTATGTCGACAATCCCTACACGGACACGGACCCGCTCGGTCTGGCCAAGGGCAAGTCCGGAGGCGCCGCCGCCAACAGCGGACCGCCGGAGTGGGCGATCAACGAGCTCGCGAAGATCAAGGCGGGGAACGGGACCGTCCACACCTACTCGCCGTCGGATCCGAAATACGATCCGGCCGACCCTGGCAAGCAGGTCCTCTGGGAGGGTCGCAGCAGCGAGCCGCTGGCCAAGGTCCGGAAGTGGGGCAAGCAGCCCGCCGTCCTGAATTCCGACGGGACGGAGCGCCTGCCGGCCTTCGACGGTTCTCCGGAGTGGGAAGTCCCCGGAAAGCCCCAGAGCTACAAGATCATCGGGCCGAACCGCTACGGCGATTATGGTTACACCTCGAACCACTACAACAAGATCGACGAGTTCAAATGCCCGTGACGAGAGGTACCGCCGACCATGGCACGCGCTAGATATGCCCTCCGGGACGACGCCACCGGCCGGCGTCTTGCCCGATGGGTGGACCTGGACGGGTTCTTCGTCGGCACGTCGACGGCGGAGCAGTGGTGGGAGCAGACCGGTGAGGAGCCGCCGGAACAGCTGGAGATCAAGGTCGACGGCTGGTTGCCGGATCCCGCCCTGCTTTCGTTCCGTGACGAGGAGGACGGGTCCTTCGAGCTGGGCGACGTCCTGGTGGACGTCCTCGATGTCGACGAGGTGAGTCTTGGCGCGTACGACTTGTGGGGGGCGGCGCTCGAAGTCGACGAGCAGGGGCGCGGGACGTTGTGGGCGAACGCGTCCATGGCGCCGCACGTCTCCGCACGCGAGGTCTGGGGCCGGTGGCGCGAGCGGTTGCCGGACACGTCCGGGCAATGGGCCGCGTTGCCGGCCGGCGAGCGTGACGGGTGGGTCGAGGCGGCCCAGCTGCACTACTTCCACCAGGCCGGGGAGCGGCGGGCCTGGCCGATGCCCGAAGGCCGGATCACGCTGCACGGCGAGCACGTCGTCGATCTCGCGAGCTTCTTCTGTGCTGTCGGCGAGGCGTTCAACGGTCCCGGTGGCTACTTCGGGAGCAACCTGACGGCGTTGGCGGACTGCCTGGCGAATCTCGACCGGGAACCGGGCCAGCCGGTGCGGTTGCAGTGGACGGACATCGCGGTCGCCGAGCAAGGGCTGGCCCGCCGAGTGGAGACGAGCGGCGGGTGGAAGCCGATCTTCGACCTCGTGATGGAGGTCCTGGACCAGTACAACGTGGAGGTGCTGCGCAGGTGAGGGCCCGGGACCCTGGCCCGTGCGCGACGCGGGCCAGGGTCCCGGGCCCGGACCGGCCAGTGGTCAACGCGGGCGCGGTGCGGGCCCCGGCGCCGAGATCGTTGAGCCATGCAGACAACCACTGACCCCATCGCCGTCCTGGTCCACGGCGCGTTCGCCGAGTCCGCCAGCTGGAACGGCGTCATCGCCCGCCTCGCCGCCGCGGGAGTGCCCGCTCTCGCCGCCGCCAACCCGCTGCGCGGCGTCCAGTCCGACGGCCAGTACGTCCGCGACGTCGTCGCCTCCCTGGAGCGGCCGGTCGTGCTGGTCGGGCACTCCTACGGCGGCCACGTGATCACCGAGGCGGCGGCCGGAAACCCCGCTGTGCGCGGCCTCGTCTACGTCTCGGCCTTCGCACCGGAGATCGGCGAGAGCGCCCTGGAGCTGTCGAACCGCTTCCCCGGCAGCACCCTCGGCGACGCGGTGGTGCCCCGCACACTGACCGCCGGCGGCACCGAACTGTCCATCGACCCGGCGAAGTTCCACCAGCAGTTCGCCGCCGACGCCGACGCGACCACCGCCGCACTGATGGCCGCGACCCAGCGCCCGGTCACCGAAGCCGCCCTGACCGCCGGCCCGACCGGCGACGCCCCGTCCTGGCGAGAACTCCCCACCTGGTTCATCTGGGGCGCCGCCGACCGCAACATCCCCGCCGAAGCCCTGCGCTTCATGGCCGACCGCGCCGCCGGCCACCAACGCACCGAGATCCCCGCCGCCGGCCACGCCCTGCCGGTCACCCAGCCGGACGCCGTCGCCGACACGATCCTGCGCGCGATCGCGGCGGTAAAGGCCTGATTGCAGAACTCTGCGAAAGGCGGCGGGGGTCAGCGAGCTGCCCGGTCTCAAGCCCCCAGCCAGCTCAACTCCGCCGCCGCTTCAGACGCCTTGCCCGGCCTCGCAAAACCAGCCTCGCCTCCCTCTCAGCGGCCAACTCCGCCGCCACCTCAGGCACCTCGCCCAACCTCGGCAAAACGTCCCTCACCCCCCAGCCAGCAACTCCGCCGCCGCCTGGTGCACCTTCGCCAGCAACCGCAGCAGCTGCTCCCGCTCCCCATCGCCAAGCCCTGCGGTCAGCTCGGCCTCCAGTCGTCGCCGGTCCTCCTCGACCGGTTTGCGCAGCGCCCGGCCGGCGTCGGTCAGCCAGAGTCGGACCAGTCGGTTGTCCTGCTGGTCCCGGCGCCGGGTGAGCAGTCCGGCGGCCGCCATGCGGGTCGCGCCCTTGACGATCGTCGGTGTTGTCACGTCCAGTGCGGCGGCGAGCTCGCCGGGCGTTCGGCCGTCCTGTTCCCACAGCAGCGCCAGCAGGTGGTCCTGGCCCAGGTGGAGGCCGTGGCGGCGGAGGCGGGCGTCGGCGATTGCGCGGACCGCTTTGTTGGTGCGGCCGTGCAGGTCGAGGAACTCGGGCATCGGGCCGCCTTCCGTGGAGGGGGATCCCGCGCAGCCTATCGCGAGATCGATTGACGGCTAATCATTCACCGGCTAACGTTCGGCGAGGTCGTTAGACGGCAATCGAATTCTGGGAGAAGTCATGATCCTCATCACCGGTGCCACCGGGAATGTCGGCCGCGCCCTGGTCCGTGTCCTGGATCAAGAAGGAGCGGACGTCCGTGTCCTGGTCCGCGATCGCGACCGGGCCGCCGAGTTGCCGGTGCGCGCCGAGCGGGCGGTGGGCGACCTCACCGTGCCCGAAACCCTGGAGCCCGTCTTCCGCGGCGTCGACCGCGTCTTCCTGCTCACCCAGGGCATCGGCGTCGATCAGGCGGCGAACGCCGTGGCCGCCGCCCGCGCCGCCGGTGTCCGCCACATCGTGCTGCTCTCGTCGATGAACGTGATCCCCGACCCGATGCCGGCCATGGGCCACTGGCATCACGCCCGGGAGCAGCTCCTGCTCGACTCCGGGATCCCGACGACCTTCCTGCGCCCCGGCGGCTTCGCGACCAATGCTCTGGAGTGGGCCGGGACCATCCGCGCGGGCGGCTACGTCCTCGACCCGACTGGCCCCGGCCGATTCTCGATGATCGACCCCGCCGACATCGCCGCCGTCGCCGCCGTCACCCTGCTCCAGGACGGGCATCAGGGCCGTGCCTACGCCCCCACGGGCGACGAGACCGGCACCGTTGCCGACCACGTCAGCACCCTGGCCGCCGCGCTCGGTCGGCCGATCGAGGTGCGGACCGCAGCCACGCCGGAGGAAGCCGTGCAGGCGCGCTATCCGCAGGGCGCCCCGCCGGCGCTCGCCGCGGCCATCCTCGAAGGGTTCACCATGATGCGCGCCGACACCGTCGGCTTCCGCACCGACGACGTCGAGCGGCTCCTGGGCCGGCGCCCGCTCGGCTTCGCCCAGTGGTGCGCGCGGAATATCGATTTCTTTTCCTGACAACCCCGCGCCACCTGTGCGGAGATCGACGGGGACCGGTCCCGGCGGGGCCCTGAGAAGGTGTCGGCCTACTCGGAGTTTGTTCATTGTGGGTAGACTGCCGCCCTGCCCCGGCGAGGCTTACGCTCGCCGCCAAGGGATCATGTCAGGGATGCGCGGCTCGGCGCATTCACGGGAGGGCCCTGAGACAGTGAGTGATCTGCACATAAGTGCGCAGGTGCTGAACGATCTGCGTTCGACCATGACCAGGATCAGCTCGGACCTGGACGGCGCCTGCCGCCGCCTGCGGGCCGCCGACGCCACCGGCGTCGGCGCGGACCCGCTGGTGCACCGGGTCCACGACTTCGCCGACGAATGGCACTACGGCATCGGCCAGATCGGCAAGCACGCCGACGACTGCGTCTCGATGCTGGACCAGATCGGCAAGCACTTCGACGACGTCGACATCAAGCTCAAGAACCAGCTAGAGCAGGCGTAGGGGGAACCGCGATGACGACCACCCGCAGCCTGCCCGCGCTCGGCTTCGACCCCGCCCCCGGCGACGTCGGCGGCACCCGCGACCTGGGCCGGGCCCTGGGCGGGATGGGGACCGAGCTCGGCACCATCCTGTCCAGCATCGACGGCGCCGACCGCGGCAGCTGGCAGGGCCAGACCGCGATCGCGTTCATGGACCATCTGAACAGCGACCTGAAGCCCGCGGTCCAGAAGTGCCACGACTCCTTCACCCAGGCCAGCAGCCTGCTCTACCGGTGGGCCGACCAGCTCGACGGCTTCCAGGCCGAGGCCGACCGGCTGGAGCACGAGGCCGAGGGCAAGAAAAGCGCGGTCGCCTCGGCGAAGACCACCGCCTACGGCCCGAGCGGCACCCCGCACCCGACGCCGGCGCCGGCCGGCAGCCCGGAGGCCGCGCAGGACGTCAAGAACCAGAAGGCGCTCAGCGACGCGCAGGACGCGATGGGCGACGTGCTGCGTCGCGCGCACGACCTGCACGACCGCTACCTCGCCGCCGCGCGGACGATCGCCGACCAGCTGCACCACGCCGGGCAGCTGGCCCCGGACAAGCCCGGCCTGTTCGACTCGATCGTCGACGGCATCGGCGACGCCTTCAAGGGCGCCTGGCACTGGGTGGAGGAGCACGCCGACGCCATCAAGTTCATCGGCGACCTGCTCAGCGACCTGTCCGGGATCCTGGGCATCCTGGCCATCATCACCGCGCCGTTCGAGCCGCTGGGCGCGATCTTCGCGGTGGCGGCGATCGCCACCAGCGCCGCGGCGCTGCTGACGCACCTGGTGGCCAAGGCGGCCGGGGCCGACGTCAGCTGGATGAGCATCGGCGTGGACGCGCTCGGCGTGCTGCCCGGCGTCGGCATGCTCGGCAAGACCGCGAAGGTCGCCGACGAGGCCACCGCGGTGGCCCGGGCCGCCAAACTCAGCGGCACGCTGGGCAAGGCCTTCGAGGGCGGGGCCGAGGCCGCGCACGACATCGTGGGCCTGGCCAAGGAGGGCCAGACCGCCTGGAAGACCTTCGGCGTCTTCGGCAAGCAGGTGGCGGTGTGGGGCGACAAGACGGTCGGCGTCATCTCCCACGACGGCAGCTTCATCAGCCGCGCGCAGAGCGTCATCGAGACCACCTACCGCAGCGGCCAGCTGGTCGGCACCAAGGGCCTGAACCTGATCCCGAAGGTCGCCATCGAGCCGATGAGCGCGCTGGGCCGGACCATCGACGCCGGGATCAAGATCGCGCCGAAGATCTACTTCCTGCCCAAGGGCATCCACAACGACATGGAGATGCAGGTCGGCAACCCGTTCCACGCGTTGTTCGAGTAGCCGCGCCGAAACCTGCGCGACCGAAGCGAAGCACGACGGCACAAAGCCCTTGGAGCCTTGATGGACTGGTATCCCGACCCCGGCGAGACGCCGCTGTTCCGCGGCTCCGCGTCCTTCGCGTCCGGCCGCGCCCCGAAGGTCGCGGGCAAGCGCTGGTTCCGCGACGAGCAGGGCCGGGACATCGGCTCGGAGATCTTCGGCTGGCCGCCGGCGCCGGTCCACGAGCAGCGCGGCGACAAGGCCGTCAAGACCGGCAAGACGCTGGGCTTCCTGGGCAAGGCGACGGCGGTCGTCGTGGCCGGGACGCTGGAGCTGTTCAGCAGCTCCGGCGGCTCGCTCGTCAACTTCAAGGAGCCGGACGGCAGCACCCCGACCGATCCGGAGCGCGAGGTCGAGGACTTCCCGGTGCTCTGGGCGCCGGACGGCACCACGGCGCGCCGGACACCGTGGCAGCTGGACCCGGACCGCCGTCCCGAGCGGTACCGCACCGACCTCCAGCTCACCGACCGGCGGCTGCTGGTGCTGGGCAGCGCCTCGGTGACCGCGCCGGCCGAGGTGCTGTGGCAGCTCCCGCTGGAGCAGGTGGCCACCGCCCGGCAGCACGCCTTCTCCTCCCACGGGGCCGACGTCACCATCGACTTCGCCGACGGGTCCTGGATCCGGCTCGACCTCGGGAGCAAGGGCAGCGCGGCGAAGGCGGTCTGGGTCCTGGCCGGCAACACCGAACCGGTGCGGCTCACCGAGGCCCAGCAGGCGTGGGCGGTGAAGTTCACCGAGCGGATGCCGGGGACGATCGAGACCGTGGGCACCCCGGTGCCCGGCGCGCCGGCCGGCACGCTGTCGATCGAGATCATCGTGCACCGGGACGCCGAGCACTTCCTGAAGGTCGGACCGATCACCGTCGACGCCGACGGCAAGCCGGTCGTGGCCTGAACGGCGCCACCTGAACAGCACCACCTGCACAGCGCCAACTTTGCACAGCACCACGACCTGCACAGCACCACCTGCACAGCTCAAGGAACGTCGGGCACTGAACCATCGACCAGCGGGGAACGCCATGACCATCGACACCGACCAGGCCCCGGCGGCCCCGCCGGCCGCCCTCGACCAGCTCGACGCGACCCAGATCGCCCGGGCCTTCCAGCGGAACGCGAGCGGCGTCCCCGAGATGCGGTTCGAAGTGCCGGCGAACTTCCTGGCCTACCCGATGCAGGAGGACCCGGCCGAGCGCCAGGCCGCCGCCGACCAGTTCGTCCGCGAGCTGTACAAGAACGGCGACGAGGAACTGTGGCGCACCACCGCTCCGGCCATCGCCGCGATGGGCGAGATCACGGCCGGTGCCGGTGTCGGCTGGGCCGGCCTGGGCGTGTTCGACAACGAACAAGGCGGCGTCGCCACCTGCACGCTGACCCTGGCCGCCACCGAGTCCGACCACATGGACCCCGAGGTCGCGGTCCTGGGCCTGCGCGAAGTCCTGGTCCGCGACGAGTTCAACGACTCCCGGTGGCTCAACCTGCCCTGCGGGCCCGCGGTGTCCCGCATCACGGTCACGAAGTACCCGCTGGACCCGGAGCTCTCCGGCGGTGCGGAAGGGGCCGAGCTGGTCCAGGGCCAGATCCAGGTCTACATCCCGTTCCCCACCGGCCCCTACATGGCGATCATGACGATGCAGACCGCCAACATGGAGGTCTGGACGGAGTTCAGCCAGATGATGGCGGTGATCGTGCGGTCCGCCGTGTTCCCCGGCGCGCCCGGGACCCCCGAGACCCCCGGGACCCCGGGCCCCGCCGAAGCGGGATCCGGGGCCGCGGCTCGGCCCTGAGCCGGCGCTGTGGCGCTCACCGGCCGTCGCCTACTGGGCCAGGGCCAGTACCGGGCTGTTGTGGTAGGCGGCGACCAGCCACTCGCCGTCCTGCCGCTCGAACACCCAGGTGGCGTTGACCTTGCCCGCGTCCGGCACCTCGTCCTGCCCCGGGAACAGGATCCCGGACTCGGTGACCACGATCGCCGCGTCCTGGCCCAGGAACCGGATGCTCAGCTGCTTGTTGTAGGTCGAGGTGCCCTTCAGCGGGCCGGCGAACGCGGCGGCCATGCTGTCCCGGATGACGGTCCGGCTGCCCCGCAGCGATCCGGTCATGATCGCGGTCGCGTCCGCGGTGTAGTCGGCGACCATGCCGTCGGCGTCCCCGGCCTCCCACGCCTTGTAGGAGTCGACGAGGACGGCCTGGATCGCGGCCTCGTCGGCCGCGCGGTTCTCTGACATTGGATTCTCCCTAGTGCCCGGTCCGCCGTGTGCCAGCGGGCTCGTCAGTACATACCGGGGGCGCGGGCCGGACTCATCGCGGACGGGCGCGAATTTTTCGCGGGGGACCCGGCTTGGGTAGCGTGCCGGGTAATGGCCGCGCGCCGCGCGACGACGAAAGCGGGAAACCAGTGCCCCACCAGGTCCGGGTCCTCGTGATCACGATGTTCGACACCGATCCGGCCGAGGCCCACGGCGAAGCGTTCCGCTGGCGCACCCGCGACGGGCTCGACACCGCGGTCGCCGTCCCCGGCCTGAGCGCGGACGCGCCCGCCGTCCACGGCCGGTCCGACGGCCTGTGGCTGCTCACCACCGGGATGGGGGAGGCCAACGCCGCCGCGTCGGTCATGGCGCTGGCGTTCAGCGGCCTGTTCGATCTCTCGCGGGCCTACGTGCTGGTCGCGGGCATCGCCGGGATCCACCCGGGCGTCGGCACGGTCGGGTCGGTGGTCTGCACGGACTTCGCGGTCCACGGCGGCTACGCGCACGAGCTGGACGCCCGCGAGATCCCGGAGGGCTGGCCGCACGGATTCGTGGCGCTCGGCGCCGCCGCCCCGCACAAGCCCGCGGAGCTGCGGGTCCCCGGTGAGGTGTTCGAGCTCGACGAGCGGCTGCGGCAGGCGGTGGCCGCGCTCGGTGCGCGGGTGCGACTCGCCGACGATCCCGGCGTGGCCGCGCTGCGGGCGCGCTATCCCGGGGCCGGCGGACAGCCGCCGGAGGTGCTGACCGGGTCGTCGCTCACGCAGAGCGTGTTCTGGTCCGGGGAGTTGTTGGGCCGCCGGGCCGAGCAGTGGGTGCGGGACTACACCGGAGGACTGGGCCGCTACGCCGTGACGCAGATGGAGGACAACGCGACCCTGGTCGCGCTGGACCGGGCCGCCCAGGCCGGCTTCCTCGACTTCTCGCGGGTCGCGGTCCTGCGGGCCGCCGCCAACTTCGATCGCGCCGCGCCCGGCGAGCCGTCCGAGTCGGCCTTCTCCGAAGCCGTCGGCTGGGGCCTGGCCGCGGAGAACGTCTGGCGCGTCGGGTCGAGCGTCGCCGGACACATTCTCGGCGACTGGCCGGCCTGGGCCGACGGTGTGCCGTCGCGCTGACGGCGCGGTGGCTGAGCGATGATCGATCAATGAGCGAGAACGCTGACGCCATCGCCGCGCGCCTCGGCCTGGTACCGCTGCCGGCCGAGGGCGGGCGTTTCCGCCGGACGTGGGCCGGGCCGGACGACGGGACCGGCCGTCCCGCCGGGTCCGCGATCCTCATGCTGCTCACCGCCGAGCCCGGCGACTTCTCCGCGCTGCACCGGCTGCCCATCGACGAGGTCTGGCACTTCTATCGCGGTGATCCGCTGCACTTGCTGCTGCTGCATCCCGACGGTCGCAGTGAGCTGCGACAGCTCGGAGGCGACGGCGAGGACCTGATGCAGACCGTCGTGCCCGCCGGCGCCTGGATGGGAGCCCGCGTCGCTCCGCGCGGGGCGTGGTCGCTGTTCGGCACCACCATGGCGCCCGGTTTCGTTCCGGCCGACTACGAAGGCGGCGACGCCGAGGAACTCGCCCGCGATTATCCGGATCGCGCCGATTTGATCAGAGCCCTGTCACGGCCGGGCGCGCCGATGCGGATGCCCGTCCTCGCCGACCCCGACCCTGAACCCGACCCCGACTCTGGTCCCGACTCCGAACCCGCCGATCCCGAACCCACCACCTCCGAAGCGGCCACCTCATGACCCACACCGACCCGGCCCGGCTCGACCCCGGCTTTCCCCGGCGGTCGCTCCCCGACCTCACCGGCACCGTCGCCCTCATCACCGGCGCCAGCGGCACCATCGGCGGCGGCGTGGTCCTCCGCTTCGCCGCGGCCGGTGCTTCGGTGGCGCTCCACTACGGCCGCCACCCCGACGCGGCCGAGGCGCTGGCCGGCCGCATCCTCGCCGACGGCGGCCAGGCGACCGTGTTCGGCGCCGACCTCACCGACGAGTCCGCCTGCCGGGCGCTCGTCGCGGAGGCCACGGGGTGGCGCGGCCGGCTCGACGTGCTGGTGAACAACGCCGGGATCCAGCCGGTCCGCCCGCTCGACGACCTGACCGCGCAGGCCTGGCGCGAGGTCATGGACGCCAACCTCACCAGCGCCGTCAGCTGCACCCGGGCGGCGGCCGAGGTCATGGAGCCGGGGTCCTCGGTGGTCCACATCGCTTCGATCGAGGGCACCCAGCCCGTGGTGGGCCACGCGCACTACAGCGCGTCCAAGGCCGCGCTGATCATGTTCGCCCGCTCCGCGGCCCTCGAATACGGTCCGCGCGGGATCCGGGTCAACACCGTCTCCCCGGGCCTGATCCAGCGCGCCGACCTCGACCGGGCCTGGCCCGAGGGCGTCGCCCGCTGGCACGCCGCCGCGCCGCTCCACCGCCTCGGCAGCCCCGACGACGTCGGCAACGCCTGCGTCTTCCTCGCCTCGCCGCTGGCCGCCTGGATCACCGGCCACGACCTCGTCGTCGACGGCGGTGTCAGCGCCCGCCCGACCTGGTGACGCGGACTCTCAGAGCCCGCAGCTCACAGCTCACAGAGCTCGCATCCCTCAAAGTCCGCAGCCCTCAAAGCCCGCAGCAGCCCTCGCCCTAACAGCCTTCACAGCCCTCAGACCGGGAACCGCTCCGCCAGCGGCGCCAACGGCGTCGTCCGCGCCCGCGCCGTCTGCGCCGTGTTGTCGAACACCATCGTCAGCAGCGTCCCGCGCTGTCGGTCGGCCGCCGTCCGGACCAGCGACTGCGGGCTCACGGCCATGGTCTGCCCGTCGTGGTAGCCGATCATCGGGTACCAGTGGTACATCCCCTCGCCGGTGTCCCACCGCGCGTCCTCGCCGGCCCGCACGTAGACCTCGCCCAGGTAGCGCGCGCAGCGGTCGATGAACCCGGCGTTCACCCGCTTCAGGTCCGAGTCCTCCTCTTCCAGCCGCTCCATGATCACGGCCTCCAGCCGCTCCAGGGAGGCCCGGTCGTAGGTGAGCTCGAAGCCGGCGGGCAGGTAGCCGGCGAGCTGCTCCTCCAGCCCGACCTGCATGGAGCGCAGCCAGATGGCGAGCGCCTCGGCGTTGTCCGGCGCGGGCGGCATCGTCGCGTCCTGATACCGGTCCTCGACGCTGTCCAGCGGCGTGGTGCGGCCCGGCACCAGCTCGGCGACGCCGTCGTACAGATCGGTGAGCACCTCGCCGTCGCGGCGGCGCACGATCACGTCGATCAGTTGCTCGGGGCAGGTCGGCTGGAAGATCCCATCCGGGATCGCCAGCACCGGCACGCCCTCGAAGGTGCCGTAGCCCTCCCGCCAGAAGCAGCCCTGGAAGTTCCAGATCAGCGTCTCGCCGACGTAGCGGGCCGCGATGTCGACGAGGCGCTGCGCGTCGCGGTCCTCCGCCGAGAACTTGTCCGGCAGCCGTTCCAGCAGGATCGTCTCCAGCGCCGCCAGCGAGGCGCGGTCGGCGTTCGCGGCGAAGCCCGGCAGCTCGCGCCGCAGGCCCTCGGTCAGGGCCTCGCCCATGTCCTGGAGCCAGGCGTCCAGGTCCCGTGCGACGTCGGCCTGGGTCATGGTCGTTCTCCTCAAGAATGAAGGTCGGGCCCGGGTTCAGCCCAGGTCGGCGTAGCGCTCCTCCAGCGGAGGCAGCTCGGTCGTGCGGGCCGGCACCGCGGCCGCGACGGCGTCGTAGGCGCGGGTCAGCTCGTGCCCGGTCCGCCGCTCCAGCGCGATGTTGAGGCGGGACAGCGGGCTCTCCTGGAGCCCGGTGCCGTCCGGCACCCCGATCACCGGCAGGCCCGCGTAGCGGCCCTCGCCCGGCTGCCACGCGCAGCCCTCGAAGCGCTCGACGAGCGTCTCGCCGAAGTAGCGCGCGGCCCAGTCCAGGTGGTCGATGTAGTCGGGCTTGGCGGCCAGCGCCGGGTCCGGGATCGCCTGGAGCAGGAAGGCTTCCAGCACGTCCAGCGAGTCCCGCTCGTAGGTGTCGTCGAAGTCCTCGGGGCCCTTGTCCCACACCTCGTTGACGAGCTCGAACCACATGGCACCGAGCCAGGTCTCGACCTCTTGCCGGGCTTCAGCAGTAGCCATGGCTCACTCCTGTCTTCCGCCGAGTCATCGCTTCCGCCGGTAATGGAACGGGTTGCTGCCGTCGTCGTGGTGCCACGATATACCGTGCTTATCCAGCTCCGGTTTGAGCCAGGCGGGGGGTTCCGGGGTCTGCCCGACCCAGCGGATGTCCCAGCCCTGGGCCGCCAGCCGGCCGTCGAGCTCGACCTCCTTGCGGATGTCCTCGCTGTTGTTGATCCGGCCGCCCTTGTACTCGATGCCGATCTGCCGGTCGGGGTGGGCGATGTCGATGCGGCGGACCGAGCCGTCGGGGAACGTGATGGAGTGCTCCTCCTGGTTGTTCCCGAACAGCCAGCCGTCCTCCTTCTTGTGGCCGGCGCGGTCGGCGAAGTTCTCGACCTGGGCCTGGGCCTTCTTCGCCTTGTTCCAGTTGGCGTCGTAGTTGTTGTCCCAGGCTTCCTTGCTCAGCGCCGGGCGCCCGCCCTCGGCCACCTTCTTCTCGAACTCCGGCGTGCTGGTCCGCTTCTGGTACTTGGCCCAGCGGTCCGCGCGGTGCTCGTCGGTGCCCGGCTTCAGCTTGGGCGCCTTCGGCGGCCGGACGCTGCGCGCCGCGGCGGCGTCGGCGGCCAGGTGCTCGGCGGTCTGCGCGCCCTCGGTCTCGGCCTTGCGGGCGGTCTTGCCGACCTCGCCCTCGGCCAGGTGCGCGAGCTTGCGCTCCTCGTCGTCGAAGCGCTCGGCGGCGCCGTGCAGATGGGTGCCGAGCTTGTTCACCGAGCCGCCGGTGTGCTCGCCGACCCCGTGGAAGTGGCCGGTCAGGCTGGTCAGCTTCGAGATGATCTTCTTCTCCGGGTTCGCCATGAACCGCTCAGCCCCCTGTCGCGTAGTTCAGCGAGCCCAGCCCGTTGACCAGGTTCCGGCCGTGCAGCTGGTGGTTCATCGCGTCGTCCTGGATCATCCCGGCGTGCCGCCGCATCTCGTCGGTGTCCAGCTTCAGGGTGCCCGGCCCGGACCCGAGGACCGCGCCGGTGACCTCCTGGAAGGCCAGCCGCTCCAGCTTGTCGCCCAGGCGCTCCAGCAGCGGCCCGATGGTGTGGTCGATGATGTAGTCGACGATCTCGTTCTCGAATTCCTGCATGATGGCGTTCAGCAGCCGGTTCTGGGCCTCGTAGAGCAGCGGCAGCGCGGTCTCGGCCAGCCCGAGGGTGGCCACCGACGCCGCCTGGTCGGCGATGAACTCCGCGGAGGCCAGGCCCAGCTGGACCAGCACCTTGGCCTTCATCGCCACGACGCCGTCGGCCAGCAGGTCGATCGCGGTCGCGACGCCGCGCGCGATCTCGACCAGCTCGTCCATGTGCTTCTTGGAGCCCTCGCCCCAGGCCTGCGCCAGCGTCAGGTACGACTGGCTCTGGTAGACGGCGGCGACGTCGACCGTGATCCGCTGGTGCGTACCCCGGTTGAGCTCCTCGGTGTGGTCGGCCCAGTCCCGCAGGTGCTTGGCCGCGTCCCGCATCTGGTCCTCGTCGATCTCCGGCCAGTTGAACCCCAGGAAGTCGACGACCTCCACGAGCCAGTGCGGCAGGTTCATCGCCATGACAAATCACTCCCCCGTTCGGCTGCTCCCCGTGGGCCCCCGCCGGCGGTGGAAGCCGGGCCGAGCCCCGGCCCCGGCGCCGGGAATCGGGCCGAGCTCCCGACTCCGGCACGGCGTACCCGTATGCCAAATTAGCGTGATGATAACAGAATGTTCCTATGCTTGCGCACCCCCGCGCGGCGATCTTCAGCGGTGATTGAATCAAGACTCTGATTCCGTGCGCCGATCCCGGCGCGCCGGTCTCCGCGCGCCGATCCGGGCGCCGAACCGGGCGTGACCTCGCGCCGCTGCCCGAATGGGCTATTCGGGCGCGCCGCCCGAGCCACGGGACTCGACGATTGCACCATCGGACGCAACCGCGTCTCTGGTGATCCGGATCAGCAGGAGTACCGATGACCTCGATGGACGTGCCGTACGAGGGCGGTGGGAAACGCGCGGCCGCCTCGAAGGCCGCCCGGGTCGCCGCCGTCGCCAAACCCCGCCTGACCTGGCTGACGCTCGCCTTCATGACCACCAGCTCGGTGGCCAGCCTGCGCTCCGCGCCGACCATGGCCGTCTACGGCCTGGCCTGCGTCTTCCTCTACGTGGTCCCGGCGATCGTGTTCCTGCTGCCCACGGCGCTGGTCTCGGCCGAGCTCGCCTCCGGGTGGGACGGCGGCGTCTACAACTGGGTCGCGCAGGGCCTGTCCAAGCGGATGGGCTTCCTGGCCGTGTGGTGCCAGTTCGCGATGACGATCTTCTACTACCCGACCCTGCTCGGCTACGTGGCCAGCACGATCGCCTACGTCATCAACCCCAGCCTGGCCAACAACGGCCCCTACACGGCCATTGTGATCATGGTCCTCTACTGGGCCGGTGTCTGGGTGTCCGCGCGCGGCACCAGCGGGGTCGGCGGCATGGCCTCGTTCGGGCTGATCATCGGCACGCTGATCCCCGGCACGCTGCTCGTCCTGCTGGGCATCGTCTTCCTGGGCCAGGGCAACCCGTCGGCGGCGCCGATGAACGCCGGCGCCATCTTCCCGCAGTGGACCGGCATCGCCAGCCTGGTGCTGATCGTCAACAACTTCCTGAGCTACTCCGGCATGGAGATGAACGCGGTGCACGTCTCCTCGCTGAAGAACCCGGCGAAGGAGTTCCCCAGGGCGATGTTCCTCGCGATGGGCCTGGTGCTGCTGATCTTCATCCTCCCGGCGGTCGCGATCAGCTGGGTGGTGCCCTCCGCGCAGCTGAGCCTCACGGCCGGCGTCATGCAGGCCTTCGACGCCTTCTTCCAGCACTTCCACATCGGCTGGCTGACCCCGCTGGTGGCGGTCGGGCTGGTGTCCGCCTCGCTCGGCGGCATGCTCACCTGGCTGGCCGGCCCGTCCAAGGGCCTGCTCATGATCTCCCGCCAGGAGGGCTACCTGCCGCCGTTCCTGCAACGGCTCAACAAGAACGGCGTCCAGCAGAACATCCTGGTCGTGCAGGGCGTCGTCACGACGATCATCGCGCTGATGTACGCCCTGATCCCGAGCGTGTCCAGCGCCTACTGGATCTTCTCGGTGATCACCACCCAGGTCTACCTGATCATGTACCTGTTGATGTTCGCCGCGGCGATGCGCCTGCGCAAACTCCAGCCCGACCATCCGCGCGGCTACCGCGCCCCGATGCTCGGCGCCCTGTGCGTCATGGGCCTGCTCGCCTCGCTGGCCGCGATGGTCATCGGGTTCGTCCCGTCCTCGCAGTTCGGCGGCGGCAGCGTCTGGTCCTACATCGCGCTCATCGGCGGCGGTCTGCTGCTGCTCGGCGTCATCATCCCGTTCGCCTTCCTCAAGGCCAGCAAGCCCGCGTGGCGGCAGCCCGGCGCGGCGGACGCCGCCTCGGCCGAGGGCGGTGCGTGATGACCAGCGCCAACGCCACGCCCCAGACGCCCCAGCCCCGCGGGACCCATCACCGCGAGCACAACAAGTGGGTGTACTTCGTCGCCCTCGGCCTGCTGATCGTCATGGCGGTCATCTTCCTGATCACCTTCACCCAGCGGAAGCACTCGGCCGAGGCCGTCGACAAGGCGCAGCAGCTCCAGACGAAGCTCGTCGCCGCCGGCTACACGGCGCCGGAGCAGCAGGTCCTCGTCTCGATCTTCGGCCGGGACGGCGGCGCGGTCTGCGACAACCCCACCGGGGCGCTCACCCGGGCGCTGTGGCTGGACAACAACATGTCCAACGGGGCGACCGGCCCGGGCATGCGGCCGGTGATCGCCGACCACAAGGCCCTGGCCGCCGAGGCCCTGGTGATCAGCGTCTACTGCCCGGACCACCTGCAGAAGTTCCAGGACAAGCTCGACGACCTCAAGACCGGCACCACGGTCCGCCGCTGAGGCCGATCCGGCGCCGACCCCGACTCCGGCCCGATGCCGGACCCGACGCGGACGTCCCGAGGAGACCCACCCATGACCGACGACCTGGCCGCACGCATCGCGGCGCTGATGCCCCGGGCCAAGAAGGACCTGGCCGAACTGGTGGCCATCACCTCCGTGGCCGACCCGAGGCAGTATCCCGCCGAGGAGTGCCGCAAGGCCGCCGACTGGGTGGTCTCCGCCTTCACCGACGCCGGGCTGCGCAACGTCCGCCTGGAGCCCACCCCCGACGGCAGCCTCGCCGTGCTCGGCGAGCGCCCGGCCCCGCCCGGCGCGCCGACCGTGCTGCTGTACTGCCACTACGACGTCCAGCCGCCGCTCGACGACGACGCCTGGACCTCTCCGCCGTTCGAGCTGACCGAACGCGACGGCCGCTGGTACGGCCGCGGCTCGGCGGACTGCAAGGGCAACATCGTCATGCACCTGACCGCCCTGCGCGCCCTCGGCGACGACATCCCGGTCGGCCTGAAGTTCGTCGCCGAGGGCTCCGAGGAGCAGGGCACCGGCGGCCTGGAGGCGTTCGTCCCGGACCATGCCGACGACCTGCGCGCCGACGCCCTGCTGATCTGCGACACCGGGAACGCCGCGGTCGGCGTCCCCACCGCCACCACCACCCTGCGCGGCCTGGCCAACGTCGTGGTCACCGTGTCCACGCTGGCCGGCAACATCCACTCCGGGATGTTCGGCGGCCCCGCCCCCGACGCGCTGGCCGCGCTGATCCGGCTGCTGGACTCGCTGCGCGACGAGGACGGCGGCACCCGCGTCGACGGCCTGGACTGCGACGGCGCCTGGGACGGCGTCCAGTACGACGAGCAGCAGTTCCGCACCGACGCCGGGGTCCTGGACGGAGTGCGGCTGACCGGCTCGGGCACGGTCGCCGACCGGCTCTGGGCCAAGCCGGCCGTCACGGTGCTCGGGATCGACTGCCCGCCGGTCGTCGGCTCGGCGGCGGCGGTGCCGGCGACGGCGCGCGCCCGCGTCAGCCTGCGGGTGCCGCCGGGCATCGACGCCAAGGCCGCCCGCGCGGCCCTGGACGCGCACCTGCGAAAGGCGGCGCCCTGGAACGCCCAGGTGACGGTGGAGGACGAGAGCCTCGGCTCGCCGTTCCGGGCGGCGACCGGCGGCAAGGCCTACGCCGCGCTCGACCGGGCCGCGAAGGACGTGTACGGCAAGGAGCTGGCGTTCCTGGGCCAGGGCGGCTCGATCCCGCTGTGCAACGTGCTGGCGGCGACGTATCCGGACGCCGAGATCGTCCTGATGGGCGTCGAGGAGCCGCGCTGCCTGATCCACGCGCCGAACGAGAGCGTCGATCCGTCGGAGATCGAGCACATGGCCCATGTCGAGGCCCTGTTCCTGCGCCACTACGGCGCCGAACACGCGTAGCCCGGGACCCGGGACCCGGGACAGGGACCCGGGACCCGGGACAGGGACCCGGGACCCGGGCCGGAGCCGAACTTCGAGGAGGCCAGTGACCATGCCGCGCCCATTCACCGCCGACGACTACGAGGAACGGATGCGCCGCGCCGCCGAGGCCGGCGCCGCCGCCGGGCTGGCCGGCCTGGTCATCACGCCGGGTCCGGACCTGGTCTACCTGACCGGGTACCGGCCGGTGGCCATCACCGAGCGGATCACCGCGCTGGTGCTGGTCCCGGGCCGGGAGCCGGCGCTGCTCATGCCCAAGCTCGAACGGCCCGACGTCGAACGCTCCGCGGCGGCCGGGCGGCTGCGGCTCAGCGACTGGATCGACGGCGACGACCCCTACGCCGCGCTCGCCCCGCTGCTGCCGGATCCGGCCGGCCGCTACGGCATCGCCGACACGGCCTGGTCCCTGCATCTGTTGGGCCTCCAGGAGGCGCTGCCCGACAGCCGCTACTCGGCGCTCACCCAGGCGCTGCCGATGATGCGCGCGGTCAAGGACACCGCCGAACTGGAGCGCCTCGCCGCCGCCGGACAGGCCGCGGACGACACCTATCTGGAGATCCTCAAGGTGCCGTTCGCCGGCCGCCTGGAGACCGAGGTCGCCGCCGATCTGGCCGCCGGGCTCACCCGCCGCGGCCACTCGCAGGTGGACTTCACGGTCGTCGGGTCCGGGCCCAACGGCGCCAATCCGCACCACGAGGCGGGGGACCGCCGCATCGAGGACGGGGACACGGTCGTGCTGGACTTCGGCGGGCTGATGGACGGCTACGGCTCGGACACCACGCGGACCGTGCACGTCGGCCCGGACGTGCCGGCGCAGGTGCGCGAGGTCCACGACGTGGTGCGGCTGGCCCAGCAGACGGCCTTCGAGGCGGTCCGGCCCGGGGTGGCCTGCCAGGAGATCGACCGGGCCGCGCGCAAGGTCATCACCGACGCGGGCTACGGCGAGTACTTCATCCACCGCACCGGGCACGGCATCGGGACCACCACGCACGAGCCGCCGTACATGGTCGAGGGGGAGACGCGGGAACTCGTCCCGGGGATGTGCTTCTCGATCGAGCCGGGCATCTATCTGCCCGGCCGGTTCGGGGTCCGGATCGAGGACATCGTGACGGTGACCGAGACCGGCGGGCGGCGGCTGAACAACAGTCCGCACGAGCTGGGGACGGTGGGTTGAGCGTGAGCGTCGGCGATACTGCGGGTGCGGGTGCGGATGCGGATGCGGGCTCCGGGCCCGCCAAGGCCGCGGGCGGAGTCCTGGCGGCCACGTGCATCTCGGCCTTCGTGGTCAACGCGAACACCTCGGCCGTCAGCATCCTGCTGCCCGCGATCAGCGAGGACACAGGCGCGTCCCTGACCTCGCTGCAATGGGCCGTGACCGGCTATTCGCTGGTCGGCGCGGCGGTCATCGTGACCTCCGGCGCCCTGGGCGACGTCTTCGGGCGGCGCCGCATCTTCATCGGCGGCCTGCTGCTGTTCGTGGCCTCGTGCGTGCTCATCGCGCTGGCGCAGGGCGGCGGCCTGGTGATCGCCGGCCGCGCCGTCCAGGGCGCCGCCGGCTCGACGATCCTGGCCTGCGGCCTGAGCCTGCTGTCGGCCGGCATCAGCGGCAAGGCCGAGATGCAGGCGGTGTCGTTGTGGGGCGCGGCCTCGGCCGCCGGGGCCGCGGCCGGTCCGCTGCTGGGCGGCGTGCTCGTCGACGTCACCGGCTGGCAGGGGCTGTTCTGGATCGACGCCGCGATCGCGGCCGCCTGCATCCCGCTGACCCTGCGCACCGTGCCGGAGTCCAGCGATCCCACGCGGCCCCGCTCGATCGACTACGCGGGCACGGTCCTGGTCGCGGCCATCCTCGCGCCCTTCGTCTTCGCCGTCACCGAGGGCTCGAACTGGGGCTGGCTGGACATCCGCACCCTGGGGTGCTTCGCGGTCTCGGTGGCCTCGGTCTTCGGCTTCGTGCTGGTCGAGAAGCGGGTCGGCGCGCCGCTCATCGACCTGGCGCTGCTGCGCAACAAGGTCCTGGTCGGCTCGACGGTGGCCATCCTGCTGGTGGCCGGCGTCATCAACGCGATCATGTACATCTGCAGCCTGTACTTCCAGAACCCCGCCGCGCTGGACATGTCGCCGCTGGAGGCCGGCCTGGCCACCCTGCCGGCGGCCCTGGGCATCGTGGTGACGGCGCCGCTGGTCACCCGGTTCGTCGACAAGTTCGGCGGCCGCACCGTGATCGCCGGCGGCTTCGCCATCGCGACCGTCGGGCTGCTGGTGCTCGCCTTCGTCCAGGACTCCTGGACCTACGCGGCCTTCGCCCTCCCGATGATCGTCCTGGCCGTCGGCCTGGGCCTGGCCAACGGCCCGTCCTCGGCGATCGCCACCGCCTGCGTCCCGGACAACCAGGTCGGGGCGGCCTCCGGGATCTCCAACATGGGGCGCTACATCGGCTCGGCCGTCCTGACCGCGGTCATCGCCGCCGTCTTCAACGCGGTCGGCCTGCACAACAAGGCCCTCGGGGCGTCCACCTCGGAGGCGCTGGCGAAGGGCTTCGCCCGCTCCTCGCTCGCGCTCCTGCTGTTCACCGCCTTCGGCATCGCGCTGGCGCTGCTGGTCGGCCGGGTCCGGCCGATCGGCAAGCCGCAGGCCCAGCACTACGCCGCGGCGGCGGCCGGCACCGCGCACACCGTGCCGACCAAGTCGGTGCCCAAGCCCGCCTTGTCGCCGGCGTCCGGACCACCGCCGCCGCCGACCACGCACGCGTAACGCCGGAGCGCTCCCGGGCGTCGAACCGGGTGGCGAGCGGTCGCAGACCGACTGAGCCCCCTGACATCGACCTCGGGCAGGACTCCATGTTGCGCACCAAGACTTTGACAGGTTTTTTCCTTGTGGCGGCCGTCGCCACGGTTCTGACCGGCTGCTCCTCCGCCAAGTCCGCCGGCCCGGCCGCGGCCGGGAACGTCGGCGCCGCGGCCCCGGCGTCCGGCTCGGCCCCCGGTTCGGCGAGCGCCGGCGGCGCCACGCCGTCCATGGCCCTGGGCGCGCTGCCGATGGACGCGTACTACTTCATGTCCGAGAAGGACACGCGCGTGGTCCAGCAGGCCATGGACCTGGTCACCCGGGACTGCATGAAGCGCTTCGGCTTCGACTACAAGCCCCCGGCGCCCGATCCGGGCGCGGCGGAGCAGGCGAAACAGCACTCCGGCCTCGGCAACGACGACGTGAAGCAGGCCCAGCTGTGGGGCTACCACAGCCCGCAGCAGCCGGCCGCGCAGAATCTGCCGCCCGAGCCCGGCGACGGCAAGAACTCGCCGGAGCACCTGGTGCTGATCGGCGAGGTGAAGACCTCCGGCGGCCAGGCCGTGCCGTCCGGCGGCTGCAAGGGCGAGGCCGAGAGCCGGGTCCTGGGCCCGGACCTGCCCCCCGACCAGTCGGCGGTGCTCAACGGCCCCGGCGGCGACGGCAAGGACAGCACCCCCGGCGGCCCGGCCGGCCACGACCCCCGGGTGCAGGCCGCGCTCAAGGCCTGGAAGGACTGCATGGCCAAGGCCGGATTCAGCTACTCGGTGCCCTCCGACGGCCCGATGAAGTTCCTGAAGGGCCCCGGCCAGTCCGCCCAGCCCTCGGCCCCGGAGATCGCCGCCGCCGTGGCCGACGCCACCTGCAAGAAGCAGGTCAACCTGAACGGCATCTGGTTCCAGGCCGAGACCGATGTGGAGAACAAGTTCATCGAGGAGCACGCCACCGCGATCAACGAGCTCAAGAAGTCGCGCGAGGCCGAGGTGAAGCGGGCCACCAGCATCGTCGGGGCGGGGTCCTGAGATGCGCGACGACGAGGCCGGGCAGGCGTTCCCGGGATCGGAGGACCCGACCGAGACGCTGCCGGTCGTCGGGGCGGGGGAGCCGGGCGGGGCGGCTCGGACGTCCGATCCGGGATCCGGAGGTTCGGGGCCGCCGGATCCGGCGTCGGAGCGGGGATCAGGGCCCGATGACGCGCCGGACCTCGCCGACGCCGGCCGCTCCCGCCTGAACCGCCGCCGCCGGACCTTCATCGCCGTCACCCTCGGCGCCGCCCTGGTGGCCGGCGGCGGCCTGGCCGCCTCGGCGTTCGTGAAGTCCCCGGCCGAACTGGCCGCCGAGACCAAGGCGCCCACCGCGTCCGTGTTGGCCGCGCCGGTGGAGAAGCGGGTCCTGACCGACGTGCTGACCACCCGCGGCCTGGTCGCCGCCACCACCCAGACCCAGGTCACCCCGGCCGCGTCCTCGGCCCAGGGCGCCTCCTCCTCGGTGATCAGCGCCCTGCGGACCTCGGTCGGCAAGCCGGTCCACGCCGGCGATGTGCTGCTGGACGTCTCCGGCCGGCCGCTGATCGCGCTGCCCGGGACCATCCCGGCCTTCCGCGACCTGAAGCCGAACGACGACGGCGACGACGTCGCCGAGCTGCAGGCCGCCCTGGCCGGGCTCGGCTACGCCACCGGCGGCGACCGGAAGGGGCACTTCGGGCCCGGCACCAAGACCGCGGTCACCAACTTCTACAAGCACCTCGGCTACGACGTGCCCACCACCGGCGGCCCGAACGACGCCGGCGACCAGCCGCAGCTCGTGGCCGCGCAGAACGCCGTCGACAGCGCCCAGCGCGACCTGAACGACTTCGACCGGAAGGCCTCGGCGAGCTCGGCGAACTCCTCGATCTCCTCGGCTGCGTCGGCGTCGTCCTCCTCGCTCGCGGCCCGCTCCTCCTCGGCGTCCCGGACCTCGGCGCCGGCCGACGGCACCCCGACCGGCGGCGGCACTGCCGCGCCCACCGGCACGAACACCGCGCCGAACACCGACCCGAACGCCGGCCCGAACCCGCCGCAGCCCACCCCGACCGGAACGCTGAGCAGCGTCCCCGGCGACGAGCCGGCCTCCGTGCAGCGCGGCTACCTGGTGAAGGCCCGGGACCAGGCCAAGACCGCGCAGGCCACGCTGATCGCCACCACCGGGCCGATGGTCCCGCTGGCCGAGACCGTGTTCCTGCCCGGATTCCCGGCCCAGGTGACGCAGCTCCCGGCGAAGGTCGGCGACAAGGTCACCGGCCCGGTGATCACCCTGTCCTCGGGCACCCTCGGCATCACCGCCCGGGTCACCCCGGACCAGGCCCGGCTGCTCAAGACCGGGATGAAGGCGGACATCGTCGCCGAGGCCATCGGCCAGAATTCCTCCGGCACCGTGGCCGCCGTCGGCGCGGTCACCGTCGACAGCCCGCAGGGGCAGGGCGGCCAGCAGGACGGCCCCCAGGCCGCCGCGCCCGCCGGGGGCGGCGGCGACGGCACCCCCTACGTCCCGGTCACCATCACCCCCGGTGTCAGCCTGGACGCCAAGACCTGGGCCGGCCAGGACGTCCGGGTGACCATCACCTCCGCGGCCACCGCGGGCCCGGTGCTGGTCGTCCCGCAGTCCGCGGTCTCGGCCGGCGCCGACGGCCGCACCACCGTGTCCAAGCTCGGCCCCGACGGCCGCGCCACCGTGCGGACCGAGGTCCGGGCCGGCATCTCCGGGGGCGGATTCGTCGAGGTCGCGCCGGTCGCCGCCGGCGCGCTGGCCGAGGGCGACCGCGTGGTGATCGGCCAGTGACCCCGGTCATCGCCCTGCGCGGCGTCGGCATGACCTACCCCGGTCCGCCGCCGGTCCGCGCCCTGCGCCCGGCGGACCTGGCCGTGGCCCGCGGCGAGTACGTCACCGTCGTCGGCCCCTCCGGCTCCGGGAAGTCGACCTTCCTCAACGTGGTCGGCCTGCTCGACCGGCCCACCGAGGGCACCTACGAACTGGACGGCATCGACGTCTCCACCCTGCGCGAGAGCGAGCGCACGGCGCTGCGCGGCAAGCGGATCGGCTTCGTCTTCCAGTCCTTCCACCTGCTGCCGTACCGGACCGCGACCGAGAACGTGCTGCTGGCGCAGCTCTACAACGGCACCCGCAGAGCCCTGCGACGCCCGGCCGCCCGGGAGGCGCTGGCGCGCGTCGGGCTCGGCCACCGGCGCGACGCGGTGCCCACGCACATGTCCGGCGGGGAGCGCCAGCGGGTCGCGATCGCCCGGGCGCTGGTCAACCGGCCCTCGCTGCTGCTGTGCGACGAGCCGACCGGGAACCTCGACACCGCGACCGCTTCGGGCGTGATGCAGTTGCTCGACGAGCTGCACGCGGCCGGGCTGACCATCGTGGTCATCACGCACGACGAGGCGGTCGCCCGGCGCGGGCAGCGCACCGTGACGATCCGGGACGGCGTGGTGACGTCGGATGGCTGACCTGGTCACCACCGCTTCCCCGGACTCCGCGAAGCCGGATCCGCCCGGCCGCTCCGGCGGCACCGGCGGCTCCGGCCACCCCGGCCACCCCGGCCGGCCCCGCCGCCCCGCCCGCCGCCGCTCCCGGGTCGCCGAACGGTCCCGCCTGGGCCTGCGCGACCTCGGCGCCGAGGCGCTGGCCGGCATCCTGCAACGGCCCGGCCGCTCGGTCCTGACCATGCTCGGCACGGTGCTGGGCATCGGCGCCTTCGTCGCGATCCTCGGCCTGACCGCGACCGCCGCCGGACAGATCGACAAGCGGTTCACCGTCCTGTCGGCCACCGAGGTCGGCGTCGACGACACCGGGACCGCGCGCAGCCAGGGCGAGCAGCCCGACCCGGCGATCTCGTTCACCGCGGACGCGGGCGCCCGGGTGCAGGCGCTGAACGGCGTCGTCCACGCCGGCGTCTACTGGCCGGTGCCGTTGCAGTCCCCGCGGCTCGGGGCCGCCCCGGACCTCCAGTCCGGCTCCGCCGGCGACGGCTCCGGCCTGGCCATCTACGCGGCCGACCCCGGCGCCCTCGCCGCGATGCACCCGACGCTTACGGCCGGCGTGCTCTACAACGGGTTCCACGAGGCCCGCCAGGAACGCGTCGCCGTACTCGGCGCCGCGGCCGCCGCCCGCCTCGGAATCACCCGGCTGGACGCGGAACCCGCCGTCTTCATCAACGGCACCGCCTACACCGTCGTCGGCATCATCGGCGACGTCGAACGGCGCCAGGAGATGCTGCTGTCGGTGATGATCCCGACCCGCACCGCCCTGGCCGCCTACGGCCCGCCCTCCACGCCGTCGCGGGCCAAGATGCTGATCGAGACCAGGCTCGGCGCCGCGCAGCTGATCGCCCACCAGGCCCCGATCGCGCTGCGCCCGGACGACCCGTCCCTGCTCACCGCGATCGCGCCCCCCGACCCGAAAAGCCTGCGCAACGACGTCACCGGCGACTTCAACACCCTGTTCCTGCTGCTGGCGGCGCTGTCCCTGGTGATCGGCGCGGTCGGCATCGCCAACACCACCCTGGTCGCGGTCCTGGAGCGCACCGGCGAGATCGGTCTGCGCCGGTCCCTCGGCGCGCGTCCGCGGCACATCGCCGGCCAGTTCCTCGCCGAGTCCACCGTGCTGGGCACGCTGGGCGGCCTGATCGGCACCTCGGTCGGGGTCGGGCTGGTGGTCGGCGTCGCGGTCTCTCGGGACTGGACCGCGGTGCTCCAGCCGTGGGCCGTCCTGCCCGCGCCGCTGATCGGGTCGGTGGTCGGGCTGCTCGCCGGGCTGTATCCGGCGCTGCGGGCCGCGTGGATCGAACCGGTGGAGGCGCTGCGGCGGTGATGGGAAGGCACTGAGCCCGGCCCGGCGCGTCCTGGTGGAGTCGGACGCGCCGGGCCGGGCTCGCGCCGGGCCAGGCTCTCGCGCCGGCCCGGATCAGACGGGGATCCCGCACCCCGAGGCCGGGGGCGGCAGCAGGGTGACCGAGGCGTCGATCGACTCGCCGTCGCCGAGGTTTGTCCCGACCGCCGACATGACCTGATCCCCGGTGCCGACCGGGGGAGTGGTGCCCATCGCCGCGACCCCGGAGGCCGTCGACTGGACCACCTTGTCGAAGAACACGACGCCGTTGTCGGCCAGTTGCACGTGCCACAGCTGGCCGGGCGCCGCGGTCTGGATCTGGAACTGCTCGGCCACGACGACGCCCGACGGGACGGCGGTGTCGTACTTGGCCCTGAGGATCCAGGGGGTGCCCAGCGATCCGGTCCCTGCCGCGCTGTGGGTCGCGCCGCAAGGTCCGTGGCCCGGTCCGCCGTCGGCCGCGGCGAAGGCGTTCGGCCCCATGAACACGGCCGACGCGATGGTGGCCGCGCCGACCGCCACCCCAATGCCCAATCTGCGAGAACGCATGGAATATCTCCTTCGTGGACGACAGGAATCCCTGTCGTTCGGAGATAGGCGCGCGGGTTACGCGAAGCGGGCTACACCCCAGGTCAGGGCTCGGATACACTGTCGCGACCCGCGACCGCGCGTGTCTCCCGAGGGGGGATGAGATGCTCCGTGCTCTGGGCTTGGCGTTGACGCTGCTTGTCTCGAACGGACCCCTCGCGGGGTCCGGCGCCGTGCCCGCCGGCGACCCGTGCTCCGCGCCGGAGCTGAAAGCGGCCACGGTGCAGAACACGATCACGGTGGCGGCGCGCCACCGGGACAACCCGGTCGTCAGCGTCAGCACCGAGGTGAAGGTGCCCAGCCGCTGGCCGGGCGCGGCGGGCCTGCGGGCGGATCCGTACGGGGACCAGTTCCGGGCCTCGGCGGTGTGCTTCCTCCCGACCTGGAAGTCCGACTACCGCGCGGACGATCCGGTCGTCTCCGAGAGCGACGACTTCGTGACGCTCGACGACACCGTCGTCGAGCCCGAGGACAACTTCGCCTGGAACGACTTCCACGGCGTGCCCCACATCGGGATCTGGGGCGTCGTGCCGGCCGGCGAATCGCTCCAGCTGACCGCCGACGCGCTGCCCGAGTCGGTGGCCACCTGGACCGTCACGGTCGCCACTGACGGGCTGCCGGTGCGCACCACGACCCCCGCGCCGGCGACGGACGACGGCGGCGGGACCGTGAGCTGGACCGGGCTCACGGCGGACGAGGCGCGGCAGATCGACGTCGCGGTGCGGTGGCCTTCCGGCCTCGCGGTCGAGCGGGTGCTGGGACTGTGGCCGGCCAAGAGCTTCACCGAAGTGCCCTGGGACTTCTGCTGGTGGGTGGTCTTCCTCCCGCCGCTGGTGCTCGTCCGCCGGTATCGCAAACGGCAGGCCGCTCAGCTGCCCGGCGATCCGGCGCAGCCGCACGGCGATCCGGCCCAGGACAACACCTGGCAGCGAAGCCGGATCCTGGTCGGGGTGTGCGTGGTCGGGATGGTGCTCACCGTGCTCAAACCGTTGGACGACCTGGTGTCCGACGAGGGGTTCGGCGTCTTCGAGCGCTGGTTGAAGGACATTTACTTCCCGGGATGGATGCCCGGTGAGGACCACGCCGGCGACGTCTATTACATGTTCCATTGGCAGGTGCTTGTCCTCCTCACCGGCGGGCTGTATCTGTGGGGGTCGTACCGGCCCGACCGGAGCCGTGCCAACCTGCTGCGACACGTCGCGGTGACCTGGACGGTCGTCACCCTGGGGATGCTGCTCGTGGGCGTGACGCGGATTTGGGCGCCCTCCGGTTCGCCGTGGACGGACTACGACCTCGGACAGACGACGCTGGGCCGGTCCTGGAGAGCGCTGGCCGTCCTGGGCGCGGTGGCGACACCCATGGCGGTCTCCGTCTACTTCATGCTGGCCGCGCTGATGTGCTTGATAGTGAAGCTGTGGCCGGTCGACCGCCACGGCGCTCCCCGTGACCTCGAACCTGCGCGGCGGACCTGGGTGGCCGTCCACTGGGCCGCGTTCGGCCTCACCGTGGTCGTCATCGGGTTCGCGATCATGTTCAGCCGGTCGGACTGGCAGCACCTGAGCGTCCTGGGCAACGACACCGCCATCGGCCAGCCGGACTGGGTCGTCTGGGAACTGTGGACCGCGCCGTATTCCCTCTTGATAGAGCTGCTCGGGCTGTTGACGAACGTCGCGGTGGTGGGCGTCATCGCCCTCGTCCACCCCTTCCACCTCGGGACCGACGGGCCGCGCCGCGTGTTCTTCGGCGCCGACGCCCTGCGCTTCGAGGTCCCGGCGCTGGTGTTCGTGTTCGCGGCCTGGTCGCTCGGCTCGGCCGGGGAGGTGGTCACCCTCAACGCGCCGATCGTGTTCGTGGTGGGCTATTTCCTGCTCAAGAAGGTCGCGCTGTCCACGCGCCTGGAGGTGCTGGACGGTGCTGTCGTGGCTGACGGGACCGCGGCCGCCGGTGGTTCCCTGATGCGCTACCAGGCGGAACTGCTCGACGCCGGCGCGCGCAGCGAACAGCTCGTCAAGGAACTGGGCCAGCTCGATCGGGAGAAGCCGGCCGACGGGGTCGAGGCCGTCGCCCGGCGCCGCGAGATCGTGGACACGCTGAAACTCCTGTCCGTGGAATGGGAGCGGCCGACCGGCGACACCACCACGACCACGACCAGCACCACTGAGACGAAGCCCCGATGGACGGTGCGGCTCGGGAAGCGCCGGCTGGACATCGGCAGCCACGTCGTGGAGTCCACGGCGGAGGAGACGACCGCCGTGACGGAGAAGATCCGGGCGCCGCAGCCGATCGACCCCGGCCAGACCGCGCTGTCGCTGGGGCCGACGGACTGGTGGTGGACCAACGGGCTCCAGGCGGTGCAGGTCGGCGCGATCCCGATCCTGCTCGTGTCCGGTTACTACTTCTACCGGAACTGGATCAACGGTGCTTTCTGGCCGCTCAGCTACCAATACGGAGTCCTGGGGCTGATAACCACGGTCGGGTTCCAGGTCGTCGCCTGGGTCACCGCGGCCTTCGTCCTCGGATGCCTCTTCCCTTATCTGCGGGGCCGCACCGGGCCGCAGAAGGGCGCCGTCTTCGGCCTGGTCTGGGCCGTCGCCCTGGTCGCCGACGCGGTGCCCGACTATGTCTTGGGCGGCCTGCCGAACAACAGGATCCTGCTGGACTGCATCATTGCGGTGGCGTTCGGAGCCGTCCTCGGGCTGCTGCTGGATGCCAGGACTCTGCGACTGCATCATCGCGAGTTCTCGCGGGTGGTCACCATTTATCGGCTCGCCAGTGTCCGCGTCGCTGTTTCCTATGGGCTTACAGTGGCTCTCGCGGTGGTCGGGGTGTGGCAGCAGGCGCATGTCGGCGATCAGATCGCGCAGCAGCGGGATTCGATCATCTCGGGGATCATCAAGGACATGCGGACGCAGGCGGGTCGGTGACGGCGGCGGTCACGGAGTGGGTCACGGCGGCGGCCACGGAGCCGGACTCGTTCCGGGTCCGCCGGTTTACCGCCGCCTGGGCCGGATTTGTATACCAGAGCCCTGATTAAACAGCCTTCGACGGCCGTCGCGCCACACACTCGGAACTCCGATTGACGCACAGGTCACGAAGGTATAGAACAACTCGGTCCGCCGCGATCAGCGCCGGGCACGCCGACGGCTCTCGGCGTCTTTCGGAATACGGGGGCTTCGCCATAGTGCGCTCACGTCGTATCACCTCCTCGGCCATATCGGCCCTTTCAGCCCTGGCGACGGTCGTCGCCACCGCGGGCAGCCTGGTAGCCCTCCAGGTGTCTCCCGCCAACGCCACCGAGTCCGGCTCCGACGGCCTCATCCTCACCTCGTCGAACCTCGGCGTGATCGTGCAGAACGCCGACGGCAGCAACCCGCACACGTACACCGCGCACTCCGTCGGCAACGTGTCATGGTCCTCCGACGGCTCCCGCATCGCGTGGGCGAACCGGGCCGGCCTGTGCGGCATCTACACCAGCGCCCCGGACCTGACCGCGGACTGGGCCATGCCCGGCGGCGGCCTGGGCACCGACTGCTACGGGGACCACCCGACCTGGTGGGACGGCAACCAGAAGCTCGTCTACAGCGCGGGTGGCGGCACCTCGGGGACCGACCAGCTGTACGCCGAGCCGATCCAGCCCGGGGCCGGCGCGCCGACCCTGCTGCTCGGCGCCGACTCCGGCTTCGAGGACCGGCACCCGGTCGCGGTCGGCAACCTCGTCGCCTTCACCCGCACGCCGCAGTACGCCATCCAGCCGCCGCAGGTCTGGATCTACGACAAGGCCACCGGCACCGCGCACAAGGTGCTCGACAACGCCCAGGACGCGGACATCTCGCCGGACGGCAAGTCCCTGGTGTACACCGTGCCGGGCGACAACGACCTCTACACCTCGGCCATCGACGGCACCGGGGCGGCCAAGCTGACCAGCGACGGCGCCACCGTGCAGCACCAGACGCCGGCCTGGTCGCCGACCGGTACCCGGATCGCCTTCTTCGACGGCTCGCACAGCGAGGTGCTCGACGTCGCCTCCAAGGCCGAGACGGTGCTGGCCGGCAGCGGCTCGCAGCCGGTGTGGCAGCCGGTGAACCCCAACGCGCCCAAGCCGCCGCTGCCGCCGGCGCCCCCGCCGCCGCCGGAGCCCACGGCGGTGCAGCGCGTCGCCGGCTCCGACCGCTACCTGACCGGCGTCAAGGTCTCCCAGCAGTACTGGTCGGACAAGGGCGACACGTCGAAGGATGCCGCCCTGGCCAAGTCCGTCGTGCTGGCCACCGGCGCCTCCTTCCCCGACGCGCTGGCCGGCGGCCCGCTGGCCTCCGCGGTCGACGGTCCGCTGCTGCTCACCGAGCCCGGCACGCTGACGCCGCAGACCCAGGCCGAGATCCAGCGGGTGCTGCCCGCCGGCAGCACGGTCTACGTGCTCGGCGGCACCGCCGCGATCAGCCCGGCGGTGGCGAACAAGGTCGCCTCCCTGGGCTACCGCATCGACCGGCTCGGCGGCTCGGACCGCTTCGGCACCTCGATCGCGATCGCCCAGGAGGTCGAGCGCCTGGTCCCGGCCGAGCCGGGGCAGCCCCGCCTGGCCGTGGTGGCGACCGGCCAGTCCTTCGCCGACGCCCTGTCGGCCGGTCCGCTGGCCACCACGATCGGCGCCCCGATCCTGCTGACCGACGGCTCGGCCCTGAGCAGCAGCACCAGGAAGTTCCTGACCGGCAAGCTCTCGATCCCGGTCGGCGTCCCGGCCTACAAGGCCCTGGGCGTGGCGCCCCGCCCCGACAGCCCGTGCACGATGCTGGCCGGCAGCGACCGCTACAGCACCAGCGCGAACGTCGCCCTGTGCCTGAGCCACCTGCGGGCCGGTGCCAACCTGGCCCCGATCGGCCTGGCCGGCATCGCCACCGGCACCGCCTACCCCGACGCCCTCACCGGCGGCGCCCTCATGGCCTACTTCGGCTCCCCGCTGCTGCTGACCGACCCGCTGAGCCTGTCCTCGGCGACCGCGGGCGCGCTGCGCAACGCCACTCCGCACTTCTACCTGGTCGAGATCTTCGGCGGGTCGAACGCGGTGTCCCAGGGCGTGGAGCGCTCGGTGGTCAACCTGCTGGGCGCCCGGGACCTGGCCCCGATGCTGTCCGGCCGCTCGACCGAGATCCGCGGCCTGATCCAGAAGCAGATCGCGACGGACATCATCGGCTCGTCGAAGCGGCCCGCCGCGGCGGCGCGGTCGGCGGTGCAGTAGTAAGTCGGCGGTGCAGCATAACCGGCAAGTGCAGTACACGCAGTAGTAGCAGTGCTCGACCCTTGACAGGGTTCTGACAGCATGGCGACCGGGTTCGGTCGGACGGAGCGGATTACGCGACGTCCGGCCGGACCCGGTTTCGCGTTGGCGGAGCCGGCTGCCCGTCGAACTTGAACACGTTCAACTCCACTGCTACGGTTCCCGTGTCGAAGGAAGTTGAACGTGTTCAACTTCCGAGCTTCGGAGGGGAAGCATGGACCTGACCGTCGTGTCCTATGTGATCTACCTGCTCATCAGCGTCGTCCTGACGGTCTGGGTGGCCCGCACCCTCAGCCGCACCGGGCGGGTGTTCCTGACGCAGGTCTTCCCGGGTTCGGACCTGGGCGAGGCGGTGAACCACCTGCTGGTCGTCGGCTTCTACCTGGTGAACCTCGGCTTCGTGAGCCTGTACCTCAAGAGCGGCTCCACCGCCGAGACCGCCCGCGAAGTCTTCGAAGGGCTGTCGGTCAAGGAGGGCGTCGTACTGCTGGTCCTGGGCGGCATGCACCTGGGCAACGTCTTCGTACTCAACAAGCTGCGTTCCAACAGCCGACGCGAGCACCGGCCCGCGCCGGTTCCCCCCGTCGTCCAGCCGGCCGGCTTCCTGCCCGGAGCCGAGCGGTAGCGACAGCATGCCTGTGGAGAACACCACCCCCCGCGGTGACGAACGCAAAGCCCTGATTCTCGACACCGCACTCCGCCTCTTCGAGCGCGACGGCTACGAGAAGACCACCATGCGCGCGATCGCGAAGGAGGCAGGCGTCTCCGTCGGAAACGCCTACTACTACTTCGCCTCCAAGGACCACCTGGTCCAGGCCTTCTACGACGAGGTCTCCGACCGACACGCCGAACAAGCCCTCGCCGCCATGCGCCCCCACCGCACCCTCGCTGCCCGCTTCGCCGCAGACCTCCACACCTGGGTCGACGTGGCCGAGCCCTACCGCGAATTCGCCACCCAGTTCGTGAAGAACGCGGTGGACCCCAACTCCCCGCTGAGCCCCTTCTCCCCCGAGTCGAAACCGACGCGCGACAAAGTGATCGAGGTGCACCGCCGCGCCGTCCAGGGCTCGACCACGAAAGTGGACCCGGAAATCGCGGCGAACCTCCCAGACCTGCTGTGGATGCACCACATGGGCATCGTCCTGTTCTGGGTCTACGACCGCTCACCCGGAGCTCGACGCACCCGGGACCTGATCGACCGAACGTCACCGATGGTGGCCCGAGTGATCGGCCTGAGCCGCTTCAAGGTGGTGCGCCCGCTGTTCCGGGAGGCGGACAAGCTGATCCAGGACTTCTTGCTGACGGGCGACGAGGCCGCCGACAAGAGCTAGCCCGAGCTCTCCTGCTTCTGCCGCGATTCGGACGCGCTCTGATCCGGCCGCAGCGGTTCACTACCACCGCCTCTACGCAGCCCTCCTCGGCCGCAAAGGCAGCCCCTGGTTCTACGTGGCTGAAAAAGGCGCCCGCTCGGTTGGCGATGTCGCTCGCGCTTGCATCGACCCAGGCGAGCAGCTCTGCTTGATGCAGGATCAAGACAGAGCTCGCCATCAGGAGGCTGGCGAACGCTTAGGCGCCTCGCCTCATATCGCCGCTGGCTGTGATCCCTAGCTACCGTCCCGCTTCGGCAATCGGCTGCCAAGATCCCCCGACTTTGGGGCGGTAGATCCACACCGAGTGCTCGTCAGCGCTGAGGGTCCCCATGTGGACCTGAAATCCGCACCGCCGGGCTTCCCGCTCCAGGAACTCGCGGAGAGTCGTGACGTCCTCGACGCCGTATTCAGCGGCGTAGCCGTGACGCTTCACTTTGTCGATAAGCCGGAGCGCAAGCGCTTCGAGGTCTACGCGATCCATGGTACGAGCCTACGGTCCGCCACCACCCCCGCGGGCGAGATCGGGCAAATCCGAAATGCGATCATCGGACCATCAAGATCAAGTCAGGCCGGCCCCATCGGTGAGTTGGCCACCGCTCCCAACGATCTCCGGACGGCTGACAGGCTTATTTCGCGACTACCAGCCCGCGAGCCCACCAGCCCCGCGAACCATGATCCAAACCGGACCCACCCCGGTAAGACCGGACCCCGTACATCCGCAAATACGAAAAACGCCCCCGACCAGGCAAGTCAGAGCCGCTACCGCACGCTCAAAAGGCGCCCGCAACCAGGCGTGCGCCGCGTCCCGGAATCGCCGATCATGGTCATGGTCGGCACTTCGAACACTGACATCAACCACGCCGGCACCCTCCCAGGGCCCGCCGGCCGCTGTCCATGCCGCCGCTTGGCCTCGTGGCCGTGACCATCCCGGGTGACAGCCGGTACCGCGCCACCCCCGCCCTGCTCGATACTGGTGCTGCCTGACCATACGATCCACAAAGGAGCGGCGCGGTGGCCCGGAAGGTCGTCATCATCGATGATGACGAGCGCGAGGAAGCTGACGGTGCCCTCGCCTTGGACGAGCAGATCATCGCGTCAGGCGCATTGCTGGTGGCCCGACCCGCGGTCTTCCTTCCCGCCGATCCGCCTCGGCACGGCCGGGTCGCGTTCCTGCCGACCGACGATGCCGGGCTTCCCGCCCTGCCCACCGCCGAGGTGGACATCGTCGAGTACATCCATTCGACCAAGACGGGAAGGCCACGCAAACATCCAAAGATCGAGGTACGCACCGTTTCGGCGGTCTGCCTGCCGGTCGAGGAGGCCATCCCAGTACTGATCCATGCGCGCAAGCTCGCGCTCGACTCGCCGGACTCCGCCGTCGACCCCGCTGCGGTCTTCTGGGGCACCGCTGCACTGTTCGTTCTACGCCTTGTCGCACGCGGCCGGATCCTTCCGGGCGTGTCGCCGGCGGGTATCGACGCTTGGCGTGTGGGGCCGTTCGATCGTGAGGATGCCGAGCACCTGCGTGCACTGGCGGCGCTGATGCCGCCGACAGCCCGTGCCGTCCCGCTACCCGACGATCGCGGCGATGTCCTGCTGCCGGATGCGGAACCCCTGCTCCGGGCGTTCCTCGACGCAGTCGCCGACATCCTGCCGCGTAGCCCAGCCGCCCCGGTGGTCGCCCGCAACAGCGGTGATGCGTTCACCGCGCTGCCCGCCGTGCACATCCCGGATCAGCGCCGCTGGGCGGCGGAGGTGGCGGCGGGCATCGATGTCGGGGCCCGGGTATCGCTGCGGTTGGAGACGCCCGGCGACGACGGCGCCTTCCGCGCGATCACGCAGCTCCACAGCCTCGCCGATCCGACCCGGGTCGCCGATGTCGGCGCGGTGTGGCGAAGCCTGGTCGCCGGATCCGACGCGGAGGCCGGGGCGCGCACGCAGATCGACGTGTTGCTGGTGCTGCGACGCGCGGCGCGGGTGTGGGAGCCGCTGGCACGGCTGCTGGCTAAGCCGGTCCCGGCCGGCCTCGACTTGACCGACGAGGAGGTCCACGACTTGCTCGGCGAGGCCGCTCCCCGGCTGTCGGCCGCGGGGATGGACGTGCACCTGCCCAAGGAACTGGCTCGGAGCCTGAGCGCGCGTGCGGTCGTGGGCGCGCCGAAACGTCCCGGATCCGCTGCGACCTCGTACTTCGACGCCGACTCGCTCCTAGTCTTCCGCTGGGAGCTGGCCTTGGGCGGCGAGACGCTGACCCCGGCAGAGATGAACCAGATTGCTGAGGCGACCAGACCGCTGGTGCGGTTACGTGATCAATGGGTGCTGGTCGACGAGGCGCTGGCGCGCAAGGCCAGGAAACGCGAGCTGAAGCCCCTCACGGCGATCGAGGCGCTGGGAGCCGCGTTGACCGGAGGTGCAGAGGCGGACGGGGAACTCGTCCCCGTGGCCGTCGACGGCTGGCTGGCCGATCTCCGGTCCCGGATCGCGGATCCCGCGGCGGTCGGCCGGGTCGTGGCGCAGCCGCCGGCTCTGCAAGCCACACTGCGTGACTACCAGATGCGGGGTCTGACCTGGCTGGACCAGATGACGGCGCTGGGTTTGGGCGGCTGCCTGGCCGACGACATGGGCCTGGGAAAGACGATCACCCTGATCGCGCTGCACCTGCACCGCCAGGCGGACGCCGACACCACACGCCCGACCCTCGTCGTATGCCCGACTTCGCTGCTGGGCAACTGGGAGCGGGAGATCGAGCGTTTCGCACCCGGCACTCCGGTCCGCCGCTTCCACGGAGTCGAACGCGACCTGGACGCCGTCGGCGGCAGCGAGTTCGTCCTGACCACGTACGGCACCCTGCGCGTCGACGCCGCCCGGCTCGGCGAGATCGACTGGGGCCTGCTCGCCGCAGACGAGGCCCAGCACGTGAAAAACCCCTACTCGCACACTGCGAAGGCTTTACGCGAGATCGGTTCCCAGGCCCGCATTGCGCTGACCGGTACCCCGGTGGAGAACAACCTCTCGGAGCTGTGGGCGCTGCTGGACTGGACGACACCCGGGCTGCTCGGCACATTGCCGGCGTTCCGCTCCCGGTACGCCAAAGCTGTGGAGAGCGACCGCGACCATCAGACGACCGAGCGGCTTGCGACCCTCGTCCGGCCGTTTCTGCTGCGCCGCCGCAAATCGGACCCCGGTATCGCCCCTGAGCTGCCGCCGAAGACCGAGACCGACCACCCGGTGGCGCTGACCCGCGAGCAGGCGGCGCTGTACGAGGCATTCGTCCGCGAGATGATGGCGCGGATCCAGAACAGCACCGGCATCGAACGGCGCGGACTGGTCCTCAAGCTGCTGACCGCGCTCAAGCAGATCTGCAACCACCCGTCCCAGTATCTGAAGGAGAGCGCGAACCAGCCGCTCACCGGCCGCTCAGGAAAACTGGAACTGCTGGACGAACTCCTCGACACGATCCTCGCCGAAGACAACGCAGTGCTCGTGTTCTCCCAGTACGTGACCATGAACCGGCTGATCGAACGGCACCTCGCCGCCCGCGGCGTCGCCACTCAGTTCCTGCACGGCCAGACTCCGGTGAAGAAACGCGAAGGGATGGTCCAACGGTTCCAGGACGGCGAGGTCCCAGTCTTCCTCCTCTCCTTGAAAGCCGCCGGTGTCGGGCTGAACCTCACTCGCGCCGGCCATGTCATCCACTACGACCGCTGGTGGAACCCCGCTGTGGAGGAACAGGCCACCGACCGGGCCTACCGGATCGGCCAGACCCAGCCGGTCCAGGTGCACCGCCTCATCACCGAGGGCACCGTGGAGGATCGCATCGCCGCGACGCTGAAGGAGAAACGCGACCTGGCCGACGCGGTCCTGGCCGGCGGCGAGGCGGCGTTCACCGAACTCTCCGACGCCGAACTCGCCGAGCTGGTGACGTTGAGGAGGGGACGCTAGGTGGCCACAAAGAGATTCGGCACGAAGGCCGCCGCCGGCGACCGCAGCAAGACGTTCCCATCCTTCCCACCGACCGTCGGCTCCCGCGGCGCCTTCGCCGAGACCTGGTGGGGCCGGGCCTGGGTCGAGGCGTTGGAGAACACCTCCATGGACTCCGGACGCCTCGCCCGCGGTCGCACCTACGCCCGTCGCGGCGCAGTCGAGCCGATCACCGTCACACCGGGACTCGCCAAAGCGAAGATCCATGGCAGCGCGCCAAGGCCCTATTCATCATCGATCGCCGTAAAGCAGCTCTCGGACGCCGACTGGAACCGGCTCCTCGACACCGTCGCGGCACGCGCGGCGCACATCGCAGCGCTTCTGGACCGCGACATGCCGCCGGAACTGGTCGACGACGCACAGGCCGCCGGGGTCCGACTGCTGCCCGGTGTCGGCGACCTGTCGCCGGACTGCTCCTGCCCGGACTGGGGCTGGCCCTGCAAGCACGCTTCCGCACTCTGCTACCAGATCGCCCGCCTCCTCGACCTCGACCCGTTCGTGCTGCTCCTGCTACGCGGACGCGGCGAGCACGAGCTGATGGACGAGCTTCGTGCCCGCAACGCGGCCGCCGCGTCCGCCGAAGCCTCCGCCGCGAACCGCACCGATCTCCCGTCGCCCACGACAGTCGACTCCCCCCACGCAGGGACGACCGGCAGGGAAGACGCAGCGGACGTCTTCGCGGCAGCACCGGACCCAGCGACCGCTCTAGCCGCACTCCTCAGCATGGAGTGGGGCGTCCTGCCGGACCTCCCCGGGCACCCGCCGATCCTAGCGGCGTCCCGCGAACCGATCGGAATCGACCAGCCCGGCCTGGAGCTGGTCGCCACCGACGCGACGCACCGATCCCACAGTCTGCTGGCCGCATACTCGGCCACCGATGAACCAGCGCGGACCGCCGTCCTCCCGAGGCTCTCACCCTGGCAGGACGCCGTGCGCATGCTAGCCACACGCCTCGACGACGAGACACTGCGCGCAAGAATCGCCGAAGCCTACGCCGTAAGCGACACCGATCTCGGCATCGCAGCCCTGGCTTGGCACCAAGGCGGCCCGGCGGGACTCGATGCCCTGGAGAAACCGTGGTCCCCAACCGTCACACAGAAGGCCAGAGCACACAAAGCCCTGGAGGACTACGCCGATGGCGGTGAGCCACCGCCACTGCGCCTGTGGCGCAACCGCTGGACCGCCGAGGCCGAAAACGTGCAGATCCGCCTGGGCGCCGACGGCCGCTGGTACCCCTACCGCCGAGACGCGGAGGACAACCGCTGGCGGCCGGACGGACCAGCAGAGATAGATCCGGCGGCCGCGCTGGCCACTCTGTTGGCCGGCTGAGTTCGGGCCATGCAATGTCCCGGCGGCCGGCGGGCGAACCGCGCCGAAAGTCGACCCATACGCCGAATCGCCACCACCAATACACCACAAATCCCAGACCCACGACCTACGACAGGTTCGGTCGAGGCGTGATTCTCATCCACCTTGAAGACAGAAAGGGCTTTGACCTGTAGGCCAGAGCCGCACACCCGCCGTTCGAAAACCTGCCCATGGCCACGAGGTGGAGCCTTATGGACTCACGCCCTTGGGCAGGATACGTGCGTCGACCTGCGGTTTTATTTGTAATATCAAAAGCGTGGAGCTGATCATGTGCTACTTGAACACCAGACCCGACCACACGTAGGGGGTGCGGGTGGCGGAGCCCCCACCCGCACCGCCTGCAGCGCAACAAACAATGAGGCGACATGGTCCGCGCTTTCGGCGGAGACACGTCGCCTGTCGTCGAGTGGAGATGCTCATCGCTTACTCAAACCCAACGGACCAAGTACACAACCAGCTCATGCAGATACAGCCAAGGCTGCGTTGAAGCAGCAGCGAGCTGGCTCAGCTGCAAAAGATGGGACATCTGCGCCGGATGGAGTGTTCTGCCGCGCGCAAGTACAGCGCGGTATGGAATGCCATACCGAGATCATCGCGCCACGGGCCTGTCGCAGTCACGTTCGCCGCGTGCCCACGCTCCTCGAAGTCCCCGAAGAAGCTGGTGAGCTGAAGGTTGTCGCAGTACTTCGGCGTCTCAGCAGGCAGCTCGATCGCGGCGGCGAGGCGCATCGCCGCCGGCAGCATCCGTTGCGCGCTCCGAGCCGTGGTGGTCTGCGAGTAGTAGTTCTTCAGCGGCAGGTCAATGGGGCCTTCGAAATCGATCGGGACCAGTACGTCCCAGTGGAAGACCTCCACGTCGCGCGGGCTCAGCTCACGACGGCAAAGCTCGTTGAAGCCGTCGCCCGAGAAGATCAGCTTCTCCTCGAAGGCGTACCCGGTCCCGCGCGGCTGGTGCCGATACACGGGGACCTGGATTCCGTCGTCAATGCCCATCGCCGCGAGGGTCTCATCAAGCGTCGTGAAGACATCGATCCACGGGGAGCCCCCTTCGAGATGCTCGGAGTTCGCGCTGACCAGGTACACACCCATGACGGTGCAGCGTAGCCGGGTGCACCGACGACCGTGGCCACCGTACCGGTTGATGTCGACGGCCGGCTTGAGGCGTCGGTTCACTCTCCGCCTCATCTTGTCCAGCCCGATGGTGGCGGCCTCATCGGCGTCCGGCGGAGCGTGGAAGCAGAACCACCGGGTCTGCCAGGCCATGAAGGGATGGACGGTACCCGGGGACGTGGGCCTGGCGGCAGCGGAGTGCTGCGGCAAGGCTACGCCCGACAACCTGTCAAAGTGCCCGACGGAAGCGTAATCTGTAGGGCATGACCGCTGAGACCGCGGGCCAGCCGCGTAAGGCCCCCAGGAAGACGCATCCCCGCGGAACCCGGGAACCGATACTCGTACTGACCATGCGGGAGCTCGGCAAACTGACGGTCGAGCAGGTCAAAGAGATCGATCATCCAGTTCCGGTCACCAGCAACGGCACCCCGGTCGCCTGGCTGGTCCCCCTCACGCCGGCCGAACGTCACCGCGCCGAGCTGATCGCTGCCGGCCGACTCGAGCCGCGACGCCGCGACGACCTCGAAGGTTGGCAGCCGCTGCCATCTGCCGCAGCCGGCGAGTCGACCCTCACAGAGATCCTGCAAGCCATGCGCGAACAGGAGCGCACGTGATCTACCTCGACTCCTGCGCGCTGGTCAAACTGATCCTGTCGGAGAAGGAAACCGAGGCACTGACCTCATTCCTTGCCGACCGACGCTCCGAGATGGTCAGCAGCCAACTCGCCCTGACCGAGGTGATCAGAGTCGTCCGCAGGTCCTGCTACGACCCCCAACGCCGTCTCGCCGTGGATCCAGTGGTCCGCGACGAGAGGATCGCGACAGCGGCCCGCCTGCTCGATCGGATCGACCTCGTCATCGTGGACCGTGCCATCTTCACGGCGGCGGCGGCATTCGATGACGACCCCCACGTCGGGTCCCTCGACGCCATCCACCTCGTCTGCGCCAAAGAGATCGGCGCCGCACTCAGCAGCTTCATCACTTACGACAAGGCTCTGGCCCGCGCTGCGGCCACAGCCGGGCTCCCACTGGAACAGCCCGCGTGACGTCGGCAACGCAACAGGCCCTTCAGGAAGATCCCTTTAGGGCCTGTTTTATGTGGAATGGTGGAGGTGATGTTGTGCTACTTGAGCACCGCTGACCTGCTGGAACGTCTGGGAGTACCGCCGGTTCGCCCGATATAGGTCGCAGCGCGCCGCTGAGCGTCACTTGGACGTGTCCCTTGAGCGGCCCCGTCCAGCTGTCGCCAACTGCCCAGAGCTACCAAGTCCACCTCTGCCGGTGATCCTGTTTCCAGGAGGGAGCAGCAAGCTGGCCGTCGGCCTCGAGCCCCGAGTTGGGTAGGAGTCGCGATGCTTCCTCTCTCCCCATAGCCGCCCATATCTTTGACAGTTCCCGGAAGCAGAGGCCATCTCCCATAGCTATCCCTTCAAGTAGGACCTTCTCAGCTCCTGCCATGTCTCCCATTTCTTGAAACATCTCCGCGAGATGCAGGCAACTCGTCGCGTGGCCGAGACTTACTGCCCGCCGCAACAGCGCTTCGGCGTTTTCCACATCGCCAGCGGCTTCGGAGACATCCGCAAGGAACGCCAGCGCTTCAACGTTTTCCCATTCGATCGCAACGCTCTCAAGACCGGTCAAACCAGCATGAGTGGCGACTCGTCGCCACTCATGCACCAAGCCGATAAGCGCGCCAGCGTTGCCGTTACGCGCTGCCTGCTCGCAGAGATCTTCGGCACCAGACCAGGAAGCCTTGAGCCGCCACGCCGGAAAAAGCAGGGCGGCGCTATCGCTACTGTCGATGACACGCCGCGCGGCCTCGAGCGCCTCATCCTCGTGGCCGATGCGGTGCAGCATCCACGCGAGACCGGCGACTTCGGGCTCTCGTCCGATCTCAACGGCGTATCGTGCCAGATCCAGGGCCTTGTCGCGTTCTCCGAGACGCTCGACAATTTCAGCGAACTCCGTGAGCGTCTGCGGAAATCCGGACTCCGCGGCAGCGATGGCGAACCGTTCAGCCTCCTGGACATCGCCCTCGTTGAACCGCATTACGGACAGTGCCCTCAATGCGAAGGGATTGCCTGCTTCGGCACCAGCCTCATATAGCCTTCTCGCGCCTGAGGTGTCACCACGGTGGTGAAGTACTGCGGCGAGCTCGACGACCGGATGAGTGTCTTTCGCCTCCAGCGACAGACGGGCGATCCGCTCTGCCTCATCAGGATCACTCAAACGCGACCACATGAGGCTGGCAAGGGGCTGGACAAGACCTTTCCCTGCCGAGAGGAGCGCTAGTTCTTCGGCTGACTCGTAGTCACCGGCCTGTTCTCTCAGATATGCCAGGTCTTCGAGCGCCATGAGACTTCCGGCCTCGGCCAGACGCCAATGCAAAGCCTCGGCATCTTCCAAGTCGCCCATCTCCTGCCGGAGCCAGGCAAGGCCGGACAAAGAGGACGTACTACCGAGATCGAATGCACAATGGAAAGCCAGGGAAGCCAACTTAAATCGCCTGCCAGACTTTGCCGACCAGCCGAACCTCTCAAGCTCCCGCGCGACGACGACGTTGTTCTCCACTGCCTCCCAGAAGGAGTTAGGCGGAAAGTCTCCGCGTCGAGTCAGCCTTCCGTAGCTGTCCAGGTAGTCCGCGAGTTGATAGGCATCGGGAGTAGAACCCATCGCTCCAGGTACTGCTACGTTTGACAGCGGTGATGCTACGCCTCTGATCTTGGTGCGCGCGTAGATGAGAGCCTGATCGAACCAATCGGGATCCGCCTCCTTCCGTTCAGAGTCGCTTAGGTACCCGGGCGCCGCCTGCTTGAGAAAGGCCGCGGAAACCACGCGCACGTCACCCAGTCGTGCAGCGTCCATCGCAGCATCGATGATCGCGCGTCCGTAACGCTGAGATGGCGAGGCGGCCTGTTCGTAGTGATCGACCAGCGCCGGACCCGCCGCAAGGGTCTGGGTGACATCGTCACGCATGCTGGCCTTCAACACGGCGTCCAGCGAGCGATCATGCTTCGCGGTCTTGCGAAGCACCCGCATGTCGCGCCCTGAAAAAGACCGCGGTATATCGACCGGCCTGCTCGAGGCCAGAAGCTTCCCTACGTGGCCGCCCTGCGCGAAGATCTCCCCATAACGTTCCGGCCATAGTGTCATGACGACAAACGCGGGCCCCGGCTGCTCCAGGTAGGTCCTCAACGCTGCAGCCACGACTTCGCTGGAAAGGTACTCCTGAGCTTCGTCCAGCCACAGCACGGTTCGAGGGCCTGCGGCCTGCGCCGCGAGGACGGAGAGCAGGCTCTCTTGCGTCTTCGGGAAGATGAGGACCCAGTCAGGAAGCCTGACCCGAATTGCTTCGACGGCAGTCCTTGTCTTTCCGGTGCAGGAACCACCGCGAAGAATCAGGAGCGCAGCCTGGGCTTCGGCCAGTGCGGAATCCATTCGTCTACGAAGCCCAGCGTCGTGATCACGTTCGACGTATGTCGGCACCACGAACCGGCCGAGCTCGACCTCGCGTGCCGATCCCGCTACTGCGGCGTGAACGCCCAGTTGGGCTTCAGTCCAGTCAGCCACCAGGCGAGGCTCGTCGGCGAGCACATCAACCATTGCTGTCTGCCGCCTCGTCCGCAAGCTGGTTTGAGCTGCAGAAGCCTTGACGGCAGCTCGAACATCCGCAGCGCGCAACTGTACAACGGCGAAGTAGCGCTGCCTCCATGATTCGTGGTCGAGGGCCTGGAAATCTTCCACGTTCAGCGTCCGCGCCTCGAGGGCAGCTTTGCGCAGTGCGCCGACGAGTGCCAGGAACTGATGCTCCTGTTGGGGAAACGAACGGCCTTCAAGCCAGTTGGACACTGTAGTCGGGGCCACTTGGAGCGTTCGCGCCAGCCGCCTCAAGGAGCAGTGTGGGGCGAGTCTTGCCTGATAAAGCGAGTTCAGATGATGCACCGCATCGAAAAACGCTTGCTCGGCATCAACACTTTGCGAAGACACGCGCCTGCTCCCCAAGGCTAAGCCTGACCTGGTTGGGAGTCTATGCAGACTTCGACGTGTTCACGTTCAGACGTCCAAGAATCCGGCGATCGGTTGTTGGACACCCCGATGGACGGTGACCGTGGCCCCATCCGCACAATCCACTGCCGTCGCCTTGCCGAGAAGGAGCCGTCCATGAACATCGCCGAGTTCGCGTCACAACCTTGGCCATACCTGACTATCACCCTCGCCTACCTGGGCCTCGCGCTTCCTGCAGTCTGGTCGCGCGATCCCGAGCGACGCAGGGCCGCCCAACAGGCACTCGAGACGCTTCTCAGTGCTTTGCAGCGGCGCGGGGGCCGCGACTGAGCTACCACGCCTACGGTTGCCGGCGCCCGCCCTTGCGACATGCTTACCGAGCCCATCGAGCCAACCGTCACCATCCCCACTGCCGGAACCACCTGGCGCCTGTCCCCAGTGTCCGGGAACGACAGCGGCGGCATGATCGCGATGATGATGCCGCCCTATCGGAATAAAATACAACAAAGTGGAGCTGAGGTTGCGGTACGTGAACACCGGTGACCTGCTCAGATAGTGAGCGCGCCAGCCGACTTCATCGCGGATCTGGTGTTCAGCGCCGGTAAGGGTACGACCCACATCGTCAATTCCGACCCAGAGGCCTGCGATACCAGGAGGAACGAGACTTGACCGCAGCAGCAGCTCCGACGTCGTCCATCCCGAACGCTGAACATCATGAGCGCACAGACGAAGAAGTCAGCCAGCTCAACGACCTCCCTGCTGCCGTTGACATGTACTGGGATGACCGCCGCCAAATGACGGTCATCGTGGCGAATGACCTCCCGGAGGGGGCACGAGGTGTCGCGTGGAACACAGCCGATGGATCCAGGGTCGCCGTCATGTCGAGCGTGATCTCGGTCGAGCTACGAGAAGCATGCCTGACTGAACTCGCCCGTGGGTTCAGCAAGGAGGCGCAAAAGTGATCGTTGGAGAATCGAGTGCGGCACCAGTGCCGCGACTGGCGGTTGTCGAATGCCCTCCATGGTGTACCGAACACGCTGCGGACCTTGAGTTGTGCCTCAGCGAGGACATCTATCTCGACTTCGGCGACCGCGGACCGTCCTGCGAAGCCGTTAACGATGTCCGTACAGACCTGTCCTCGTCGGAGGGCACAGTGTCCGTCGGGCTCATAATCAATCACCGGGACGGTCATGCTCTCGACTTCGACCAAGCCGAGGCACTCGCATATGCGCTGCTCTCGCAGGTCGCAACTGCTCGAGGCGAGAGCGAGCGTGCCCGAGAGCTTTCTCAGTCCGCATTCGACAGCACCCATTTCGCCGGCAAGCGCAGCGGCGAACGCGCGGACCGCTCGCGATCCCACCGCGAAGCGATCATGTGGTTGCAGCTGGGCCGCGAAGTTGAGCGCGAAGCGATCGGAAAGGCCCTTGCAGACCTCGGCATCAGCATTCCCGAACGCAAGCCCCACGCCGTGAAGTAAAGAAACGGCACACCGTCATCGAAGCCACTGGCTCGTACCAGTACATCGACCAAACACTGAGGGTGTTCCGAATAATTCGGAGCACCCTCATTTGTTCTACTTTGTGGAGCCAAGGGGACTCGAACCCCTAACCCCCTGCTTGCAAAGCAGGTGCGCTACCAATTGCGCCATGGCCCCGTAGAGCGGTCCGCCTCCCGCGAGGGGTAGGCGGACCGTGCCCCGGCTCTGGCTGCCGGGGAAGCCGGATGAGTGGTTCTCAGGCCGAAGGTACCGGGTCGGTCGCCTCGGTCCAGAGGTCCTGCTCCGACTTGTCGGACTGGACCTGCCGGTAGACCAGCAGACCGCCGATGGCAGCCACTGCGAGCAGAAGCAGCTTCTTCACGTGGCCACCTCCCTTCTGGTAGACGTCTGTGCCCCCGAGCTTAACAGTCGCGGGGCCGAATCGGAGCTGTGAGCATCACTACGCAAAAATGCGGAGCTGTTCCACTCGTCCCGGGTACGGAGTGCTACGTCGGGTGTCTAGATGCCTGGTGGGTCCGGGTCCCGGCCTTCGTGGTGGCCGGGACCTGGTGGGATGAGCGGATGGCCGCAAAAGCGTACTAATAGGGACGGGTGATCGGGTCACGCCGGCCGGGCGTACGACACCACCGGCATCGTGCTCACCGCCGCCACCGACACGGTGCTTCCCGGCTGCGGGGCGTGGATCACCAGGCCGCCGCCGATGTACAGCCCCACGTGGTTCACGTAGCTCGAGCTCCCGTAGAAGAACACCAGGTCGCCGGGCTGGGCCGCGGACGCCGACACGGCGTGCAGCCCCTGCATTTGTGCGGTGGCGGTGCGCGGGATGCTCACGCCGGCCGCCTTCCAGGCCGCCTGCGTCAGGCCCGAGCAGTCGTAGCCGCCGGGGCCGGTCGCGCCGAATATGTACGGCTTGCCGAGCTGCGACTTGGCGAACGCCACCGCGGCTCCCGCGCGGCCGGACACAGCCGGGGCGCTCGTCGTCGACCCCGAGCCGCTGGAGCCGCTGGAGCCGCTGGTGCTGCCCGAGCTGCCGGAGGAGGACTTCGACGACCCGCTGGAGCCGGACGAGGACTTCGACGAGCCCGAGCCCGAGGAACCCGAGGCCGAGGACGACGAAGACGACGAAGACGAAGACCCCTCCGAGCTCTTGGCCCTCGCCGCCGCCTCATCCGCCGCAGCCTTCGCCGCGGCCGCCTTCGCGGCCTCCACCGCCGCCGCCTGCTCCCGGGCCCGCTGCGCCTCCAGCGCGGCCCGCTGCTCGGCCTGGAGCGAGTTCAGCAGCGCCTGGGCCTTGGCCACGTCGCCGTCGAACTGCTTCTTCTTGGCCTCGGCTTCCTTGGTGTTCTCGTTCAGCAGCGACATCTTGTCCGCCGCTTCCTTGGCCTTCACCGCCAGGTCCGCCTTCTGCTGCGCCAGCAGTCTCAGCGTGTCGGAGCTGTTCGCGGTCACCCGGCCGACGGTCGCCGACATGCTCAGCATGGTGCTGGGGTCGGCCTGCATCATCAGGGCGAGTGTCGGGTCGACGTTCTCGCTGCGGTACTGCGCCGCCGCCAGGCCGCCGAGGCGGGTCTGGTTCTCGGCCATCGCGGCCTGCTCGGCGGTCATCTCCTTGTTGATGCCGTCGACCTGCTGCTGGAGCTTGTCCTGGGCATCCTTGGCGCCGTTGTACGCCTCGTTGGCGTCGGCGGCCTGCTGGTACAGCTTGTCCAGCTGGGTCTTCACCTGATCGACGGTGGGCTGCGGGTCGGCCTTCGCGACGCTGGGCACCAGGACCATGGTCCCGGCCGCGGCGGCGCCGACCGCGAGCTTCGAATACCGGGTGGCGCGCGGACGACGATGTCGGGCTGTCACTGTCATGCGAGCTTCAAGGCTCCAACTCCTTCTCGCCCGCCTACCGGGTTAGCTGACGGATTCGGGCCGAAGAAGTAGCCCTACGGTCCGCGCCTCGCGCGCACCCGGAACGGGGACGCGCCGACGCCGACCGATTCACCCCTGGCGCCGCCGGGGTCTGCTTGCGACCCGGCCGCGCCGACGAACCTGGTTCCCCGGCTCCGCGTGGTGTGCGGACTCGGCGGTGCCTCGACGCCCCGGAACCTCTACTGGCCCGTGGGAAGCGGCGAAGCGGTTCTGGACGCTAGCCATTTCCGGCGCACCGGACAAGCAACCCGTCCACTTTTCGTTCAGCGAACGCTCAGGAACCGGCCACCCTTCGGGAGTGATCCGGGACCCGCAGTGAGGAGCCGCCCCGGCCCGGGCCCGCCGGTGAAGGGCGCGACCTGGGCCGGGGCGGCCGATGTCCGATTAGCGCAGAAAACGAACCCTGCGACGTTTGTTGCCCGACGTTGTGACGTCGGTCTCAAAAGCCTGCTCGCCCTTGTCCCCGCGGTACACCCGCACGGGGAGCATGGCCGCGTTCACAGGGTGTGCCTTGTCGTCGTCCGCCGGACTCTTCACGGAGACCGGCGGCATGACGACCTCCACCGGCTCGCCGTTCATGTCCGGCAGCACCGCGCCGACCAGGCGCACCTCCTGCGGTTCCTTCGGCCCGCTCTTGGCGCCGGGCCCGTACAGCAGGTTGCTGATCTCCAGCCAGGTCTCCTCCACGTGCGAGATGTAGTCCAGCCCGCGCCGGCCCAGCGGGGCGTCGCCGACCGCCTTGGCGTTGAACCGGCCGTAGCCGAGCATCCGGCCCAGCAGGTCGCGCTCCACCCGCATGTCGTTCACCTTGCCCAGCGGCAGGGCGTCGTAGGCTCGGGTGATCACCCCGTGGGTGTGCAGGATGCGTTTGTTGGTGACGATCAGCAGGTCGCCGTTCCACACGGCGAGATGCCACGCCATGTAGAGGAACGCCACGCCGGCCACCACCCATGCCCCCAGCCGCAGTTTGTCGGCGTCCGGAGTGGAGAAGATGTCGATGCCCATGGCCGCGAGCACCGCCGCCACCGCGATCAGCACCGGGATGATGATCGCGGCGAGGTGGTGCCGCACGACTATGACCAGCCGCTCGCCCGGCACCAGGAACCGTTTCGCGCGTTCCTCGAGTTCGGGCCGCAGCAGCATGCGGCCATAGAGCGGCGGTGAGGAGTCGGACACGTCAGGTCACCGCCCCGGTGTTCAGCTGGAGACGAGATTGTGGAAGGTGTCGCCCAGAGTCTTTCCGACGCTGGCCACCCAGTTCAGGGCACCCTGAACCAGGTTGCCTGCCCCGGACGGGTTCTGGACCACGAAGTAGACCAGGAAGAGCACGATGCCCCACTGCACGGCCGGCTTGAGTTTCACGTCAGATCCCCTTCATCGTGACGGTCGTGGTGCCGCCCGCCCGGTCCCAGCATCATGTGCAGCGCTCCCGGTTCACTACTAGAGAACAGCATCCCCAACACCGTCAAAGCCTAGCCGGGGCAAGGTGATTTGGCGGCTCCGAGCCGGAGGGCGGACATAACGACTCAGTGGACATCTGTCTCAGGGGGCACACATACCGAGCATTCCCAGACTAGGTTGATCGCATGCAGATCGGTGTCTTGACCGAGCAAGCTCCGTACGAACGCCGCGTCGCGCTGACGCCCGAATCCGCGGGCCGGCTCATCGCCGCCGGTCACAGCGTCCATGTCCAATCCGGGGCCGGCCTGGCCGCTGACGAGGACGATGACGCTTACCGCGCCGCCGGCGCCATGATCGGGAAAACCCCTGACGAGATCTTAGGAATCGTCGATCTGCTGACCGCCGTCGGACAGCTGGACCAGCAGACCGCGTCCAGACTGTCACCGGGCACGGCGGTGGTCGGGCTGGCCTCGCCGAAGGACGGACGCGGCCCGGCCGGCGTGCTGGTGGACCGGCACGCGACCTTCTTCGCGCTGGAGCTGCTGCCCCGCATCACGCGCGCGCAGTCCATGGACGCCCTGTCCTCGCAGGCGATGGTGGCCGGCTACCGGGCCGGCCTGGTCGCCGCCGAGCGGCTGCCGCGCTTCTTCCCGCTGCTGATGACGGCGGCCGGGACCGTGCCGCCGGCGAAGGTCCTGGTGCTGGGCGCCGGGGTCGCCGGACTGCAGGCGATCGCGACCGCCAAGCGCCTCGGCGCGGTGGTGGAGGCGTACGACGTGCGGGCCGCCGCGGCCGAGGAGATCCGTTCCCTGGGCGCCAAATTCGTTTCGTTGGACATCGAGAGTCAGACCTCTACAACTGGGGGCTACGCCCGCGAACAGGCGGCGGACGCCCAGGCCAGACAACGCAAAGCTTTGACACCCTATGTAGCAGCGGCGGACGCGGTGATCACCACCGCCGCGGTACCGGGGCGCCCGGCGCCCTTGCTGGTGACGGCCGAGATGGTCGAGAAGATGCGGCCCGGTTCGGTGCTCGTGGACCTGGCCGCCGACAACCCCAACGGCGGAAACTGCGAGCTGTCACGGCCCGGTGAGGACGTGCGGCACGGCGGGGTGCTGATCCACGGCGGCCGTAACGTCCCCAGCGAGCTGGCCGGACACGCCTCCCGCCTCTACGGCGCGAACATGTCGGCCTTCATCCTGGCCATGTGCCGGGACGGAGTGCTTTTATCAACTCCTGAGGAGATCGCCGCCGACGAGATCGCCGCCGCGTGCTGTGTGCTGCTGAAGGGGGAGTTCAGATGAGTTCCACCGCCTGGCTGACCGTGTTCGTGCTGGCCGTCTTCTTAGGCTTCGAAGTCATCTCGAAGGTTTCCTCGATCCTGCACACGCCTTTGATGTCCGGCGCGAACGCCATCCACGGCGTCATTCTGGTCGGCGCGATCATCGCCACCGGTTCGACCGATGACAACGTGCAGCTGACGATCGGGCTGCTGGCGATCGTGATGGCGACCGTCAACATGGTCGGCGGCTTCGCCGTGACCGACCGGATGCTCGGGATGTTCGCCAAACCGCGGCAGCCGCGCGGCGGCGACGGGCCCGCGGCGGCTTCGGCGTCCGCGGCGGGCACGGGCCCCGGAGCGGGCGGCCCGGCGGGCGGCTCCGCCGGCGCCTCGGGAAGCGCTGGAACCTCAAGCCGTACCTCAACCCGGGAGGGCGGCAAGTGACCGGCGCTTGGGCCGACACCGCCTACTTGATCGCAGGAGTCTGCTTCATCCTGGCGCTGAAGGGCCTGTCGGCACCGCGCACGGCCCGGCTGGGCACGCTGATCGGAGCCTGCGGCGCGGCCCTGGCGGTGATCGTCGCGCTGACCACGCCGCACCTGAAGCACCTGGGCCTGATCATCGGCGCGATCGTGGTCGGCACGGCCATCGGGCTGCCGACCGCGCGCCAGGTGCGGATGACCGCGATGCCGCAGCTGGTGGCGCTGTTCAACGGCGTCGGCGGCGGCGCGGCGGCGCTGGTGGCGTCGGTGGAGTTCCTGCGGCCGGGCAACGCGATCTCCGACGCGGCGACCGCCGACCTGGCCGCGATCGGCTTCACGATCCTGGTCGGCGGCGTGTCCTTCTCCGGATCGCTGATCACCTTCGCCAAGCTCCAAGAACTGATGACCACACGGCCGGTGGTCCTGCCCGCCGGGCGCTGGATCACGATCGGCTTCGCGGCGGCCGGGGTGCTGTCCGCGGTGTTCCTGGTGCCGTGGCCGAGCACCGCGCTGATGACGCTGCTGGCCCTGGTGTCGCTGGTGTTCGGCGTGCTGTTCGTGCTGCCGGTCGGCGGCGCGGACGTGCCGATCGTGATCTCGCTGCTGAACGCCTTCACCGGCCTGACCGTCGCGGCCAGCGGCTACGTGCTGGGCAACACGCTGCTGGTGATCGCCGGCACGCTGGTCGGCGCCTCCGGGACGCTGCTGACCCGGATGATGGCGGCGGCGATGGGACGGCCGCTGACCGGGACGCTGTTCGGCGCCTTCACGGCCACCGCGAGCGCGGCGGTCGGCGGCGGCGACGGGGCGGCGAAGCCGGTGCGGACGTCGTCGCCGGAGGACGTCGCGATCCTGCTGGGCTACGCGCGCAAGGTCGTGATCGTGCCCGGATACGGGCTGGCCGTGGCGCAGGCGCAGCACACGGTGCGGGAGGTGGCGGACCTGCTGACGGCGCGGGGCGTGCATGTGTCGTACGGGATCCACCCGGTGGCCGGGCGCATGCCGGGGCACATGAACGTGCTGCTGGCCGAGGCGAACGTGCCGTACGAGTCGCTGCTGGAGCTGGAGGCGGCCAACTCGGAGCTGGCGTCGGCGGACGTCGCGGTGGTGATCGGGGCCAACGACGTGGTGAACCCAGCGGCGCGGCAGCCCACGGGGTCGCCGATCTCCGGGATGCCGATCCTGGACGTGGACCTGGCGCAGCAGGTGGTGTTCTGCAAGCGGTCGATGCGGCCCGGGTTCGCGGGGGTGGAGAACGAGCTGCTGTACGCGGCGAACACTTCGCTGCTGTTCGGGGACGCGAAGGAGAGCATGGCGAAGGTGTTGGCGGCTTTGAAGGCTCAGTAGTCGGTGGGCGGGTGGTTGGTAGTAGTTGGTAGTAGGCAGAGGTGCGAAAGGGGCGGCGGCCCGGGAGTTGCCCGGGCCGCCGCCCCTTTTCTCTGCTTCTCTCCGCCTGAGAGCGACTCTCTGGGGCGTTCTGGACGGTTGCCAGGTTTCGCCGCCCAAGGCGCCCGTTCGGCGCGCCAGTGGCCCGCTACGCGCTATGCGCTATGCGTTACTCGCTAGGAGTTACGCGCTCCTTGCTCCTCGCCCCTCGCTATGCCGATACGGTGCCGTAGAGGCGGTCGCCCGCGTCCCCGAGGCCCGGGACGATGTAGCCGTGCTCGTTGAGCCGTTCGTCGATGGCGGCTGTGACGATGGTCACCGGGACGGCGAGGTCCGTCAGCGCCTCCGACACCGCGGCGATGCCCTCGGGGGCGGCCAGCAGGCACACGGCGGTGACCGACGCGGCGCCGCGGTCGGCGAGCAGCCGGATCGCGGCGATCAGGGTGCCGCCGGTGGCGAGCATCGGGTCCAGCAGGTAGCACTGGCGGCCGGACAGGTCCTCCGGCAGGCGGGTGGCGTAGGTGGAGGCCTGGAGCGTGTCCTCGTTGCGGACCATGCCCAGGAAGCCGACCTCCGCGGTGGGCAGCAGGCGCACCATCCCGTCCAGCATGCCCAGGCCGGCGCGCAGCACCGGGACCACGAGATGCCGCGGACCGGTGAAGGTGACGCCCTGCGCCTCGGCCACCGGCGTGATCACCGTCACCGGCTCGACCTGCGCGTTCCGCGTGGCCTCGTAGGCCAGCAGCGTCACGAGCTCGTCGGCCAACGCCCGGAAAGTCGGCGTGTCGGTGCGCTCGTCGCGGAGCACGGTGAGCTTGTGGGCGACAAGCGGATGGTCGACGGCGTGAATGGAGACGGTCGGCATGGGCAAACGGTATCGGACGTGCGGTACTGGTGCACAGGTAAGTACTGGACAAGCACATACGGTGACAAGGTAACCTCTCAAAAAGGTCAAATCCCCCGTCGGCCCGTCGCGGCCGGCGGTCCCACGGAAGGCGGTGACCAGCCGATGCCCGCAGACCAGCCGTTGCCCCAAAGCGAGGTGGCGCGGGAGGCGCGAGACCGCAGACGCCGTCGCGAGAACTTCCTCGCCGACCTGGCCGAAGCCCAGCGCCTCAGAGAGCGCGTGGCGCCCCGCCGCGCCCGGATGGCGCGTTTGCGACAGCAGCAGTTGCTGCGGACGTTCTTTTACTAGAGCCGGGTTGTCGGGTGGGTTGGGTTGGGCCCGATGGGGCTCGACTTGGGCTTGTTTGGGCTTGTTCGGGCTTGCTTGGGCTCGCTCGGACTCGCTTGGACCCGACGACTTTGGTGACGGGTTGATCGATTGCTGGAAAGACGGATGGCTGAGGCCGCCACCCCGGTGCACGGGGTGGCGGCCTCAGCGCGGTGGGGGTGATCTTGGACACCGACCTCGCGGGGCCCAGGACCGGCGATCCGCCAGACTGGACGCATGACGTCGCCAGTTACCCGTCGTTACGAGCCCTGGATGCGCCTAGCCCTGGCTGAAGCCGCGAAGGCCGGCGCGCATGGCGACGTCCCGATCGGCGCGGTCATCCTGGATCCGGCAGGGACGGTGATCGCCGAGGGACGCAACATGCGTGAAGAGGATGGGGATCCCACGGCGCATGCGGAGGTCGTCGCCATTCGGGCGGCGGCGAGGGTGCTTCAGGGGCGGCGGAGTCTGGGTGAGTTGAGTGCGTCGAGTGCGTCGGATGCGCTCAGTGCGCAGATCGCGCCTAGTGCGCAGACCGCGCCTGCGCCGACCGCGTCCAAAGACTGGCGCCTCACCGACTGCACCCTGGTCGTCACCCTTGAACCCTGCACCATGTGCGCCGGCGCGATCGTCCTCTCCCGCCTCTCCCGCGTCGTCTTCGGCGCCTGGGACCCCAAAGCCGGCGCCGCAGGCTCCCTGTGGGACACCCTCCGAGACCCCCGCCTCAACCACCGCCCCGAAGTCGTCCCCGGCGTCCTGGAGCAGGAATGCCGCACCGCACTCGACCACTTCTTCGAAGACCGCCGCCAAAAGTGACGAGACCACCCTGCGCGATCCGGTAAGGTATCCCACGGTGACGTGTCCGAGCGGCCTAAGGAGCACGCCTCGAAAGCGTGTGAGGTGCAAGCCTCCGTGGGTTCAAATCCCACCGTCACCGCTCATGGCGAGCCCCTGACCTGTGGAAACGCAGAGCAGGGGCTCGCTTGTTTGTTTGGGAGGTCAGGACTCGTCTTCCGAGGTTGCATTCCGACACACAGCACCGCTTCCGAGGGCCGGCCGCGGACTCCACCACTGCTTCCAGCCGATCAGCCGCGATCGACAGCTGCACCGTCCGCGTGCGCAATGGATCGCGCGGTGGACGGCCGCCCGGCTTCGACCAGCGACGCTACGCCAGAAGCAACATCATCGAACGAGCCATCGACCGGCTCAACAGTTCTATGCCGTGGCGACATCCAAGCTGCCTCGGCCATCGCCTCGAGAAAATTCCGATCGCCTTAGCAACCACAGACGCGGCCCGGGCGTCGTGAGAGGCGAGAACACTGTTGTGGGTCGTTTCAAAGGGGGAACTGCGGTGGGGAACAAGCTTGCTGGGGCAGCGGTCGCCGGATCGTTGATGCTGCTGACCGGATGCGCGAGTACAGCTGTTAACAAGGCCGCCGCGCCCGGCCCGACCTCGTCTGCTGTCGAGACTTCGACTGCGGCGTCTTCGGTGACGACCACCACGTCGTCGGCCGCGCCGACGACGGCGTCCGCGTCCGCGACGGCCTCCGCGCCTACGACGGCCTCCACGCCCACGACGGCGCCTACGACTGCGTCCGCGACCACGAGCACGACCGCGTCCGCGCCGACGACGGCGTCCGCGACCACCGGTGGGCCGATCGCCGCGGCTGCGAAGCCGAGCACGCCTGCCGCGCCGACTACGACCCCGAGCCAGTCGACCGGGACGGTCACGCTGCCCTCTATCTCCTCGGTGTCACCGAACAACGGCTCCAAGGTCGGCGTCGCGATGCCGGTCCGCGTCAACTTCGCCTCCACGGTGCCGTCGGCGAACCGCGCCGCGATCGAGAAGTCGATGCTGGTCACGTCGACGCCGCATGTCGACGGCGCGTGGTCCTGGCTCGACTCGAACACCGTCGACTTCCGGCCGCAGGGCTTCTGGCCGGCCGGCACCAAGGTCTCCGTCCAGTTCGGCTCGACCGGCCGTACGCTGGACTTCACCATCGGCGCCGACCACGAGATCGTCGTCGACGCGGCGACGCACAAGATGAACGTCTACGAGAACAACGTATTGATCAAGACGCTGGCCAGCGGCACGGGCAAGACGGGCTGGGAAACCTACAGCGGCACGATGGCCATCGAGGAGATGGTCCCGCACATCGAGATGACCTCGTGCGCCATTGGCATCCAGTGCACCAAGGGCGGGCCCGGCTGGTACGACCTTCAGACGTACCATGACCTGCAACTCACCGACAGCGGCACCTTCATCCACTCGGCATGGTGGGACAATTCACTGGGCAAGGCGAACGTCTCACACGGCTGCATCCACCTCTCGGAAGCCGACGCGGCAGCGCTGTGGAACATCGTCCAGGTCGGGGACCCGGTGACGGTCAAGGGCACCAGCAAGAAGGTGAGCCAGTCCAACGGCTTCGCCGACTACACGCTGACGTGGTCGCAGTGGCTGTCCAACTCCGCCAGCGGCATCCAGGTGTTCTGACCTGCTGCCCTGGGCGGGTCACTGACGAATGCCCAGCGGGCTGTGCTGGAGCCGACGCTGCCGATGGGCATCAAGCCTGGCCGCGGGTTGCATTCCGGGCTGCATTCCGGGTTGCATTCCGAGTTACGGCGCCGCCTCAGGGGCCAGCCACGGATTTCAGCCAAGCACTCCTCGATGGCGGCCGGCTCCTGCTGAGCGGCTCACCTATTTGGCGGGCGGGCGTCCCCTGGCTCCGTGCTGTCGCCCGCACGCCTCCCCGGCTGGCGCGCTGCGCCGCGCTCGTGTAGCTATCTGCCATGCCAGTGCGCCCCGGCGTTGGATCCGCGACCTTGCTCGCCGCGTCCTTGCCCGCCTCGTCGACCGCAGTGTCCGTCATCCTCGTCGGAGGTGGAAAGGCTCAGCTGAGCGAGCCCGCCGCGGTCCGCGACCTGTATGCGAGCCCGACGTTCGCACGTCGGCGGGCCCGGGCCGAAGCGAGCGGGCTGCCGTGGTTCGTCGTCAGCGGTCGGTGGGGGCTGCTCGACCCCGACGATGTCCTCGCGCCCTATTCCTTCTCCTTCGCGGCGCAGTCAGTGAACTACCGACGAGCCTGGGGACGCTTCGTGGCCGAGCAGCTCTGCGTGGTCAGCTCGATCGGCCGGGGCGACGTCGTCGAGATCTGCGCCAGCGCCGGCTACACCGCCGCGCTCACTGCCCCGATCCAGTACCTCGGCGCTGAGGTCCGCCGGGCGGACGTGGGCACGAGCGATTCGGGGGACGAGCTGCGATAGGTCGGGATGGGCGGTGGAGTCGGCTCGGTGAGTGCTGATGCGAGGGGGGTTGGGAACGGCGCTAGCTGGGCGAACGTTCCGCATTTGCCCGATATTGCCCGTGGGGGTGGTGGCGGACCGCAGGCTCGCATCATGGATCGCGTAGACCTCGAAGCGCTTGCGCTCCGGCTTATCGACAAAGTGAAGCGTCACGGCTACGCCGCTGAATACGGCGTCGAGGACGTCACGACTCTCCGCGAGTTCCTGGAGCGGGAAGCTCGGCGCTGCGGATTTCAGGTCCACATGGGGACCCTCAGCGCTGACGAGCACTCGGTGTGGATCTACCGCCCGAAAGTCGGGGGATCTTGGCAGCCGATTGCCGAAGCAGGCCGGTAGTCAGCGATTACAGCGCAGCCAGCGGCGATGCGAGGCGAGGCGCTGAGAAGAAGGTATCCGGCTGGTCTGCGCTGCCGCGCGGCGGGATCCCTTTGGGTGCGCAGAGTGCATGGGGAGCATCATGCACCACGCCATCGGGATTATCAGGCAGCGGATATGGTGATGGAGTGAGCGGGGAGCGGCGGGGAGGGGTTGGCCGAGCCTTTACATTCGTTGCAGATGTGTCGGGCTTGAGAAGACTGACCTGGCCTATCCGGCGGGATTTACGCACGAGTTCATATTTCGACGCTGTCCCGGTTGCCACCAGATAAACATTGTTCGTGATGAGTATTTCTTTTGCGTGTTTTGCGAAGCTGCGTTGCCGCAGGTGTGGAACGTGGACGGCGAGGCGTCCTGAGCCCGGTGTAGGCCTCAGCTGGCTCCGTTGATCCGCCAGGGGTGGCGGAGCCTGGGCGAATATTCTGGATCATGTGGATGTGGCTTCGGGGGGTTGGTGGGGACTCTACGATCGCGGGATGGATCGGGTGGATGCCGAGATACTTGTTCTCCTTCTTGTCGATCAGGTGCAGCGGAATGGGTATGCCGTTCGGTATGGGGTTGAGGATGTTTCGGCTATTCGGGATCTTGTGGTGCATGAGGCGAGGAGTCGGGGGTTTTTGATTCATTTGGGGACGTTGGCTGCTGACGATCATGCTGTGTGGGCCTATCGGCCCAAGGGGGATGGGGAGGTGGGGCGGTAGGGGTTCAGGGGGAGTTCTTGGTGGGTTGGGGTTCCGGTGGGCGATCGGGTGGGTCATGGGGAGCGTTGAGCCGCTACCGTGGCGGGGTCCGTGCACCGATCTGAGGAGCCCAGGGTGGACAGCCTGACTGTGGGGGCCGGTCCGTGAATCATTGGTTTGATCAGTTGCGCAGCCAGGCGGATCGGCAGCCGTGGCTTGCTGTCGGCGTCGGGGTGGTGGCCGCTTTGGTGGTCGGCTTCGTGCTGTGGCGTGCGGCGGGGGCGGCGCGGCGGGGGATGAAGGGCCGCGCTTCCAGTGTCCTGATCACGATTGCCGCGTTGATGGCCACGGCGGTGCAGAGCGCCGGTATGTGGAAGTTTTTCGCGAACACGATGGCGTTGCCGTTGGGGTTGCGGATCTTCCTGTTCTCCTTCATGGAGGTCGCGTTGCTCGCGTGCGGTACGCGGGCGAAGGAGAACGTGCGGGCGGGGCAGGACGCCGGGATCGACGGTGTGCTGGTGGTCGTGCTGGCGCTCGGATCCGGTGTGCTGGCCTCCACCGATGCCTCCACGTGGCAGGAGGTGCTGATCCGGCTGATGGTCTCGATCGTGGCCGCGCTGCTGTGGGAGCGCGATCTGTTGGCGACCAAGTACGCGGCGCGGCAGGACGGGAAGAAGCCGGAGTCCATTCGGTGGCGGTTCGGGTGGAAGACGCTCGCGGTGCGGTGGGGTTGGGCCGACGCGGGTGACGCGAGCCTGGCCGATCAGGGGGCGAACCGGGTGTTCGACCAGTTCGTCCGGGCGACGCACACCGTGAACCGGCTGGAGCAGGGGTCGAAGCAGCATCGGCGCGCTGCGGATCGGCAGGCGGTGGCGCAGGCGAAGCTGATGTCCTATGCGCGGCTGAACACCGACCTCACGCAGCTGATGCGGACGCTCGGCGAGGTGGCCACGACCGAGGGGCTGACGATGCTCGGCGTGGAGGCGGAGCCGTCGGGCTTCGGGGCGCCGGCGGTGGGCGACGCGAGTGTGGAGACTCTGGTTGCTGATACCGATTGGGAGCAGCCTCGGGTCAGCAATGGCTATGCCGCAGAGCAGCTGAACCTTCCGGCGTCCTTCAGCCCGGCGTTTTCCGTGCCGGCCCCGCGTGTCGCGGAGCCGCAGTTGAACGGCTGGGAAGGGATGGCTGCCGAGTCGATGGCTGCCGAGCCGCCGGTACCGATGCCGATGTCGGTACCGATGCCAGTGCCAGTGGCAGCGCAGGTTACGGACCAGAACGGCGCCCTGGCGCCCACCGAGCCCGGCGAGCCGTACGCGGAGCCCACCCCCACCGAAGCATGGCCGACCGCCGCGGACGTGAACGGCGGCGCGCAGACGCTTGACCACCGGTCCGCGCGCCTGGCCAGGCAGATAGTGGGACAGTGGCCTGATGATTCGCGCGTCACGCAGCGCGCTTTCCTCGCCGAGTTCCGCAAGCACAAGCCGATCTCGAACAAGGACGGCGCGGCACTTCATCGGTACGCCGTCGAGTCCATTGAGCCGGAGGAGAGCGGCTGACGGATGCGGCGGCCCGACCTAACCTCGTCGGCCGCCGCACTCACCGTCATGCGCCACGGTTCGAACCAGCGACCTACGCCCGCCGCACCGGCCGGAACACGGCCTCCACATACTGCGACTCGTACCGAGCCCACGAGTGCTCGGCCTCGAAGAGGTCGCGGGCCGCGGACGCGATGCTCGCGCGCGATTCCGGGCTGTCCGCCAGCAGCTTCGCTATGGCATCGGCGAAGCCGCGGATCGTCATGTCGGCGGCGCAATACGCGTGCGGACCCACCAGCCGCGAGTTCTCGCGCAGCGGACGCAAGGCGATCGGGATGCCGCGCGCCATCGCGTGAGTGACCTTGTTCATCGCACAGAAGTGGTTGAACGGGTTGTCCGGATCCGGCACGGTCATCGCGTCGATGCGACCGAGGAACGTGTCGACCTCGCCGGGACCGAGCCAGCCGTGGAAGGTCACCAGGCTGTCGAGACCGAGCGCGGTGGCGTGCTCCCGGGCCGCCGGCAGGGCCGGGCCGTCGCCGGCCACTTCGAGCCGGAAGCCGGTGGTGCCGTCGGCGCGCAGTAGCGCGATCGCGTCGATGAGGTCCGTCAGACCGTCCTGCTCGCCGATCACGCCGAGGTAGCCGAGGACGGCGTCGCGATCGGTCGCCGCCACTTCATCCGCCGTAGGACTCTCGTTCACCTGCGCGGCAGCCGCAGACGAAGACACCTCCGCCGTGCGGATGATCACCGCGTCGCGACCGTACAGTTCAGCGATGCGAGCCCGCTGTTCCTCGCTAGGGGTTATCACCACGTCCGACGCGGCGATCAATTTCCGCTCCGCGCCGAGGAACACCGGCGTCAGTTTGTTGAAGCCGGCGCGCGACGCGGCCAGGACCGGGACCACGTCCCGCTGGTCGTAGACCGTCCGGACGCCGCGGCGCCGGGCCCAGGCGGCGAGCGGGAACAGCAGGTCGGGCGGGTTGCCGATCTGCAGCATCTGGCGGACGCCGCGGGAGCTGCTCAGCGCGGCGCGGACGGCGCGGGCCGCGGCCGCGGCGGTCCACACGCCCTCGGCGGCCGTGGCGATCGGCCCCTGGCCCTCGAAGGAGGCGAAGCGGACGATCTCGATGCCGTCCACGGTCTCGCTGCCTGGGGCTTTGTCGCGGATCGCCGGGCACACCACGGTCACCCGGGCGCCGTCGTCGCGCAGTGCGAGCGCTTGGGACCAGGCTCGCTGGTCGTCGGGCACCGGCAGATTCAGAATGACCAAAACGGCATGCGGACGCGCACTATTCGTCATGATTTCCCCACCCCCTGCTCCCGAGCCTAGCCCGGAATCAGGCGGCTGACACCTGGATCATGCTTCCCGGGTGGTCTCGTCGCGGTGCCAGGTCTTGAAGTCTCCGGCACGGACTGCGCGCCGGGCCCGAAGTCTGGTAATGATCGTGATTCCGAGGAACCAGGCGACCTTCGGGCCGTTGCGCACCGGCGCCGCCAGGGCGACGTTCCGCAGGTCCCCCCAGGAGGTCCGCGCCGAGTCCGAGACGGCCGCGAGCTGCGGATCGTCCGCCGCCTGCGCCGTCGAGACCAGGGCCCGCGTGCGGATCTTCAGCAGCGCGGACAGGCTGCGCGGCGGGTGGACCACGGCCCGGGCCTCCGGCACCACGCGGCGCTGCTCGGCGGGGAAGGCCAGGGACGCCGCCAAGTCGTCGCCCTGGAGCGGCGGCAGGGCGCGCAGGCGCTCGTAGCCCTCCTGGGACACCCCGACCACGCCGCGCCCGAACAAACCGGTGCGGACAGTCGGGAACTGGTGCCAGACGTCGTAGAACCACCGCACGGTCCAGGGGCGCCCGTCGGCGGGCCAGCCGCGCTCGGGTCCCGCCGCCAGGACGTCCGATGCCTCCAGGGCGGCCGCGATGGCGCGCACGCTGCTCGCGCCGAGCTCCACATCGGCGTCGACATAGAGTCGGGGAAAGCCCTTAGCGTGCTCGTCGGCCAAGCGCATCGCCGCGTGCTTGTTGGGAACGGGACTAACCAGGACATTGACGTCAGGGCCGTACCGGCCGGCGACCTCGGCCGTGTCGTCGGTACAGCCGTTGGCGACGACCCAGATCTCGATCTCACCCGGCTCGGCCTCGGCGAGCAGGCCGCCGAGCAGGCGCCCGACGACGCCGGCCTCATTGTGTGCGGGAATGACGACGGACACCACGCCGCGAGTATCCCATCGGCGGCCGGTGGCGCGCCCTCAGGGATGTGATCCCCTTGTCGCCGCCGTCCCCGCCTTGCGACCATGGCGGGGTGACGGACAGCTCGGAGCGTGCACATCCGACCACGGACCGGACACGTCCGGCCCGTCGGCCGCGGATCCTGGTGATGGTGTCGGCCGGATGGTTCCCGCCCTTCCTCGAAGAGGTCGCCGAACAGGCGAAGGCGGGGGAGCGGTCGAAGGTGTGGCTGTACGACCTGCCCTACGACCTGACGGTCCTCGACCAGCGGTTCGCGACCGGGCCGTCGAAGCTGCGCCGCCTCGTCTACGGCAAGCTGCCGCTGCCGCTGGCCTTCGCCGCGGAGGCGTTCCGGGTGCGGCGCCGCTACGACGCGATCTTCGCCTGGGGCGCCGAGGCGTCGAGCCTGCCGCTGGCGCTGGCGCTGCGGTTCAGCAGGCAGCGCAAGCGGGCGCCGCTGGTCGCGCTCTACAGCTGGATCTCGTCGGGCAACAAGGCGCGGCTGCTGCGCTGGGGCTGGCCGGGCATCAAGACCCTGGTTCTGCCGCCGACGGCGCAGGCCGAGTTCGCCCGGACGGCGCTGAAGATCCCGGCCGACCGGATCGCCAGTCCGAAGTGGGTCGTGGACACGGACTTCTTCAACGAGGAGCTGGCGACGCCGGAGGCGCACGCCGCGCATCAAGACTCGGTGATGATCTGTTCGGCCGGCCGCGAGATGCGCGACTTCGCCACGCTCATCGCCGCCCTGGACGGCACCGGCGTCCGCTGCCACATCGCCGGCTCGCTGGTCGCGGGCATGGACGACCGGTGGCGCGCCGAGCTCGGCGACCGGGGTGAGCGGGTCGGGCTGCCGGAGGGCGTCACCTTCGGGCCGCTGTCGCCGGCGGGGATGCGAGACCTCTATGCCAAGGCGCGGTTCGTCGTCCTGCCGCTGCATCCCAGCGACACCGACAACGGCATCAGCTGCATGATGGAAGCCTTCGCCATGAGCCGCGCCGTGATCTGCACGCGGGTCGACGGGCAGCGCGACGCGTTGGTGGAGGGGGTCAACGGCGTCTATGTCGATCCCCATGACGCGGCAGCGCTGCGGGCCGAGATCCTCGACCTGGTCGCCGACCCGGCCCGGGCCGAGAAGATGGGGCGTGAGGCGCGGCGCCTGGCCGAGACCGAGTTCGGGATGACGCGCTGGGTCGCGGCCCTGACCGAGGTGCTCGACGACGCGATGCGGGACCGGTCCGCGGCTGGTTCGTGAGGCGGTTCGTGAGGCGGATCGGCTTAGGGGACTTCACTTCGCGTACTGACACTGTTCCTGAGCGCCCCATAGCATGGCGTCCGTGGGGGTAGATCCAGAAGACGATCGCCGGCCGGGTGCAGTCCTGGTCGTGGTGACGTGGAACAGTGCAGACGTCCTGCCAGGCTTGTTGGACTCGCTGGAGCTCGGGATGGCGGGGTTGAGGTGGCGCCTGGTCGTCGCCGACAACGCCTCGGCCGACGGGACTCCGGACGTGGTGCGCAGCAAGGCGCCGGACGCGCTGCTGGTCGAGACGGGCCGGAACGCCGGCTATGCCGCGGCGTTCAACGCCGCCCTGGAGGCGGTGTCGCCGCTCGACGAGCAGACCGACGCCGTGTTCGTGTGCAACCCCGACATCCGGCTGCGTCCGGGATGCGGGGCGGCGCTGGTGAAGGGGCTCAAGGGCCACGGCACCGGCATCACGGCACCGGTGCTCTATGACGGCGACGGCCGCATGATCAGAACTTTGCGACGTGAACCGAACCCCCTGCGGCTGCTGGGGGAGATGGTGCTCGGCGCCGGGCGATCGGGCCGGTTCTCCGCGCTCGGCGAGCAGGTGACGGCGCCGGACGCCTATCGCAAGGACACCCGGGCGGACTGGGCGGCCGGACCGCTGATGGCGATGTCGCGCGAGTGTCTTGAGGCGTGCGGCCCGTGGGACGAGTCGTTCTTCCTCTACTCGGAGGAGACGGAGTTCGCGCTGCGGGCCGGAACGCACGGGTTCGCGACCCGGCTGGCGCCGGACGCGATCGCGACGCACCTGGAGGGCGAGGCGACGGTCTCGCCGAAGCTGTGGACCCTGCTGACGCTGAACCGGGTGCGGCTTTACCAACGGACGCACCGCCGGCCGGCCGTCGCCGCCTTCTGGGGCGCGCTGGTGCTGCGGGAGTCGTCGCGGGCGCTGCTGGGACGCTCGGCGAGCCGGGCCGCCGTGCGGGCCTTGGTGAGCCCGGCGAAGCTGCGGGAGAAGCCGGGCCCCTGATGGGGCGCCGCGTGCGCGTATAGCTCGCCATCCAACCGGGATGGACCTGGCGTCGGCAGACACTGCCGGCGCCATTCTCGTGTCTCCTCATCGGGCGGTCCCTAGGGCGACCTTCGGCGGCGCGACTACGGGCTCTGCTTTGACTCGCTCTTTACCCGGCCTTTGGTCCGGCTTTTCGCCCGCGCCGATAGTGTCGTCGAAGCCTGACATCACCCCCCCAAGTACGACCGACCGTCAGGCGGAGTCGGCACCGTTGGCCGAAGGCGGAACCCCCCACCGCCTCGGCCTCCGGGCCGCACTCCTTTTCACCGCACCGTCACAGCCGTACGACCGTACAGCCAGCCGCACAGCCCGATCGCACAACCGCACAGCCCAATCGGACAACCGCACCGTCACAGCCGCACCGTCACAACCGAACACACACCGCCACGGAAACCCGGTCGAACGCCTACTTCCGCAGCACCCCCCGCACCGCCCGAGCCGCCACCCCCCGCGCGGTCTCGGCCATGGCCAACGCCACACCGCCGACGCCCGAAGCCAACCGCAACGCCGACCGACTGAACGCCAACGCCTCGAAGTCACCGTTCCGCAGCGCGTCCTCCACGGCCGCCCTTGTCGCTGGACCTGTTCCCCCCAAGGTCAACTCCATCGCCAAGGGAAAGAACTGGCGCGGCCCGTGGAAGTCCAGCGCCACGAACGGCGGCAGTCCCAGCCGCTTCGCGTAGGCGACCGCTTCCCGGTTCGGCGACCAGCCGTCGTACTTCCGGTTCCAGATCTCGACCGCCGTCAGGTCCTTGGCCCACGCCGCGTCGAACCGGCGCCAGGCGTTGCGCCGCCACGGATGCGCGAACACCGCGATCCCGTCGGCCTCCCGCGCGTGGGCCAGGACGTCCGGAATGTCAGGGGTCTGGCTGAGGAACGGGACCTCGCCCCACACCGGGATGTGGACCACGTTGTCCGCGTCGTTGTACTCCAGCCCCGGCACCACGAGCACGTCCGGGGTCGACGCCTTCGCACAGGCCTCGATGTACTCGGCCCACTTCGCCTCGGTGAACGTGCGGCTGTGTTCGCACATCAGCAGAACGCTGCGCCCCCGGCGGTGGAAGGCTTGCGCGATGCGCTCCAGGGGCCAGGAAGCGTCGTCGGACCACTCGGAGTGGATGTGTGCCACGGCGCGGACCTTGGTCACGAGGTTCTCTTTCGCATTCGGGCCGCCTGCGCGGACAGGGTGGACCACGTGTCGCGCCAGAAGACGCGGCGCTCACCGGCGCGGAGGTTGTACCAGCGGTCGGATCGCCGCGGCCGGAGGTCGACGAGCGTCGCCCCGCGGCGGGGCCACGGGCCGGGGTGGTCGGCGATCGGGCCGCGCAGAACGGCGGCGAGATGCACCAGTTCGCGGCCGAGATGGCGGCAGACGATGTGCGGGGGCTCGCTGTCCCACGACGGCGCGGCGCCCGGGAAGCTCGGGGTGGCCGGCGGCTCCGGAACGAAATTCGGGTCCAGCGCCTGGCGGACGGCCCACACCGGGTAGGGGAAGCCACGGCGCAGGGCCAGGGCCATGCTGCCCCAGGGACGGCCGTTGACCTCCATGAACCAGGGTGTCCCCTCGGCACCGCCGTTCCCGCCGACCAGGCCGTCCTCGCCCGCCAGGCCACTCTTGCCGCGCCTGCCGGACGCACTGCCCTCGCCGACGGCCTCGCCACCGCCGCTCTCGCGGAGCAGCTCGACCATGAACATGCCCCGCCACCCGACCGCCGCGAGCATCTTCTCGACCCGGCCGCGCAGCTCCTCGTCCACGTCGATCGACCGGCAGGCGCTGGACGCCGACCCGCGCGGGTCGGCCATCCGGACCCGCCGGTGGCCGCTCCAGGCGCGCACGCCCTCGGCCGTCGCGAAGCCGAAGACGCCCTCGCCGACGCCGGTGAGCAGCTGCTGCACCAGCACCGGCCCCGCGAGGCCGGCGGTGGCCTCCTCGACGTCGGCGGCGGTGGCCGCGACCCGGCCGCCGGGGCGGATCAGCTTGTTGTCCTGCTCGACCACCGCCAGCGCGGCTTTGACGATCCACGGTCCCTCGGCGGACCGCTCGGGCACCGGGATGCCCGCGTCGCCGGCCGCCGCGACCTGGAGCCGCTTGTCGAGCGCGAACTCGGCGTTGGCCCCGGTCGCGCCGGCGACCAGCAGGCCGGTGCGGTCGCAGACCCAGACCGCGAGGTCGTCCAGGGGCAGCACGGCCGCCACGCCGTGGCGTCGGGCCGCTTCGGCGACCTCGTCGACGCACGCGGCGGCGTCCTGCTCAGGAGGCGTGACCGGGACGATCCGGACCCGCCGCGACGCGGCCAGCGGCGGCTTCGTGCCCCGCCGCGTGAAAGCGATGACCTCGTGTCCGGCGTCGGCCAGTGACCAGGCGGATTCGATGGCGGCGAAGGCTTCGGCGAAGCCGATGAGGACGGGTTCGCCGGTCATGCCGGACCCCCGGCCGGAGTCGGGGCAGTGGCCGCGCCGGGTGCTGCCCGTCGCCGCGATCCCTGCCCGGTACAGCGAAAACCCTCAGGGCTAACCCTGCTCCGCCGAGGGTAACCACCGACGCCCGGGCGTGTCGCGCGCTCGCGCGACCGTCCCGTTCGTCCTATTTCGTGCTCTGCGATGCCGTCGGCGCCGACGCGCCCGAACTCCGAAATCCCGCGCCGCATACGGGAAATCACGCATGCCGCGGATCTCATCGCCACGCCTTCACCATCAGAACACCGCGATCGACAACACGCTCCGTGACCGAGCGGGGGGTCAGCATCCGCTCCCGCACCGAAGCCGCGGTGTCGTCGACCTCCACGCTGTACCGGGGCTGGAGCCAGCTCCCCTCGAAGGCCGGCCGGGCGTCGCTGGTGAACACGGTCCGGTAGCCGGCCGACCGCAGAGCCTTGAGAACGCCGCGGTTGTAGGCGCCGAACGGGCACGCCGCGGTGTCGACCGGCCGTCCGGCGGCCTCGCTGATCCGGGTCCGCGCGGCCCGCAGCTCGGCCTCGTGGTGCGTGGCCAGCGCCGAGGTCCAGGCCCGGTGTCCGGCGCCGTGCGTGCCGACCGTCATCCCGGCCGCGACCAGGGCCCGCAGCCCCTGCTCGTCGACGCTGTCCCCGTCGCCGATCCGGTCCGCGATCGGGAAGAAGTCGGCCTTCAGGCCCCGCTCGACCAGCGCCGGAAGGGCGATGTCGACGTCCGAGGCGTTGCCGTCGTCAAAGCTCAGCCGGACTTGAGGATGCTTCGCGCATTCATCCAGTACGTCCAGAAACGTCTTCTCGGTGACCCAGTACCGGTGCTCGCCGGGCTCGCGCTCGGCCCCGTTCGGTACGCCTATTCCGTGGAACGAGATGTTCCGCAGCTCCGTCGCGCTCATGCGCCCTCCCCGGCGAGTTGCTTGTCTTTGTCCTTGTCCCACTGCGTGTAGAAGCTCGACGGGTTCACCAGGTAGCGAACCGTCGGGGACGGGATGTGCATGACCCGGTGCCGCCGGGTATAGCGGTAGAGCATCTCCCAGTCCTCGCGCGGGAGCAGCCCGATCGGCCGGGGCATCCGGCTGAACATCAGGGCCCGGCCGCGGTGCGCGACGAAGGCGTTGCAGTCCAGGAACGAGTCCCAGGACGCGCGTTTGCGGTCGAAGGGGACTGAGAGGACGTCGAGCTCGGAGCCGTCGGGCAATACGCGGCGTAGCGCTGTGTACACGCCACCCAGTTTTTTATTCTGCGAAAGAGCACCTATTGACAGTTCGAGGTGATCAGCTTCCCAGACGTTGTCATCATCCAGAAAAGCCACATACTCGGACGAGGACAACCGCATGCCGACGTTGCGTACCAAACCGAGCACATGCGAGTTGCGGGACAGTGAGGCGGTCCGCAGCCGGGGATCTTCCGGCAGCGCCGCGGTGTCCAGCCCGCCGCCGTCGTCGACGACGATGACGACCAGGTCGGTCCAGGTCTGGGCCAGGACCGAGCGGACCGCGACGGCCAATCCGTCGGGTCTGCGGTAGGTCGGGATCACCACCGCGACCGTCGCCGAGGACGGTGGACCGCCTACGGACAGTAGCTGTCTGACTTCTCGATTCTCGAAACGGCGCATCCGTAGCGTGGACGGCCATTTCAGGACTTTGTTACGCCACTCGAAGATCACCTGCCAGCCGATCCGGTGATTGAGCGCGTCCTTGGCCATGCGTGTAACACTGCGCGACATCCCCATCCCCCCACACCACCAGGTCGGGGGACCTTCGGTGGTTGTTTAAGTACAGATCTCGTCTAGACATGGTGCGAACACAGGCAGACCCACACTAAGTGTTAGCCATGATATCTCCTCGCCACATCTCGCGCGAAGTATGCCAGGCCACTACCATGGCTTTTCGTTCGGCTGTGTTCGGGCAATCACGCGCGGTCATGCTTAGGGTGCGGGGCGCTTGGCGTCAGGCGGTGCGGTAAGGGATTCCGTGGGGGGATTCAGCATGGCGGTCGGTTCAGACGTGGGTAAGCGGGTCGTGCGTGCGCCAGTCGCGCGACCCCTGGCGAGGTATGGGCGCAGAACCGGGACCGTGGTCCTGGTGCTTCTGGACTGGGCGTGCGCGGCGTTGGCCACCTGGGCCACCGTGCCGCACGAGGACGACTGGCCGGCGATGGCCGTCGTGCCCGCGGCCTGGGTCGGTGTCACCTGCTGGCACCGGCTCTACGAGCGGCGGCACGTGGGCCCCGGCACCGAGGAGTACCACCGGCTGCTGAGGTCGTGCCTGGCGGCGATGGCGGCGCTGGCCGCCGCCTACGCGCTGCTGGGGCAGAACGACCGGCTGGTGCGCGGCGTGCTGCTGGCGGTCCCGGCCGCCGCGGTGGGCTCGCTGCTGGCCCGCAAGGTCATCAGGGCGCTGTCGGCGCGGCGGGTGGGCCTGGCGGCCCGGCCCGCGCTGCTGGTCGGCACCGCGGCGCAGTGCTCGGCGATGGCCGACATCCTGCGCCGCGAGCGTTCGGCGCTGCGCGCGGTCGCGGCCCTGGACGTCGGCGGCCCCGGCGGCTACTTCGCCGGGGACTACGACGACCCGTCCGGGCCGCACGGGGTGCCGATCATCGGCGACCTGACGGCCGACGGCGGGGCCGGCGACGCCGAGCAGGTGGCGCTGGCGCTGGAGGCCACCGGCTGCGAGGCCGTGGTCCTGATGCCGGGCCCGCACCTGGGCGCGGCGGCGCTGAGCCGGCTGGGCTGGCGCCTGGCCAATCAGGGCACGGACATCCTGGTCGCGCCGTTCCTGAGCGAGATCGCCCCGGCCCGCCTGGCGGTCCGGCGCGACGGCGGCGTGCCGCTGCTGCACGTCCGCGCCCCGCGCCTGTCCCGGGGCGCGCGGGTGCCCAAGGACTTCTTCGAGCGCGCGATGGCGGCGGTGGGGATCATCCTGCTGGCGCCGGTGTTCCTGGCGGTGTCGCTGGCGATCCTGATCGGCGACGGCCGCCCCGTGTACTTCCGCCAGCGCCGGGTCGGGCTGCGCGGCGAGCCGTTCACCCTGTTCAAGTTCCGCACCATGGCCTCCGGGGCCGCGGCGGCGAAGGTGGAGCTGGCACATCTGAACGTGAACACCGACGGGCCGCTGTTCAAGGCCCGCCGGGACCCGCGGATCACCCGCGTCGGCGCGGTGCTGCGCCGCTACTCGCTGGACGAGCTGCCCCAGCTGCTGAACGTGGTGCGCGGGGAGATGGCCCTGGTCGGGCCGCGCCCGCCGCTGCCGGAGGAGGCCGCGCAGTACAGCGAGGAAGTGCGGCGCCGGCTGCTGGTCAAGCCCGGACTGACCGGGCTGTGGCAGGTGAGCGGCCGCTCGGACCTGGCTTGGGCGGACGCGGTGCGGCTGGACGTGGGCTATGTCGAGAACTGGTCGCTGGGCCTGGACGCGGAGATCCTCTTCCGGACCGGCTCGGCGGTGGTAAAGGGAAAGGGAGCTTACTGATATGTCTGGGGGGACACCGGCCGCCGACCAGCGGCCGGGTATCGCGGTGGTCGGCGCCGGTTACTGGGGGCCGAACCTTGTGCGGAACCTGTTCGCGTCGCCGGACTGGGACCTGCGCTGGCTGTGCGATCTGGACGTGGAGCGGGCCGCCAAGGTGGCCCGTCCGTATTCCGACGTCCGGGTCACCGACGTGCTCGACGACGTGCTGGCCGACCCGCGGGTGACCGCGGTGGCCATCGCCACGCCGGCGCGCACGCACCGGGACGTGGCGATGACCGCGCTGCGCGCCGGCCGCCACGTGCTGGTGGAGAAGCCGCTCGCGGCCACGCAGGCCGAGGGCGAGGAACTGGTCCGGGAGGCCGAGGCCCGCGGGCTGACGCTGATGTGCGACCACACCTACTGCTACACCCCGGCGGTCACCGCCATCAGGGATCTGATCCACTCCGGATCGCTCGGCGAGGTGCACTTCGTCGACTCGGTGCGGATCAACCTGGGGCTGATCCAGCCGGACGTCGACGTGCTGTGGGACCTGGCCCCGCACGACCTGTCGATCCTGGACTACATCCTGCCGGACTCGGTGCGGATCGAGGCGGTGGCCGCGACCGGCGCCGACCCGATCGGCGCCGGGCGGTGCTGCGTGGCGTACCTGACGCTGCGCCTGTCCTCCGGCGCGATCGCGCACGGCCACGTGAACTGGCTGTCCCCGACGAAGGTGCGCACCACCATCGTCGGCGGCTCCAAGCGCACGCTGGTCTGGGACGACCTGAACCCGGCGCAGCGGATCAGCGTCTTCGACCGCGGCGTGTACCTGGCCCGGCCCGAGGAGCTGGGCCAGGACCAGCGCCGCGCGGCCCTGGTGTCCTACCGGCTGGGCGACATGGTGGCGCCGGCCCTGGGCGAGCGCGAGGCGCTGGCCGCCGCGGTCGAGGAGTTCGCCCGCGCCATCGCCACCGGCACCCCGGCGGCCACCGACGGCCGGGCCGGACTGCGGGTCCTGCGGATCCTGGAGGCCGCCTCGCGCAGCCTCGCCGAGAACGGAGCCCTCGTGGCTGTGGAACAGAACGACGCCTTGGAGGGCGAGTGAACGACGCACAGAACGCGGGCGTCCCGCTGGCGGGGGCCCGCGCGCTGGTCACCGGCGGGGCCGGCACCATCGGCTCGCACGTCGTGGACCGGCTGCTGGCGGCCGGCGCGGAGTCGGTCGTGGTGCTGGACAACTTCGTGCGCGGCCGCCGGGAGAACCTGGCCGCCGCGCTGCCCGACGGCCGGGTGCGGGTCGTCGAGGGCGACATCCGCGACCGCGGGCTGCTGGCCGAGCTGACCGCCGGGCAGGACCTGGTGTTCCACCTGGCCGCGATCCGGATCACGCAGTGCGCCGAGGAGCCGCGGCTGGCCAACGAGGTGCTGGTGGACGGCACCTTCAACGTGGTGGAGGCGGCCGCGGCGGCCGGCGTGCGCAAGGTCGTCGCCTCGTCCTCGGCCTCGCTCTACGGCCTGGCCGAGCAGTTCCCGACCGACGAGCGGCACCACCCGTACAACAACGACACCTTCTACGGCGCGGCGAAGGCCTTCAACGAGGCGACGCTGCGCAGCTTCCGCGCCATGTACGGGCTCGACTACGTCGCGCTGCGCTACTTCAACGTCTACGGGCCGCGGATGGACATCTTCGGCCTGTACACCGAGGTGCTGATCCGCTGGATGGAGCGCATCGCCTCCGGCACGCCGCCGCTGATCCTCGGCGACGGCACCCAGACCATGGACTTCGTGCACGTCGCCGACATCGCGCGGGCCAACGTGCTGGCCGCCGCGGCCGACGTCACCGACGAGGCGTTCAACATCGCCTGCGGCGTCGAGACCAGCCTGAACGACCTGGCCAAGACGCTGCTGGAGGTGATGGGCTCGGACCTGCCGGTGGAGTACGGACCGCCGCGCGCGGTCAACGGCGTCACCCGGCGTCTGGCCGACACCTCCAGCGCCGAGCGGCGGCTGGGCTTCCGGGCCGAGATCGCGCTGCGCGAGGGCCTGGCGGATCTGGTCCAGTGGTGGCAGTCGGAGCAGGAAGCGGAGCAGGGCGCTGCCACCGCCGGGACCGCCTCATGAGCGTCGTCGCCAACACCGCCGTGGCCACCGAGATCGCCGACCTGCCCAAGATCCCGGTGATGGTGCCGTGGCTCGGCGAGGAGGAGGCCGAGGCCGCGGCCTCGGCCGTGCGCTCCGGCTGGGTCGCGCAGGGTCCCCGGGTCGCCGAGTTCGAGCGGGCGTTCGCCGCGCAGGTCGGCGCCGCGCACGGCGTCGCGGTCAGCTCCGGCACCACGGCCCTGCACCTGGGCCTGGTGGTGCTCGGCGTGGGGGCCGGCGACGAGGTCGTCGTGCCCTCGCTGTCCTTCATCGCCACCGCGAACGTCGCGCGCTACGTCGGCGCGACGCCGGTGTTCGCCGACATCGACGAGGCCACCGGGAACCTGACCCCGAAGACCATCGAGGCGGCGCTGACCCCGCGCACCCGCGCCGTGATCCTGGTGCACCAGGGCGGCGTGCCGGCCGACCTGGAGCCGATCCGGGAGCTGTGCCGGCAGCGGGACGTGGCCCTGCTGGAGGACGCCGCGTGCGCGGCCGGCTCGCGCTACCGCGGCCTGCCGGTCGGCGCCGGCGCGCAGGTGGCCGCCTGGTCGTTCCATCCCCGCAAGCTGCTCACCACCGGTGAGGGCGGGATGGTCACCACCGACGACCCCGAGTGGGCGACCCGGATGCGGCGGCTGCGCGAGCACGGCATGAACGTCTCCGCCGCCGACCGGCACGCCAGTGCCAAGCCGGTGCTGGAGGCCTACCTGGAGACCGGCTTCAACTACCGGATGACCGACATCCAGGCCGCGGTCGGGCTGGTGCAGCTGACCAAGCTCGCCGCCACCATCACCGAGCGGCGCGAGCTGGCGGCGCGCTACCAGCGGGAGCTGGCCGGCGTGCCCGGATTGGTACCGGTCGCGGACCCCGGATACGGCGAGACGAACTACCAGTCCTTCTGGGTGCGGCTCACCGAGGCCTTCCCGGTGTCCCGGGACGAGCTGCTGGACCGGCTCTCCGAGGCCGGCGTGTCGGCGCGGCGCGGCATCATGGCCGCGCACCTGGAGCCGGCCTACGCCGACGTCCAGGCGCCCGCGCTGCCGGCCACCGAGGCGCTGAGCCTGAACTCCCTGATCCTGCCGGTGTTCCACGGGATGACCGCGGGCCAGCAGGACCGCGTCCTGGCCGTCCTGAAGGCGGCCGCGGGTGCCTGACGGCGCGGCGGTCCCGATCGCGGTGGCCGGGGCCGGAGGGTTCGGCCGGGAGACGGCCGACGCCATCCGGGCCCTGCCGCCCGGCGCCGCCGCCTTCGCCGGGTTCCTGGACGACGGCACGCCGTCGGAGCGGCTCGCGCCGCTGGTCCTGGGCCCGATCGCGGCGATCCACGACCGGCCCGGGCTCGCGCTGGTGGTGTGCGTGGGCAATCCGCGCGACTACTTCGCCCGGGCCCGGATCGTGGCGCGGCTGGGGCTGCCGGAGCACCGGTACGCCACGGTCGTGCACCCGCTGGCGTACGTGTCGCAGACCTCGACGGTCGGCGCCGGCTCGGTGCTGCTGGCCGGGGCCGTGCTGACCGCCGACGCGGTGGTGGGCCGGCACGTCGCGGTGATGCCGCAGGCCGTCGTCACCCACGACGCCGTGGTCGAGGACTACGCGACCCTGGCCTCCGGGGTGCGCCTCGGCGGCGCCACCCGGGTCGGGGAGGGCGCGTATCTGGGCGCCGGAGCGCTCGTGCGCGAAGGCGTGCGGATCGGCGCGTGGTCCCAGGTCGGGATGGGCTCGGTCGTGCTGCGCGACGTGCCCGACGGCGAGGTATGGGTCGGCAACCCGGCGCGCAAGTTACGCGAGGTCATTCGCCCTACAGGGATAACCCCCGAGGCCGTGCTGCGATGACCGCGAGACGCGAAGATGCGGCGAGGGTGGCTTTGCGCGCCCTCGCCGCAGTTGTTACCACTCCGCTACGAAATGTAGTCGGCCGTCGGGTCGAGGAACCGAGGAAGAGATCATGAACTCCCGAATACCGCTGGTCGACCTGGCCGCCGCGCACGCGGAGATCGCCGAGGAGGTCGAGGCCGGATTCGCCGAGGTGCTGGCCCGGACCGCCTTCGTCGGCGGCCCGGCGGTCGCCGAGTTCGAGCGCGAATACGCCGAGTTCGGCGGCGTCCGGCACTGCGTCGGCGTCGGCAACGGGACCGACGCGGTGGAGCTGGCGCTGCGCGCGGTCGGGGTCGGACCGGGCCACGAGGTGATCGTCCCGGTGAACACCTTCGCCGCCACCGCCGAGGCGGTGGCGCGCACCGGCGCGGTGTCGGTGTTCGTCGACGTCGATCCGGACACCTGTCTGATCGACGTGCCGGCGGCGCTGGCCGCCGTCGGGCCGGCCACCAAGGCGGTCGTCCCGGTGCACCTGTACGGCCAGCTGGCGCCGGTGGAGGAGCTGCAGGCCGGGCTGGCCGGCGGCGAGGTCCGGATCGTCGAGGACGCCGCGCAGTGCCAGGGTGCCACCCGCAAAGACCGGACTCCGGGGTCCGGGCCGGGCGCGATCGCCGCGACCAGCTTCTACCCGGGCAAGAACCTCGGCGCCTACGGGGACGCCGGAGCGGTCCTGACCGATGACGACGGTCTGGCCCGCACTGTGCGCACCTTGGCCAGCCATGGCGGGCTGACCAAGTACGCACACGACATCGTGGGGGTGAACAGCCGGCTGGACACGCTCCAAGCCGTGGTCCTACGGGCCAAGCTGCGCCGGCTGCCGACGTGGAACGCCGCCCGGCGCGCCGCGGCGGCGTACTACGACAAGCTTCTGGCCGACGTCGAGGACGTCGTCACCCCCACAGTGCTCCCGGGGAACGAGCACGTCTGGCACCTGTACACGGTCCTGGTCCCGGAGCGCGACGCGGTTCTGGCCGACCTGGACGCCGAGGGAGTGGGCGCGGGGATCCACTACCCGGTGCCGCTGCACCGCACCGGCGCGTTCGCCACCGACGCGTCGTTCCCCGTCGCCGAACACATCGCGGCGCACACACTGTCTCTGCCGCTGCACCCGCATCTGACGCGGGACCAGCAGGAAAGGGTCGCCGCCGTCCTGGCCCGGGCGCTTTCGGCGCACCGGCGCCCCGAGTGAGCACCACCGAGCAACCTGACCGAGAAAACGGAAAACGATGAGACAGAGCAGGAGATACACGAAACTCCGGACGGCGCTCTACGCGACCATGACCATGGTGCTCGCGGCGACCGTGACCGTCTGGGGCAACGCACCGCAGGCCTTCGCGTCCTGCGGCAACGCCGTGGCGTGCGAGAACCAGCAGACGACCGGGCGGCAGGACCTGACCGACGGCGCGAACAACCTGGCGACGTACACCAGCGCGTACGGTGACATCCAGGGCTTCGCGACCGCGCAGAGCGCCCTGCCCGGCGGGACCGTCAGCCTGAAGGTGCAGTCGCCGACCAAGTACGCGGTCGAGGTCGCGCGCCTGGGCTACTACGGCGGTCAGGGCTCGCGGCTGATGTCGTGGACGATGAACACCTCGACCGGCACCTACCCGGCGACCTACGGCAGCACGCTGCCGGCCTGCGTCAGCGACAAGCCCACCGGTCTGGTCGACTGCGGCAACTGGGCCACCACGGTCCAGATCCAGGTGCCCTCGACCGCGGTGTCCGGGCTCTACATCGTCTCGCTGGAGCAGTGGGACAGCACCGACGCGCTGATCGGCTACATGCCGGTCCCGGTGATCGTGCGCGAGCCGGACAACGCCGCGCACCACAGCGACATCGTCGTGCAGACCTCGGACGAGACCTGGCAGGCCTACAACACCTTCGGCGGCCAGGACGTCTACGTCGGCAACGGCCCGGCCCCCGACGGCCGCGCCTACCGGGTCAGCTACAACCGGCCGCTGCCGGACATCGGCCAGAACGGCGTGTTCGGCTCGGAGTTCGCGCTGCTGTACTGGCTGGAGGAGAACGGCTACGACGTCTCCTACATCTCCGGCATCGACGCGACCAACGACCCGGCCTCGGTCAGCAACCACAAGGTCTTCATCTCCTCGGGCCACGACGAGTACTGGAACCAGGCCCAGTGGAACAACGTGATGGCCGCGCGGCACGCCGGCCAGAACCAGTTCTTCATGTCCGGCAACGAGGTGTTCTGGCGCACCCGGTTCGAGAACAGCATCGACGGGACCAACACCCCGAACCGGACGCTGACCACGTACAAGATGACCAAGCTGTACGACTCCACCCCGGTGAACGGCATCCCGGACCCCTCGGGCCAGTGGACCGGCACCTGGATGGACGCGCACGGTCTGGGCACCGGGGCCGCCCCCGAGGACCAGATGACCGGCACGCTGTTCTCGGTCAACGCCAACCAGTACTCGCCGATGACGTTCTCCGCGGCGTACGCCAAGATGCGGCTGTGGCGGAACACCTCGGTGGCCGGCCTGCTGTCCGGGTCCACCAGCACGCCCTACGGCCTGCTGGGCTATGAGTGGGACTCCGACTACGCCGACTCCACCCGGCCGCCGGGCATGATCGACCTGTCCTCGACCACGCTGAACGTGGACCAGCTGCGCCTGGACTACGGCAACAGCTACGGCAACGGCCAGGCCACGCACAGCCTGGTGGAGTTCCGCGACCAGACCTCGCACTCGCTGATCTTCGGCACCGCGACCGTCCAGTGGTCCTGGGGCCTGTCGAACCTGCACGTGGACAACACCGGCGTGGCCAACCCGCCGAACCCGCCGAACCAGAGCACGACGGAGAGCCGGGACGTCAAGCAGGCCACCATGAACGTGCTGGCCGACATGGGCGTGCAGCCCAGCACCCCGACCACCGGCCTGGTCACCGGCTCGGCGCTGCCGGCCGGCACCCCCGGCCCGACCACGCTGGTCACCGCCCCGGCCTCCGGGACCACGGTGCAGGTGCTCAAGCCGATCAGCATGACCGGCACCGCGACGCCCGCCGCGGGCACCGTGGTGGCCCGGGTGGAGGTCTCCACCGACGGCGGCACCACCTGGAACAAGGCGGCCACCACGCCGACCGTCGCCGGGGCGGTGTCCTGGAGCTACGCCTGGACCCCGACCTCGACCGGCAGCGTGGCGGTGCAGGTGCGGGCCGAGGACGACAACGCCGACATCGGCGCCGTGCAGACGCTGAACCTGACCGTGGGCCCGCAGATCTGCCCGTGCGTCATCTTCCCGTCCACCGCGGCGCCGGCGCAGGCCGACAGCGGTGACGGCGCCTCGGTGGAGGTCGGGACCAAGTTCCGGACCAGCACCGCCGGCAAGGTGACCGGCGTCCGCTTCTACCAGAGCACCGCGAACACCGGCTCGCACGTGGCCAGCCTGTGGACCTCCACCGGCCAGCTGCTGGCGTCCTCCCCGGCCTCGACCGCGGTGTCGAGCACCCCGGGCTGGCAGACGCTGAACTTCACCACGCCGCCGATGATCAAGGCGAACACCACCTACATCGTGTCCTACCACGCGCCGGTCGGGCACTACGCCGCCGACGCCGGGTACTTCACGTCCAAGGGTGCCGGGCAGACGCCGATCCAGGCGCTGAAGACCGGCACCGACGGCGCGAACGGCGTGTACGCCTACGGCGGCTCGACGGTGTTCCCGAACAACTCCTACAACGACACCAACTACTGGGTGGACCCGGTCTTCGACAACACCGGCGTGCCGACCACGCCGCCCACGGTGACCTCCACGTCGCCGTCGTCGTCGATGGCCGCGACCTCGCCGACCACCACGGTCAGCGCGAACTTCAGCTACGCCATCGACATGTCCGCGGTGACGTTCACGGTGAAGGACGGCTCCGGGACCGCGGTCCCGGGCTCGCTGAGCTACACCTCGGCGACCAACACCGTGGTGTTCACCCCGGACAGCCCGCTGGCGCTGAGCACCACCTACACCGCCTCGATCCAGGCCTCCGACATCAACGGCAACGCGATGACGGCGCCGTCGACCTGGAACTTCACGACGGCGGCCACGATGCCGGCGCCGTCGTGCCCGTGCGCCCTGTGGGCCGGCACCACGGTGCCCGGGACGGTGGACTCCGGGGACGGCAACGGCGTGGAGCTCGGGGTGAAGTTCTCGTCCTCGCTGGACGGGAATGTGACCGGGGTGCGCTTCTACAAGAGCGCCGCGAACACCGGCACCCACACCGGCACGCTGTGGAGCAGCACCGGACAGCAGCTGGCGGCCGGCACCTTCACCGGTGAGAGCGCCTCCGGCTGGCAGACGCTGACCTTCGCCACGCCGGTCGCGGTGACGGCCGGGACCCAGTACGTGGTCTCCTACCACGCGCCGTCCGGCCACTACTCGGTCGACGCCGGGTACTTCACCAACGCGCACAACTACTATCCGCTGAGCGCCCCGGCGAACAGCACCAGCGTGAACGCGCTGTACTCCTACGGAGCGTCCACGGCGTTCCCGACGGACACGTACAACGCGTCGAACTACTGGGTCAGCCCGGTGTTCCAGAACACCGCGGCCGGGGCCGCGGCGACCTCGTCGGCGGCCTCCTCGGCGGCCATCGTCAACGGGGCGCAGCTGCGGGCCACCACGGCCAAGCCCACGACCGGCACCGCCAAGGCCGCGACCGCGCGCAAGCTGGACCCGGTGATGGACCCGACGCACCCGATCACCACGGTGCTGCCGGCCATCGCCCAGCCGGCGACGGTGCGGATGACGGTGCAGACCGTCGGCGCCACGCCGGGCCAGGAATGGCAGCCGGGCACCTCGATGCCGGGGTACGTGACGTTCGAGCCGAAGACGCACACCGTGGCGTTCCACCCCAACGGTGGGCTGCCGCGCAACGCGTCCTACCGGGTCACGGTCACCGCGAACGGCCCGAACAACTCGGCGCTGCCGGAGCTGACCTGGCTCATCGCCCCGACGCCGATCTCCGGCAACGGGCCGAACATCCCGGGTCTGGGCACGCCGGTCGGCGTGGCCCCGGGCTACGTGCCCGGTCCGGCCACGGGCGGCAAGAACACCCGGCCCGCCGGCCGGTGAGCAGTGACCAGCAAGAAGTAGATCGGTAGAGAGACAAAAGAGTGGCAGACCATCGGCCGGGCCCCGCGGTTCACACGGCGGGACCCGGCCGATCGGCTGTCGGCGAGGAACCGTTGAGGAGTGCGATGGGCAGCGTCAGTGTCGTGATTCCCTGCTACCGGTACGGCCATTTCCTGGCCGACTGCGTACGCAGCGTGCTCGACGAGCAGCCGGGGGTCGATGTCCGGGTTCTGATCATCGACGACGCCTCACCCGACGACTCGGCGGCGAAGGCGCACGCGCTGGCCGCCGCCGATCCGCGGATCGAGGTGCGGGTGCACGAGACCAACAAGCGGCATATCGCCACCTACAACGAGGGCCTGCTGGAGTGGGCCGACGGCGACTACTGCGTGCTGCTGTCGGCCGACGACCGGCTCACGCCCGGCGCGCTGGTGCGGGCCGTCGCGCTGCTCGACGCGCACCCGAACGTCGGCTTCGTCTACGGGCATCCGCTGACCTTCCAGGACGGCGAGGACCTGCCGCCGGCGCGCGGCGTGGACTGGCGGCCCGGCCAGTGGGCTGTGCGCTCCGGGGACTGGTGGCTGAAGCGGCGGTTCCAGGCCGCGCAGGGCTGCATCACCTCGCCGGAGGTGGTGATGCGGACGTCGGTGCAGAAGCGGATCGGCGGCTACGACCCGGGGCTGCCGCACTCCGGGGACATCGAGATGTGGATGCGGGCCGCGGCGGTCTCCGACGTCGGGCACATCCGCGGCGCGGACCAGGCCTACTACCGGCGGCACGGCGCCAACATGTCGGCCGTCGACTTCGGCGGACAGCTCGACGACCTGCGGCAGCGGCGCGCGGCCTTCGAGTCGGTCTTGGTGAAGTGCGCCGAGCAGATGCCGGAGGGCCAGGCGTGGGCGGCGCGGATGCGGCGCAAGATCGCCCGGCAGGCGCTGCGGCGCGCGGTCCGGGCTTATGACAAAGGCCTGACCGGCACCGTCCCGGTGGACGAGCTGACGGCGTTCGCGGCCGAGTGCTGGCCGGACTACCGGCGGCTGCCGGAGTACACCGGGCTGCGGGTGCGCCGCGCGGTGGGCGCCCGGACCATGCCGTATCTCAGGCCTCTGGTGCTGAGTGCAGCGGTGAACCGGGGTCGGGAGTGGATGTGGTGGCAGTCTTGGCGGCGCCGGGGCTGGTGAGGAAGCTCTGGAAGTCGTGGCCGCGGCTCCGGGCCCGGCCACGGCGGTGGTCCTTGGTCCGGTCGAAGGACCGGTCCAGGGCCTCCTGGAGCTCGCGGTCGAGCTCGAACTCCGGAGCGCCGGTGTCGCCGGCGGCGGCGCGGCCGTTGTCGTGGGCACCGTCGCGGGCACCGTCGCGGACCAGCTCCAGGGTGGCGGCGCGGGCCGGCTCGGGGGCCTTCTCGTGCTCCGGGCCGTGCTTGGTCTTCCAGTCCATCTCGCGGCGCAGCATGTCGCCGCTGTCCACCACGTCCCCGCCGCGTCCGCGGTCCCGCGCCGGACCGAAGTCCAGCAGGTCGGGCCGGACGTCGGCGCGCCGCGGCAGCGGCTTGAGCTTGATCCGGTCCGGCCGGGCGGACGGTTCCGGCGCGGGCTCCGGTTCCGGCGTCGCGCCGAACCGGCCGGCCACCTTGCCCCAGATCAGCCGCAGCATCGGCAGCGGCACCGCGATCGGCACGTAGGCCGCCGTCGACAGCAGTCCGGCCACCGCCACCGCCAGGTCCGAGTCGCCGAGGGCCTGCTGCACCGCCAGCGCGACCCCGACCACCACGACGCCGCCGAGCACCGGCCGCCAGCAGACCGCGAGCACCCGCCGGGTGTCGACGCCGACGGCGCCCAGCGTCAGCAGGTAGGCCGGCGCGATCAGCACCAGCGCCACCGCGACGTGCGCCACGCCGATACCCATCAGGCCATTGCGATGGCCGCCGTAGATCAGCGCCGGGACCAGCGCGCACAGCCACAGCGCCTGTACGGCCAGCAGGGCCCGGGAGCGGCCGGCGGCGACCAGGAAGTCGTAGCAGAGCTCGAAGATGATGCGCAGCAGTCCGAGCAGCGCCAGGAAGCGCAGCGCGCCGGCCGAACCGGACCACTGGCCGCCGTAGACGCCGCGGACGATCGGCCCGGGCAGCGCGAACAGCAGCGCGCAGGCCGGGACCGAGGCCAGCAGCAGCGGCGACAGGCCGCTGGCGAAGCTGTCGGTCAGCGCCTGCTTGGTCTCCACGGCCCGGGAGAAGCCGGCGAAGGACACCCGGCGCGCGGTCTCGGAGATGGCGCGCACCGGCCAGCTCGACATCGTGAAGGCCACCCGGTACAGGCCCAGCGCGACCGGCCCGAGAGTGGCGCCGACGACGACCGAGTCGGCGTTCATCGTGCCCAGCACGAACAGGCTGGCGCCGGCCAGCGGCATGCCGTAGTGGATGAGTTCGCGGGCGGTGGCCGAATCCCAGCCGGGCCGCAGATATCCGGGCGCCGCGATGGCGCAGCCGATCAGCGCCATCATCACTCCGGCGATGCTGCCCCAGGCGAAGCTGCCGGCGCCCCAGCCGGCGAAGGCCAGGATCAGGGTCAGGCCGGAGCTGACGACGAAGGTCACCAGGTCGATGGTGAGCCGGGCGCCTTGCCGGAACTCCCGGGTCAGCACCGCGTTCGGCACGCAGGCCAGGCCGTCGACGACCACCGCGAAACACAGGATGCGCAGGATGCCGACGGCGTCCGGGGAGCCCAGGGCCCCGGCCACGGTGGGCGCGGCGAACCACAGGACGACATAGAGCGCCAGGCTGGAGCCGGTGGCCAGGGTCACCACGGTCGGCGCGAACTCCCGGGGGTCGCGGGACCAGCGCACCACGGCCAGGCTGACGCCGAGCTCGTTGAACGAGAGCAGGACGGCCTGGACGACGCCGCCCAGCGCGTACAGGCCCCAGTCCCGCGGCGAGAGCGCCTCGCGGGCCAGGATCACCCCGGTGGCGAAGGTGCCGATCCGGATGACCAGGGTGTTGATCAGGCTCCACTTGGTGGCCGAGCGGACCCGGTCGCCGAGGGAGGCGGCAGCGGCGCGGCGGTGCTTCATCAGGCGCCGCTCATCCGCTGCTCGCGCTGGGCCGCCTCGGCGCGGGCGATGCCCAGATAAGCCCCCGAACATCCCAGCAGCAGGAAGAACAGGCCGCTGAGCATGGGGAAGCTCAGGGTGTCGAAGGTGGCGCTGATGACCAGCATCACCGCGAACGCCGCGGCGAAGCACTGGCCCAGGTCCCGCTGGGCCGGATCGACGCTCAGGCGCCGCCCGAGGCGGCCGGCCCGGATGCCGGTGAGGTACACGACCAGGACCGCCGCCACTCCGACGACTCCTATCTCGACGAGGGCCAGCAGGTAGTAGTTGTCGGTGTAGCGGTAGAGGGCCGGGATGAAGGTCGAGGGACCCCGCCCGAACCACAGGCGTTCCTTGATGTACGGCGCCACGCCGGCGTAGTCCTTCGTGCGGGCCTGGGTGCTGTTGTCGGAGTTGCCGGAGGCCGAGGAGAACAGCACCAGGATGGTGCCCATCAGCCCCGGGACCAGGACCCGGACCGCGGCCGCGCCGAACAGGGCCATGAAGTAGGCCGGGCGCCGCCGCTCCTTGGGCCAGGACGGCATCAGGATGGCCATCGTCACCACCAGGCCGATGATCGCGGTGCGGGACACCGTCATCGGCAGGCTGACGATCATGATCGCCACCGGGGCCAGCCGGCGCGCGTTGTTGCGCCAGCCGGGCAGCCGCCGCGCCGGGTCGCCGGCCTGTTGCAGCGCGAAGGGCAGGTGCACGGCGATGACCGCGCCGAACTCCAGCGGCTGCGTGGTCGTGCCCTGGGCGCGCAGGTGCCCGCCGCGGTCGCCGGCGCCGGGCATGATGTTGGTCTGCAGGCCGGGCAGCACGATGTGCTCGGTGAGCCGGAATCCGGTGAAGAACTCCAGGATGCCCATCGCGGCGACGACGGTGCCGAACAGCACCAGCCGCCGCAGCAGCACGTCCAGCCGGCCGCGGTCGGTGATCCCGGCCGAGGCCATGGCCACCAGCCCGCACCAGACCAGCCCGATGATCAGCGCGCGGTCGGCGGCCTGGATCTCCGCGCCGCTGGCCACGCGCCCGGAGACGCCGACGTAGGAGATGAGGATGACGCCCATCAGCAGGCACATCGCCTTGCGGACCGAGCTGGAGCCCGGATCCAGGCGCAGGTGCCCGGTCATCCGGCCGGCCATGAACCACAGCAGGGCCATCACCGAGTACATCGTCGCCGGGGACCCGAGCGCGCCCAGGTTCGCGACCGTCTCGGTGGCGGGCATCAGCATGATGAGGAAGGCGTAGCCGGTCAGCACGGCGGTCGCGTCCCACCGCGTGGCGTCGGCCTTGGACTGTCGCAGCCGGCGCCGGCCGGCCGGGCCGGGGCCGTCGGGGGACGACGGTGCCGGGTCCGGTCCGGTGCCCGGGTCGGTGTCCGGGCCGAGGTCCGCGCCGGAGCGGGGGCCGGGGACCCGGCGGGGTTCACGGGTGACGCGCGACGGCGCCGAAGCGCTCATGGTGCGCCGGGCCCTCAGCGTGTGCCCGGGTCGCGGTCGCCGACCGCGAGATCTTCGAGCGGGCGCGACTCGATGTCGATCCAGGACTCGGAGCCGCTGTCGTCCTCGCTGTCGTGGTCCGCCTCGCGGTAGCGGGGGAGGGCGATGGTGGTTTCGAGCGTGGTGGGCGTGCTCGCCGAGGGACGGCGCTTGGCCAGGCCGGCCGACTCCGAGGCGGCGGCCCGGGGGCTCGGCTCGTCGAAGGCCTCCAGCAGATCCGAGGCGGCGCTCTCCACCGGCTCGGTGCTGCGCGGCCGGCTGGTGCCGCCCGTCGTGGCGCGGCGCCGGGCCGACGGGGCCGACGAGGCCGACGAGGCGGAGGCCCGGGTGCGGGACTCGGAGCGGGGGAGGTCGAAGTCGGCGTCGCGGTCGGCGGCGCGTTCGGTGCTGCGCTCGGCCCGTTCAGTCCGCTCTGTGCGCTCATTCCGTTCTGTGCGCTCAGTGCGCTCAGTGTTCCGTCCGGTGTCGGAGTTGCGCGGCACGCTCGCGGGCCGGCCCCGCCGAATGGCCAGCGCCTCCGCGCCGAACGTCGACACGAACAGCAGCACCATGCCGCCGACCCCGGCCCCGGCGACGTCCTCGAGCTTGGACTTCATCGACGCGATCGGCTTCTGCGGCGGCACCATGACGATGGCCCGCAGCAGCGTGTTGGCCGGCAGCGGATACTGGAGGTTCTGCGAGGTCTTGTTCTGGATCGACGCCAGCTCCGCGATCGCGAAGTCGTCGAACGTCTTCATCTCGGCCAGGATCTTCTGCGGGTCCTTGCCGGTGATGGTCAGCGTGATGAACGGCCCGGACGCGTTCGGGGCCAGCTCCGCGGCCGCCAGGTCGGTGACGCCCTGACCGGCCAGATCGGCCATCGACTGGTCGGAGTTCAGCGTCCGCGCCAGGTAGTCGGCCATCCCGGTCAGCGAGTTGTCGAACGCGGTGAAGGGATTGCCGGTCCGGTTCTGCCCGCTGGAGGCGGCCGCCGAGTTCAGCAGGCTGATGGTCGAGGTCGACGCGTACTTCGCGGGAACGGCAAACCACGCCACGACAGGAAGCGTCAGCGCCAGGACCAGAGACGGCACGCTCACGTACCACCGTTTGATCATGACGCGGATCATTGTGCCGAGATCCATGGTCCCCCCACGTTTCGCGTCGGCCGTCCGCGGCGAGCCCTGAGCAGGACCCGACGAAGGTCCATGATATGTCCCTATCAGTTCTCTGGAAAGAAAAAGTAAAGGATGGGACCTAGGGATCTCCCGCAGCCGAGAGCTTCCGGTCACCTCCGAGGAGCAGGATTATCAAGGGGGCGCTTCCACGAGGACACGCGCCGTGACGAGTCGCCGCCACGCTCCACGCGACTCGCCGTTCCGAGAGGTGGGGGAACTATGCGAACGTTGCGACGGATCGTGCGAGAACACTGGCGCCCGTGGCACCTGGCCGTACCGATCCTGGTCCTCACGATGGCGATCGGCTACCTCGCCTCGCACCCGGCCCCCCGGTTCCGGGCCCAGGCCGTGATCGAGATCCAGGCCCCCAAATCAGAACTCGTGCACGCCGACAACCCCAACCCCTACGCCGACGTGAAGGGCTCCCTGGCCGCCACCGCCGCCATGGTCGCCCAGGGCCTGTCCAGCGACTCCAGCGCCGCCGCCCTCCACGCGCAGGGCCTGGCCGCCGGCTACTCGCTGACCCCCCGCAACAGCGGAACGGTCCAGGAGCCGTACTACTGGCTGCCCCGCCTGGACATCACAGCCGACGGCCCCAGCGTGGCCGCCGCGATGTCCTCCCTCAAAATCCTGACCGCCGCCCTCAACGACGACCTGATCAGCCTGCAGGACCGCGCCGGCGTGAGCCCGACCGACCGCGTGACGACCGGCGTGCTGGTGCAGCCGAGCACGGGCATGATCCCGGTGCGGAAGTCGCGGGCGCTGGCCGGAGTGGGCCTGATCGGGATCGCGGTCGCGTGGCTGGTGCCGGCCTGGATCCGCAATGTGCAGCGCCGGCGCGCGCCGGCGTTCCGGGCCGGACGCTTCGGGGCGGTGCCGGCGACGAACGAGTAGGCCGAGCGGCTCAAGTCGGCGCAAGGCAGTCCATGGCAACCCAAGGTAGCCCAAGGTGGCCCAAGGCGGCCCAGGGTAGCCGGGTAGGCCGGGTGGTCCGGACGTTCGGGCTCACTCTCCCATCAAGTCGGCCAGAGCCCGGTCCAGGTCGGCATCCTGCGGAGTGGGGCACGCCCAGCGCGCGGACTCCATCGCCGCCAGGAAGTCCGGTTCGGGGGCGAGGCCGTACTCCTCGATGTAGTAGGTGAGGGCGTCGTTCCAGATCCACTCGCCGTCGGTGCGGAAGCTCATCGGGACGACCTCGCCGCGCGCCGGGTCGACGATGTCCGGTTCCGAGGCGGTGGTCATCAGCAGCGGCGCTCCGGCGTTGAGGTAGGCCAGCACCGGGCCGCGCTCGGTCGGGGTGAGGCGCGGGTGGTCCGGCTTGTAGTACGGCACGCCGTCGGTGGCGCCGTCGAAGACCTTCGCGAGGCGGGTCATGGCTGTGCTCCTGTTCCTGCTGTCGCCAGCGGCGTGCCGGCGGGCTGTGCGGTGAGTGTGTGAGTCTCTGCCAGGGCTTGAAGGACCAGGTCCGGCGACAGATGGCCGGGGAGGCTTCCGAACAAGGCCGAGTGCGGATGCTGCCCGGACAAGATGGCCTGCTGGGCCAGCGACCTGAAGGATTCCGGGCTTGAGCTGAGCGCCAATTGTTCCAGGTCCGCGCGGTCCTGCGGGCTCAGCGAGGCGAACGCCTGGCGAACCGTCTCGTCGAGCGGTGGCGGAACACTGTGGACAGTGTTGTTTGCCGCAGGGCTCACCACGGGTGCGGGAGTCGGCGGGAGCACGGGCACCGGTGTCTGGTTCGGATCCACGGTCTTTGCGGACACGGGCGCCGGTGGGGGTGTCGTCGTCGGGGCAGGCTTCGCCACGGATGCCGGCGGCGGCCCGGGTATCACCGCTGGTGCTGGTGCTGGTGCTGGTGTCGGCGGAGGCGGGGGCAGGGGCACGGGCGGCGGCGCGGGCGCAGGCGCTGGAGGCGGCGGGGCCTCGCCGCGCGCCGCCCGCAACGCCGACTCCGGCACTCCCAGGTCCCGGGCTCCGGCCTCGTCGACGTGAACCAGCGCGTCCACCGTCGTCCGCTTCACCGTGCCCGTGTGCTGGAGCGCGACCGTGAGGTCCAGTGGTACGTGCACCGCGTAGATCGCGCCCGGGTTGCGGTCCCAGCGCGGCCGCGTCTCCGTGGACTGCGTCCGGGTGGTCTTGTCGCGCTCCTCCAGGCTGTGCGCGATGCCGACGCGTCCCTCGATGGTCCATCCCGTCGGCGTTATCCCCCGGACCGTCAGCTGCCCCTTGTTGTCCTCCTTCCGCGCGTCCGTGTGTTCCGTGACGTTCGCGACCTCGCGGTGGCTGAACGACTCCCGCTCGCCGCCGGCCTTGAGGTAGGCCACGCTCTTTGGCGTGCCGAGTCGTCCCTCGATCTGGACGTGGGGCCGCACCATCAGCGTCGATCCGCCGCGGTCGATGCCCTGGAAGCGGGTCCCGCCGGGCTTGAGCACCTCGTGCAGCGCGCCGGCGAACGAGCCCTTGGTCAGGACCGCCGCGTCGGCCGGTGCGTGCCGCTCCTGGCCGCCGCCGAACTCGTCGAACAGCACCCTGAGTTTGTCGAGGCCGTGCCAGTCCAGCGTCACGGCGTCCGCGGCCAGGGTCCGCGGGGACGAAGACGTGCTGCCCGGGGTGCCAGTGCCGGTGCCAGTTCCGGTGCCGGTGCCGGTGCCGGTCGTGCCGCCGCCGGGTGCGCTGCTCTGTCCCAGGTGCCCGTCCAAGGAAACGGTCCGGGGCTCGAACACCCGCACCTCGCCGACGTAGCTCCCCTCCACGGACGTCCGCATCCACTCCGGCGGCCGGGTCCCGAGGTGCAGATTCCAGAACGGGTGCGAGAGCTGCGTGATCGTGTACTGATACTCCACGTCCTGGCGGTACTCGTCCGCGGACTCGCCGGAGAACCGCGTCCCCTCGCTCTCCACGTGCCGTAGGGCGCGGATCTGCACGTCGCCCTTCGACACGGAGTTCCCGTGCGTCCCGCTCACCGCCGCCACCACCGCGTCGACGCCCGCGGTCACCTCGCCGGCGGTGGTCCGCGCCCCGCCGCGGCGGTCGTTCGACGTGTTCGAGTCCGCGTTGAACATCTTCGCGCCGCGAGTGGCGTTCCGGTCGTGGAGCACCGGCTGCCCCAGCGCCCGGGCCCGCACCCGCAGCTCGTACCGGCCGCTGTCGGTGACGATCGGGTGGGTCAGGCCGCCGTCGCTCAGCTTGCGGATCTGCGAGGCCAGCGTCGGGGTCTGCAACAACTCGCGCACCTGCGCGGCGAGGTCCTGGTCGGCGAACGCGGCCGTGGCCTTCGCGGCCGCCTCCAGCCCGAGGCCGCCGTCGGCCCGCGCGCCGATCGGTCCGAAGAACATCCCGGCCCGCAGGGCCGGCGACGGATGGCCGTCGCCCGGCCGCGTGAAGCCCTGGAAGACCGTTTCCGCGCTGTCGAGCGGGAAGTCGAAATGCCGCTCCCGGCCGTGCAGCTCGCTCAACGGAACCAGGACCAGTGTCTCGGCGACCGTCTCGATCAGCCGGTGGGTGCCGCCGGAGGTGTGCGAGCCGCCGGTCCCCGGCCGTCCGTGGCGGTCCTCCTTGACGCCGATCCGGTGCCGCACCCGGGTCCGCACCAACGCCATCTGCACCGTCTTCGCGGTGACCACCCGGGTGCTGGTCTCCTGGCGCCCCGAGCTCGAACCGCGCGACTCGTCCTGGCCGTGGCTGACCGCGACGTTGCCGACCGCCTCGGCCACGTTCCCGCCGCCGGCGGCCGAGCCGTTTATTCCGGACCGGGTCTCCCGGTCGTGGTCGACCGCGCTGCCGGACTCCCCGTGGCCCTCGACGTTGACCCCGATCCGCCGCAGGACCTGCGGCCGGCCGACCGGTGTCACGTCCCAGTGCACGCTCGGGCCCACCCGGACGCCGCCGCCGGTCAGCAGCGGCAGCTGGGCCAGGAACCGGCCGGTCCCGAACTCCGCGGCCAGCTCCGGATAGCGCTTCGCCACCTCCGCGCGCACCTGCTGCATCCCGCCGCCGGTGACCGCCATGTGCACCTGGGTCCGGACCAGTGGCGAGGGCTCGCGGGCCGGCAGGTCCCGGACCGGTGGCAGGGCGTTGAACCCGGAGGCCGCCTTGACCAGGTCCGACGACACCCACAGGAACAGCCCGCTGTCGACGTGGCTCTCGACCCGGCGGTCGCCGCCCTCCAGCCTCCAGTGCATCCGGCCCTTGATCTGGAACAGCTCGCTGCCGCTGTTGCTGCGGGTGTACTGCCGGACGCCGCCGGACTCCGTCGACCGCGCCGCGGAGATGCCGCGTCCGGCGAACGTCACCTTGAACAGTCCGTTGTTCTTCCCGACGGTGAGCGTGCCGTTCCCGGCCCGGTCGTACTGCTTGGTGCTGCGCAGCCGCGAGGTCTGCGACGCCTGGTGGACCGTGATCGGCGTCAGCTTCTTGTCCAATCCCAGCGAGACCGCGTTGTCCGGGTCCAGATCCCGCAGGTAGAGCCGCAGCGAGGCGTCCCGGCCGCTGATCCGCAGCGGGATCGTCACCCCCTCGCCGGCCAGCGCGTCGGCCCGCTGTCTGAGTTCGGTGCCGGCCGTCGCGGCCACGATCCGCCGCCAGTTCTCGTGCGCGTCGTCGGCCCCGTGCAGGAAGGCGCCGGTCGGATCGGTGAGGAACAGCGCCGCCAGATTCTCCTGGGCCTGCTCCGGCAGGTGCCCGGCGAGCTGGGAGACCACGTCCTGATACAGCCGGTCCAGGTGCGCGACCTCCTTCACCTGGCCCAGCGGCAGCCCGTCCGCGGTGACCAGCCACCGGTCCAGCTTGCCCGCGTCCGGCGCCGCGTCCGGCCGCTTCGGCGCGTCCGGTCCGGCCACCAGCCGGTCGCGGTCGGCGGTGCGCAGCCGCAGCCAGGCCGGGGCGGCGTCGACGGTGATCGTCCCCTCCGGGCGGCCGGCGACGGCCACGTGCAGCTCGATCCTCGACGCCAGCCGGTAGGAGGCGCTGTCGTCCTCGGCCCGCACGGTCCGGATCATGGTGTGCGCGGACTCCAGGGTCGAGGTCTCGATCCGGGTGCTGGTGCCGGTGTACCCCACCGAGATGCCGCCGTCGGCGTTCTTCGCCCCGACCGTGATGCTGCCGGGCACCCCGCCGCCCCGGCCGGTGTTGATGCCCTGCCGCACGGTGTGCCGGGTCACCGCGTCCATCTTCAGGCCGGCGCGGACGCTGCTCACCTGCGTCAGGGTCGTGGCGTCGGCGTGCGCGCCGAGGCCGACGACGACTGTTCTGCCCTTGTCGTCCGTGGCCTCGATCGACGTCGTCAGCCCGGCCCGGCGGAACGGATCGGCGCTGTGCAGCGCGGCGATGTTGTGCGGCGAGGCCACTTCGCGGAAGTAGGCGTCGACATCGGCCCGGGCCTGCTCGGAGAGCGTCAGGCCCCGGCCGTGCACCAGCAGCAGGAAGTCCCGCTTCAGCGGGTCGCCGTAGCCGGTCCGCTCGCCGAGCAGCATGTCGATCGTGGGATCGTCGAGCGCCCTGGTGACCGGCCGGGCCGTGCCGTCGTAGCCGGTGGCGGCCATCAGGTGGTCCTGGATCCGCAGTTCGACGGTGTGCGGCGGATCGCCGGCGGCCGGCGAGTCCTGCCGCCAGGACCCGGTGGCCAGGTCGACGGCCTCCAGATGGATCTCGGCCGTGACGGTGTAGCGGTGCGAGCCGTCGGACGGGTCGAAGAAGATGTCGCCGCCGTAGGACTCCGACGACGTCACCTCCCGGTTGCGGATCCGGGCGCCGCCCAGGTTGACGGCGGCGCTGCCCGGTCCGTAGCCGGCCTTGATCCCGCCGTCGACGGTGAGGGTGCGGCTGGACCCGTGGGCACCGCCGTCGACGCCGGGGTCGAGCCCGGGCACGGACCACGCGGCGTCGGCGCCGGAGCGGAACATCCGGCTCTCGTTCTTGGCCTTGCCGCCGGAGCCCGCGACCTGTGCCGGGCCGGACTTGAGCAGGGCCTTGAGATGCACGTCGTAGAACGCGCCGTCCCGGCCGACCCGCAGGGTCAGCCCGCCGCCGACCATCGGACCGAACCCCTCGCGCAGCTCGGCCGCCAGCCCGATCTCGAACCGCAGCGGCCCGCGGCCCGGGATCATGGCCCGCAGCCGCGCCTCGACGCGCTCGTGGCCGTCGAAGCCGGCGGCCGTGAACAGGCCTGGGAGCGCGGCGGCGAGGCTGCGGGCGTGCACCAGGTCGGCCGGCGGCACCGCGTGGCCGATCGGCGGCCGCGGCACCGCCCGGTTGTGCAGCCGGTCCCGGATCGGCCGGGCCAGGAAGTCCGGGTTCCGGTACCGGATGTCCTTGTCGGCGGCGGCGTGCAGCAAGCGCCCCAGCAGGTCCGACGGTGCGCCGGTCTCGTTCGGGAGATCGGGCAGGCGGGCGCCGAGGGCGCGGTAGAAGGACTCCGGGTCGTCGTGGCCGCGCCGGTCGTAGGACGTGTGGGCGAGTTTGGCCACCTCCAGCGCGCGCCGCATCTCAGCCATCGTGGCGGCGTCCGGATTCTCCGGCGCGTGCTTGCCGGACACCCGGTGATAAAGCAGCGCGGCGTCGCGCTCGATGCTGTGCCGGTCCGCCCAGGGCGGGGACAGCTCGTAGCGGGCCCGCACCCAGGGCGCGCGGAAGAACCCGTTCGGGTCGCGCCGGTTCCGCCCCTGGCTCAGGCTGCGGGTCAGCGCGGCGTCCAGCGCGCTCAGGCTGTTGCCCTCGCGCAGATGCGGGACCGCCGCGGCGAGCCGCTCGATGCCGGTGCCGACGTCCTGGTCCGGGCCGAGCAGCTGATGGACCAGGTCGGCGAAGTCCGAGACCTTCGGCTCCCGGACCGGATCGCGGCCGAGCTCAGGGAACTTGGCGAGGTTGACGGCAGCCAGGATCCTGAGATCCCCGGCGGTGACTCGGCCGCCGAGCTCCAGGGATAGCGCTCGGGCTTCCGCGGCCGTCACGGACCTGCGCGGCTGCGGAGGCGGCGCGGCCGTGCGGCGCGGGAGGTCGATCGGCGCCGGATGGGACGGCGGGAGCGGCCGGCCGTCCCGGGCCGCCAGGTGCCGCTCCAACGCCGAGCCGGACAGCGGCGTGCGCCGGTGGGCGGCCTGGAACGACCCGATGTCGGTGCTGAACCGCCGGATCCAGTCGACCTCGGTCTCGGCCTCGGCGCGCTGGTGGCCCAGCTGGCGCCCCAGGTGTTCGAGGTCCTGGTGCCGGATCGGCCGCTCCAGCGAGGCGGAATGCGCCGGAAGCACCTGACGGTAGGTCTCGACCGTCTTCCACAGTGCCTTGAGCTCGGTGAGATGGGCCCCGGTCGCGAAGACCTCGGGCTTGAAGCCGACGTCCTCGGCGACGGTGAGGACGTCGATGAGCGTGCGGATCTCCCGCGGCGTGGGCGGCCGGTCCGCGACGACCGGCGGCCGGAGCCGATCGACGAGCTCCTTCGCGGACTCGTCCACCGTCCGGCCGTCCAGGGGCGAGGACTGGATCAGCTCACTGATCTGCCGGTCCCCGGTCTTGCGGTACTCCACGTGGGTCTGCCAGACGTGCGCGGTGACCGGGCCGCGCGACCGCAGCGCGACGAACTCCGCGCTGAGCCTGGCCAGGACCTCCGGGGTGGGGACGGTGTTCGCGTCGAAGCGGCGCTCGATCATGGCCGTGACGTGGTCCGGCAGGACGTTCGCGTCGGCATGGCCGGTCGCGGCGCGGTCGGCGCGCGCGAGCAGGAGCAGGTGGTGCGCTTGGCGCGTGGTGAGGGAGTCCACGGGATAGGCAGTGCTGAAGAAGTGATGGTGGATGGCCGACAGGTCCGCGACGGTGGCTTCGTCCAGGCGCAGGCCCGCTTTTCTGACGTGGACGTCGAACGCCTTCGCCGGCAGGGGGTCGGGCGGGATCACGGTGGTGGGGGTGGTGACGCGGGGGGCGGTGGTGGTGGGGGTGGCAGAGCGGGTGGGAGTGGCGGTGGCGGCGCGAGGGGTTCCGTGGACGTTGCCGAGGCGGACCGCCTCGACCGGTGGCACGTTCAGGTGCGCGATCAGGACCGGCTGCGGATCCTTTCCGCCGCTGTCCGTGCGATGCCTGGACTCGGCCAGGATGCGCAGCGCCTGGTCCACCTCGGTTCCCGGCGGGGCGAACCGCTGCATCCACTCGACCGTCTCCGGTGTCAGGACTTTGTCGAGGGTGCTGTGGGCGCTCTTGCGGAACCGTATCTGGCTCTCGGTGTCCTCGCCCGCCTGGCCCATGGTGTCCCGCCAGGCTTCGACGATCCTTCTCACTCCCGGACGGGCGTCCTGCGGCGCGTCGTCGATCAGCTTGTCGCCGAAACGCCCAGCGATGGCGTGGCTCAGCACGGTGAGCGCGGGTCCGCGACCCAGGTAGCGGTAGGTGAGGTCGAGCAGCGGCGGGTCGTGGTGCACACTGCCGTCCGCGTTCACGACGGCCGGCGTGAAAATGCGGAAGGCGCCGTCCACCTCGCCGGTCGTGCCCGGCCGGATCGTGCCGTCGGGGTGGTACCTGCTGGAGCTGGCGTAGGCCGGGCCGCGCAGGTTCCACACCATCGTGTTCGGGGCCTTGACCTCCACCCCGAGTGCGTCGGCGAGCTGCTGGGCGAAGCCGTCATCCGTCTCGCCGGTGTTGCAGGCGAGCAGCCGGATCGGTCTCTTGTCGTCCGCCCACTCCGGGGTGTGGCGCAGCAGGTTGGCCAGGTCGCGGGCCGACAGCAGGCCGACGCCTCCGTTGACCGCGTCGGGGTCGCCGTGCACGGTGACGCTGAAATAGCCGGGATCCGGAAGGGTTCCCAGCACGCTCCGGCGCTCTCTGTTCTCCAAGCTCGGCTCGCGGATCCACATGCCGCTGCCGTCTTGGTGCATCACCACGTACTTCTTCTGGAAGAACTGTGCTTCCTCGTGGTGGGTGAAGGCGCTCCGGTTGTTCTTCCCGACCTCGGTATCGTCCTTGTCGATGCGGAGCAGTTCGTCGGACAGGTGGCGGTGGAACCGTGAACCCTGCACGGCCTCGCGGACGTCGCTCGACGCGATGTTCGCGATGTCGGTGTGGAGCCGCTTGAGCAGTGAGTGCTGTCGTTCCGCGGTGGTGGCCCGGCCGGCGCGGGAGATCAGATCCCGATAGCGGTCCCGCGGCAGCTTCTTGACGAGCGGGCCGAGTTCGTCGAGCAGGAGCAGGGATTCGTCGGCGGTCGTCCGCCGCTCCTGGAACGGATTCTGCGGGACGGCCCGTGACCAGTCGGTGTTCCGGCTCTCGGCACCATGGTCCGGCAGCCGGAACCCTGGGCGGGACGGCCTCAGGGAGTCCGGGTTCTTCTCGGTGCTGATCTCCGGTTGCGGGTCCTGTCCGCCATTGTGAGCGTGGTCCCGGGATGTGGCGAGGACCTCCAACGCTGACCGTACTTCGTTTCCGTGCGGGGTGAGGGTGCGCAGCCACTCGACGGCTTCGGGGGTCAGGGTTTTGTCGAGGGCTTCGTGGGCGGTTTCGGTGGTCTGGTGGGTGGTGCGGCGCCATTCGTCGATGGCTTTGGCGTGCTCGGTGTTTTTCTGGATTGCCTTGTCGCCGAAGGGTCCTTCGAAGGCGTGGCTCAGCACGGTCAGCGCGGGTTCGCGGCCCAGGAAGGGGTATGCGTGGTCGAGCTGGACGGGGGCCCGGTAGGTCGTGCCGTCCGGCCACCGCAGGGCCGGGGCGAAGTAGCGGAAGGCGCCGTCCACCTTGGTGGTCGTGCCCGGTCGGAGCGTGCCGTCGGGGTGGTACGCGATGCTGCTGGCGTAGACCTTGCCGTTCGGGTTGGCCCAGCTGAGCGTGTTGGGGGCCGTGACCGCGACGCCGAGGTCGTCGGCCAGCTGCTGGGCGAAGCCGTCGTCCTTCGCGCCGGTGTTGCAGGCGATCAGCCGGACCGGGATGTTGTTGTTCGCCCACTCCGGGGTCTGGCGCAGCAGGTTGGCCAGGTCGCCGGCCGTCAGATGCGTGGTGCCGACGGTCACCAGGTCCGGGGAACCGTGCATGACGACCGTGAAGTAGCCGGGTTGCGGCACAGTCGCCAGAGAGATGTGGCTGAGGTTCTGGTCCTGGCCGGCCACGGGATCGAAGATCGAGATCCCGGTGTCGTCCGGGTGCTTGGTCAGGTACCGGCTCCGGAAGTTGGCCGCTTCCGCCCAGTGGGTGAAGGCGTTCAGCCCGAGATCCGTGATGTCGGGGTCCGGTCCGAACCCGAGCAGCTCCTCGGTGAGCTGCCGGTGGAACAGCGAGCCTTGCACCGCGTATCGGACCCGGGGCGGTTCGATGGCCGCGATGTTGGTGTACAGCTGCTTGAGCAGGCCGTGGCGCCTACCGGCGTCGGCCGCCCCGGTGGCCGCGGCGGCTTGGGAGATCAGGTCCCGGAACGACTCCGGCGACAGGTCCTCGACGGCGGGGCCGAGATCGTCGAAGAGGCGCAGCGATCGCAGCGCCAGATGGTGCTCGTACGACGGCAGCGGCGGTTCGTCCGCGGGCAGCGCCAAGCTCCAGCCCTTGGCCCGGAACGCTGGGAAGCCGGTGCCGAAGCCGTCGCGCTCGACCGAGGCGTCGGCCCTGCCGTCCGCGTTGGTCCTGGCGTCCGCGTTGGTCCTGGCGTCCGCGTTGGACGTGACCCACGGGGGCTGTTCGTCCTCGATGCCGATGCGGGCCAGACCCCGGGACTCGGTCAGGACCTGCAGGGCGTCGCGCACCTCCGACCCGGGCGTGGCGATCCCGTTCATCCACTCGATCGTGGACGGTGTCAGGATCTTGTCGAGCGCGTCGCGAGCGATCTCGGAGACCTCGAACGCCTTCTCGCTCGTTCCGTCGGTCTGGCGCATCAGGCGCCGCCAGTCCTCGACGGACTTGCGGACGCCGGGACGGTTCTCGATCAGGGCGCTGTCGATCAGCCGGTCGCCGAAGGAGCTGGCGACGGCGTGGCCGAGTACGGTCAGCACCGGCGTACGGCCCAGGTAGGGGTAGTCGAGGTCGAGCTTCGGCGGGTGCGGGACCTGCGTGCCGTCCGGCTGCCAGGTGCTCGGGGTGAAGACGCGGAAGGCGCCGTCCACCTTCGTGATCAGCTTCTCCGTCCCGTCGTCCAGGACGACCTTCGTGCTGGCGACGGCGTCCTGGCGGTGGCCGGTCCACACTGTCGTGTTCGGGGCCTTGACCGGCACGCCGAGGTTGTCGGCGAGCTGTTGGGCGAAGCCGTGGTCCAGGGCGCCGGAGTCGCAGACCAGCAGGCGGATCGGGAGCCGGTCGGTCTGCCACTCGGGAGTGTGGCGCAGCAGGTTGGCCAGGTCGCGGGCGGCCAGTCTCGTGTCGCCGACCTCCATCAGCGTCGCGGTGCCGTGCCCCACGACCGTGAAGTGGCCCGCTTCCGGCGCGACCAGCAGGGAGACCCGGACGTACGCCAGGTCCTCGTCCGAGCCGCGGTCGTGGGTGGTCAGGTCGGCGTCCAGGTCCACATTGTGGATCAACATGCCGCGACCGTCGGCGCGCACCATCACGTGCTTCGTCTTGAACCACTGCGCCTCCACATGGTGGGTGAAGGCGCTCACGTTGTTCGTCAGGACGTCGGCGTCGTCCGGTCCGATGCCGAGCAGTTCGGCGGACAGGCGGCGGTGGAACAGCGTTCCTTGGAGCGCTGCTCGGTCCTGCTCCGGCTCGATGCCCGCGATGACGCTGTGCACCTGCTTGAGCAGGGCGTGGCGCTCGTCGGCGTCCGCGGCCTCGGCCGCGCGGAAGATCAGACTACGGATGGAGTCCGTCGACGGTTCGTCCAGGAAGTGTCGGCCGGGGACCTCGAAATGGGACCAGAGCTGGTCTGCGACCGTCCTCCACTGCTGACGCCGATCCTCCTCGGAGGTGTCCTGCCGGGTGACCAACCGGGTGTCCGGCCGGGTACCCGACCGCGTGTCCGATTCGGTGGGCAGCTCCAGTGACGGCTGCGGGTCCTTGCCGCCGCTGTCGGCGCGGTGCCTGGACTCGGCCAGGAGGTGCAGCGCCTGCCGCACTTCCGAACCGGGTGCGGCGACCCATCGCATCCATTCGAGCGTTTCCCCGGTGAGGACGTGGTCCAGGGTGTCGCGGGCGCTCTCGAACAGCCGCAACCGTTCCTCGCTGCCTTCGCCGGTCCGGCTCATGGCGTCCCGCCAGGCGGTGACGACCGCTCGCACTTCCGGCTTGGCCCGGTCCGGCGCGCTCTCGACGAGCTCGTCGCCGAAGGGTCCGGCGATGGCCCGGCTCAGGACGGTCAGTGCGGGCCGTCGGCCCAGGTAGGGGTAGGTGAGGTCGAGCTGCGGCGGAGTTCGGTGCTCGGTGCCGTCCGCGTCCACGGCGCGCGGTCGGAAAACGCGGAACAACCCGTCCGTGACGTCGCTGGTGCCCGGCCGGACCACGCCGTCGATGGCGTACTGGACGGTGCTGGCGTACACGGCCCGGTCGGCCGCGATCCACGCCGTCGTGTTCGGAGCGGTGACCTCCACGCCGAGTTCGTCGGCGAGTTGCTGGGCGAAGCCTTCGTCCTTCTGGCCGGTGTTGCAGGCGAGCAGCCGGATCGGACGCTTGTCGTCCGCCCATTCCGGAGTGTGGCGCAGCAGGTTGGCCAGGTCGCGGGCGGACAGGCGAACGGTGCCGAAGCCCACACTGTCGGGGTGGCCGTGGACGGCGATCGAGAAGTGACCGGGGTCCGGCAGATACGTCAGGTTGTGCTCGCGGAATCGCTCCGAGGACTCCAGGTCTGCGATCCAGAGGCCCGCGAGGTCTCCGCGGACCAGCATGTGACGTTCCTGGAACCGGTGCGCCTCCTCGGCGCTGGTGAAGGCGGCCAGCTCGGTTCCGCCGCGCTCGGTTTCGCCGTGCTCGAAGTCGCCGCCATGGCGGAGCAACTCCTTGGACAGGAGCTGGTGGAACCGTGAACCCTGCACGGCGTCCCGGACCCGTCCCGGTTCGAGGCTCGCGATGTCGGAGTGCAGCCTACTGAGCAACGTGTGGCGCCGTTGGGCGGTGAGAGCCCACCTGGCGCGGGAGATCAGCCGCTGGTAGTCCGCCCGGGGCAGGTCCAGCTCGGGCGAGTCGAGGTCGCCGAGCAGGCGCCGGAACTCCCTGGCGGTGTCGAGCCATTCCAGACGCGTGACGAGCGACTCGGCCCGCGGCAGGACGAACGGCTGGGAGACCGTGTCGGAGCCGGAGTCCACGGGCTCGTGGGCGTACGTTACCTGCTCCGACGACAGCGACGGCTGCGGGTCCTTGCCGCCGCTGTCGGCGCGGCGCCTGGACTCGGCCAGGACACGCAGGGCCTGGCCCGCTTCCGAATCGGGGGCGGCGACCGTCCGCATCCAGGCGACCGTTTCCGGTGTCAGGGCTCTGTCGAGGGTGTCGCGAGCGGCCTCGAAGGCGCTCAGCTTCTCCTCGCTGTACTCGCCGGCCCGGCTCATGAGATCCCGCCAGGCGGCGACGACCACGCGTACTTCCGGCTTGGCCCGGTCCGGCGCCCCGGCGACCAGGTCGTCGCCGAAGGCGCCGGCGATGGCCCGGCTTAGTACGGTCAGGGCGGGCCGCCGACCCAGGAAGGGGTAGGTGAGGTCGAGCTGCGGCGGGACGCGGTGCTCGGTGCCGTCCGCGTCGACGGTGCGGGGTCTGAAGACGCGGAACGCGCCGTCCGTGACGTCGCTGGTGCCCGGCCGGACCACGCCGTTGATGGCGTATCTGATAGTGGTGGCGAACGCGGGGCGGCCGACCGACGCCCAGGCTCTCGTGTTCGGGGCCTTGACCTCCACGCCGAGTTCGTCGGCGAGCTGCTGGGCGAAGCCGTCGTCCTTCTGACCGGTGTTGCAGGAGATCAGCCGGATCGGTCTCTTGTTGGCCGCCCACGACGGGATGTGGCGGATCAGGTTCGCGAAGTCGCGGGCGGTCATCCGCACGGAGCCGAATCCCACCGAGTCCGGAGTGCCGTGGATCGCGATGCTGAAATAGCCCGGTTGAGGAAGAACGCCCAGATGGGCGGGGCGGTTCGCGATCGGTTCCGACTCCAGGTCGGCGATCCACGCGCCGGTGCGGTCCTCCCGCAGCAGCATGTGCTGGCGCAGGAACCGGTGCGCCTCCTCGGCGCTGGTGAAGGCGCCCAGGTCGGTTCCGCCGAGGTCGGACTCGCCTCCGAGGCGGAGCAGCTCCTTGGTCAGGTGCTGGTGGAACCGTGACCCCTGCACAGCGTTCCGGACCCGGTCCGATTCGAGGCTGGCGATGTCGGAGCGCAGCCGTTCGAGCAGGGTGCGGCGCCGGCCGGCGGAGAGGGCCCAGCCGGCGTCGGAGATCAGCTTCCGGTAGGCGCGCCGCGGGATGGCCAGGCTGGGAGCGTCGAGGTCGGCGAGCAGGCGCCGGGATTCCTTCGAGGCGCTGAGCCATTCCCGGCGCGCGCTGAAGGGCATGGCGAGCGGCTCGGCGAGTGGCTCGGCGCGTGTCTCGGAATGCGGCTCGGCATGCGGCTCGGCATGCGGTTGGTTGAGCGGCCGGGGCTCGTCGTCGTGGCGCCCGATCACGGTGTGGGTCGGAGTTGTCGTTCCGGCCATGACGTCCGGATGGTCCGGCCGGGAGCCGCGAATCAGGTCATTGACAGTGATCCGCCCGCTGTGCGGACTCGCTTGATGGGCGCGGTCGGAGAGGTCCCGCAGCCAGTCGTGCATGGTGCGGCCGGTACCGAGGCCGGGGTGGTCGGCCGTCAGCCGGCCGCGGAACAGGCTGAGGTCGTCGAGCGTCAACGGTTGTTCGGAGGTGCTGTGGCCCGGTTGTCTGCGGTAGAGCCCCACCACCTTCCAGAGCCCGCGTCGCTGGTCGGGGGTCAGTTCGCCGCGCTGATCGCCGGTCAGCTCCTGCTCCAGGGCCATGGTGTCCACCGCGCGGTACCAGCGGTCGGCCCGCGCCTTGGTGCCGAGTCTGCTGCCGGCCGGCCTGGGGCTCAGCCGGTCGGCGAGGTCGTCGGGGGCCATGCCCTTCGAGAGATGGCTGACGTATTCGGCGTACTGGGCATGGCGCGCGGAGGTGTCCGCGGTGATACCGCGCAGGTGGCGGGTCTCGGCCGCCCGCGCTCCGGCCGCCCGTGCCCGGGCTTCGAGGCGTGGGTTCCGCGCTCGGGCCTCGGCCGCTCGGGCTGCGATCCCGGGGGGCTGCGGGTCCCCCACGCCGAGGAGGGCGAACTCCCGGGAGGCGGACAGGGCGTCCAGCGCGTGGGTCACTTCCGTCCCGGGCTCGACGATCCCGATCATCCAGGCGATCGTCTCCGTTGTCAGCACCTTGTCGAGGTTGTCGCGGGCGGTCTCGGCGAGCCGGAACGTCGTCTCGCTCCTGCCGTCGGGCCGGCCGGTCAGCTCTCGCCATTCCGCGACGGCGGCGCGCAGCGCGGTGCGGTCCTTGACGCCGCGCCTCGAAGCCTGCCGGAGCAGTTCGTCGCCGAGCGGTCCGGCGACGGCTCGGCCCAGGACGGTCAGCGCCGGTCCGCGGCCCAGGTACGGGTACTCGGTGTCGAGCCGGACCGGACGCCGGAGCAGCGTGCCGTCCGGGGTCCGGCCGGCCGGGCTGAAGATGCGGAAGGCGCCGGTCGCGGCCAGGGGCAGTCGGACCGTCCCGTCGGGGCCGACGACCACCGCGCTGGCGTAGGCCGGGCCGTTCGGGGATGCCCACGCCGCCGTGTTCGGGGCCTTCACCTCCACGCCGAGATCGTCGGCGAGCTGCTGGGCGAAGCCCTCGTCCTTCTCGCCGGTCTCGCAGGAGATCAGCCGGATCGGGCGCCGGAAGCCGGCGTCCGCCCACTCCGGGGTGTGGCGCAGCAGATTGGCGAGGTCGCGGGCGGCCAGGTGCCGGTCCCCGAAGAACACCCGGTCCGGATCGCCGTGCACGAAGACGGTGAAGTAGTCGCCGTCCGGCGCGGAGTGGATGCCGGAATCGCGGATCCCGGCGTCCTTCGCCGACTCGGGGTCCCGGATGCGCATGCCGGTGTTGTCCGGGCGCAGCCGTACATAGGACTTCCGGAACTCGGCTGCTTCTTCGGGATGGTGGAAGGCGGCCCGGTCGTTCCGGATGACGTCGGGGTCCCCCGGTCTGAGGCCGAGCAGCTGCTCGGACAGATCGCGGTGGAACCGCGAGCCCTGCACAGCGAGCCGCAGCCGGTCCGGTTCGAGGTTCGCGATGGTGGTGTGCAGCTGCTTGAGCAGCGCGTAGCGGCTGTCCTCGTCGGCGGCCCGGCCGGCGCGCAGGACCACCTCCTGGACGAGGTCCGGCGCCAGGTGGCCGACCAGCGGCCCGAGGTCCTCGAACAGGCGCAGGGATTCCTGGGCCTCCCGCTTCCATCCGCTCAGGGTCTCGGGCGTCGGCGGGCCGAAATCCAGGTCGCCTTCGGGGCGGTTCGAAATGTGGACCGTGCGGGTCCTGCGGATCCTGCGGACGCTGCGCACTGTGCTGGTTGTGCTGGTTGTACTGGTCGTGCTGGTCGTGCTGGTCGAACGTGTCGTCCCGCCCGGCCGGTGCCCGCCGGCCGAGGGGCTCCCGCCTTGCCGCCGGCGGGCGCGCAGCAGGTCCGCGACACTGATCCGTTCGGTTCCCGGGCGCGCCGCGTCGGCGTGTTCTGCGAGGTCGCGGAGCCAGGTGCGCAGTGTCCTCCCCGCTCCGAGGCTGGGGTCCTGGGCGGCCAGAAAGCTCCGGAAGTCACTGAGGTCGTTGATGGTCACAGGACGATCGGGGGCACCGGTGCCGTAGTGCCGATGGAACAGGTCCACCAGCTTCCAGACTCCACGCTTCTGGGAGTTGGTGAGGGAACCGCCGAGTTCCGCTATCAAGGAAAAGGTGTCCGCCCGGACCACGACACTCAGCGGCTGGGCGTCCCGCCCTCCGCGATCTGTGCGTTCCCTCGAAGCAGTCAGAGCGTGCAGTGCCTGGCTCACTTCCGACCCGGGGTCGGCGACCGCGAGCATCCGCTCGATCGTCTTGGGCGTCAGTGCTTTGTCGAGGGCGTCGCGGACGGTCTCGGAGAACCGGAATGCCGTCATGGTCCGGTCGCCCGTGAGGCTCATCAGGAGCCGTAGGCCTTCGACGGCCTTGCGGAGTTCCGGGCGGTACTCCGTGTCCATCGCGATCAGCCGGTCGCCAAAAGGTCCGGCGATGGCTCGGCCCAGTACGGTCAGGGCGGGCTTGCGGCCCAGGTAGGGGTAGGCGGTGTCGAGCCGGACCGCGGGGTGTGCTGCGGGGTGTGCCGTGCCGTTCGGGTGCGCCGAGCGTGGGCTGAACGTGCGCATGACGCCGTCCACCGCCGGGATCGGCTTGACCGATCCGTTCGGGAGGACGATCTTCTCGCTGACGTAGACCTCGCCGTCGGGGCTGAGCCACGCCGTCGTGCTCGGGGCCGTGACCTCGACGCCGAGGTCGTCGGCGAGCTGCTGGGCGAAGCCGTCGTCCTTGGCGCCGGTATGGCAGGAGACCAGCTGGACCGGGCGCGGGCGGTTCGCCCACTCCGGGGTGTGGCGCAGCAGGTTGGCGAGGTCGGGGGCGGACAGGTGCCGGTCGCCGACGAACACCCGGTGCGGGGCACCGTGCAGGGTGATGGTGAACCGGTCAGGGTTCGGCCGGAGCGTTCCCGCGACGGAGAGGGTGCGCATGTCCTTCTCGGAGCCCAGATCGCGGATCCACACTCCGCTGTCGTCCGGACTCACATCCATGTAGTCCTCCCGGAACAGCTTCGCCTCCAGGTAATGGCGGAAGGCGGCCCTGTCGTTCTGGGCGACGAAGGAGTCCTGGGGGTCGAGTCTGAGCAGTTCCTGGGTCAGGTGACGGTGGAACCGCGAGCCTTGCACGGCCTCCCGCTCCGCTATGACTTCCAGGCGGGCGACGGCGTAGTGCAGCAGCTTGAGCCGGATGTGGCGTTCGTCGGCATCGGCGGCCTGGCCGACCCGGGTGAGCGGGTCCCTCAGGTCGGCGGGTGGAAGATGATCCACCAGCGGGGCGATGTCCTGGAACAAGCGCTCGGAGTACCGCGCTTCTTGCTGCCAGTGCTTCAGGGTCTCGGGTGTGGGCGGGGCGAAGGACCGGTCCTGGTCGAGGAAGCCGAGCGCGCTGCCGACCGACCGCGGCGTGCGGTACGAACCGCCCCGGTCGTCCGGCCGGGCGCCGCGGACCAGGTTCGCGACGGTGATCCGGCCGGGCCTCCGGCTCGCCTCGCCCGCCCGCTCCGCCATGGTCCGAAGCCAGGCTCGCGGGCTCTCGCCGATGCCGAGGTCGGCGTGTTCGCCGGTCAGCCGGACCCGGAATCCGGCCAGGTCGTCGAGCGTCAGAGGCCGGTCGGAGAGGTCGGCGCCGGGCGTTTTGCGGTACAGGCCCACGATTTTCCAGAGGCCGCGCCGCTGTTCGTCGGTCAGGTCGTCGCCGAGCTCCCGTTCCAGGGACATGGTGTCGACCGCGCGGTACCAGCGCTCGGCGAGACGCTGACCACTGAGCGATCTCTTCGCCGGTGCCGGGCTCACCTCGGCAGCGAATCTGTCCGGGTTCGGATATTTCAGAACGCTCTCGGCGTACCTCGCGTATTCGACGTGGCGCTGATAAGCGTCCGCGCCGGTGCGGCCGCTGCGAGGGAACGCATGGGCATCGGCGAGCAGGGTTTCGAGCTGCGAGTCCTTGTCGAAGTCGCCATCCTGGCCGAAGCGTCGTCGCACCACGTCGCGCAGGGCCTTGGCCGTCCACAGCGGGTCCTGGTGGCCGTCGGGCGCGAACGCGTGCAGCAGGTCCGTGATCTTCGCGGCCTCCCGCGCCTGTCGCGGGTCCAGCATGAGGGTGCTGCCGGTCAACAGGTTGTGGACGCGGGAGATGTCCTGGCCGCGTTCCCGGTCGACGGCGGGGATTCCGGCCTTCCTGAGCTGACCGGCGATGGTCCCGTCGGGCGGCGGCGGTTCGTCGTTCCCGACCGCGGAGTGGATCCTGGCGGTCGGGAACAGCCCGCTGTCGTGCAGATAGTCCTTGACCGGCAGCGGGATCGACCGGTTCCGGAGCTTGTCGGCCACGACGAACCGTCCGGACACCACGATGTCCGGCTCCGGGTGGCGATCAGTCGGCCAGGTCTCGTGCATGGTGTGCAGGACGGCGTGCCAGATCCGTTCGCGGTCCCCGGGTGCGGCCTTGGCGATGATGTCGGCGGCGGCGGGCAGGTACAGAACGCCCTCGCGGTTGACGGCTTCACGGTGCAGGACCGCCACCGCGGCCCGGACCGCGTCCCGCGCCGGCAGGTCTTCGGGGCGGTGGTTCGAGAGCCAGCTCTTGGCGGATCCGGCGACGAGGTGGTCGTCGGTGATCGCCCGGAACCACCTGCGGTCTGCCTTTTCCTTGAACTGCCCTGCCAGCCGGTCGTAGGACCACGAGGTGGGACCGGTGCGGTTGACGACCTCGACGCGCGGGCTGTGGTGATAGAGCTGGGCGGTGGCGAACAAGGGCAGGGATTCATGGAGCCGCGAGGGCTCGCCCCTGACCTCGTTCTCGGCCAGCAGCCGGCGCACGGGGACGGTGTAGCGGGTCCGCAGATCCTCGCGGTATTCGCGCACGATCGGGTTGCGCGGCGGCGCGATGAAGGCCGAGTTGTTGACGGTCCGGCCGTTCATGGTGGAGATGGCGAAGTGCTGGTGCTCGGTGTCGTGCGAGAGCGCGGCCATGAGGGCCGTCAGCTCCGCGGACGCGCGGTTGTCGCCGTCGGTGTAGGCGCCCCCGAACCGGTGCAGGATGTCCATCCGCAGCAGGTCGCTGGCTCCCGCGTACCCGCTGCCGGTGGTGCGCGCCCGTTCGGTGGCGATCTGGTGGTGCAGGTCGGCCCGGTCGGTGCCGGCGAAGACCTCGTCGACGCCGGCCAGCCGGATCCGGTGCTGCCCGGCCCAGTCCAGCATCTCCTTGACCCGCGCCTGGCGCGGGGTGAGCACGGCGTCCGGGGGCAGGCTTCCGAGCTGGTCGATCTCGTGCCGCGGCACGTCGGTCCACAGCACGCCGGTGAGCCCGGTGGTCCGGACGTTCTCCGCCATGACTTCCATGAACTCGCGGCGCGGACCCTGGTCGTCGTACAGCGGGCCGCCCAGCCAGATGCTGTGCAGCAGCGGGGGGATGGGGATCGGCGGGCCGGGCGGTTCCTCGTAACCGGTGAACAGGTCGGGGAGGTCGTGCGGAGGCCCGCCGGGGCGGGCCAGGTCGATGGCGTCGAAGAACCCTGCCATATGGTCCGGCGGGAGGTCGTCGAGCCGCAGGCTCCTGAGGAACTCCGGCTTGTCCGGGACGCGGCGGACGTTCATCACGTCCGAACCGGCGACGTCCTCGAAGCCGTCGGCGTCCGGCGTCTCGGCGCCGGGCGCGTGCCCGGACTGCCGCATCAGGGCCGCGACGTCCGACGAGGGCTCGTGCGGCCGGGTCGGCCTGGCGCTGGTGGGCATGCCGCCGACGCGGTGCCGGGTGGCCGGATCGAGGTTCTCCGGCGAGCGGCGCGGCCCCGGCCGGTTCCGGGCGCCGCCGGCCAGGCGGTGCAGGGCGTCGGCCGGTGTGCCGTCGGCGGGCCGGTGGAAGGCGCCGTGCCCGCCGCGGGGGGAGACCTGGGTCGGGCGCGCCGGCCGCACGGCGTCGGCGGGCAGCGGGCGCCGGCTCCGGCTGAGGAGTCGGGCCGCCAGCTTGGGTTCCGGGCGCAGCGCGCGGTAGTGGTTGCCGCCTTCCTCGTTGGCGACGCGGTGGATGTACACGCTTGTGGCGCTGTCGCCGTTGAGGTGGAACGCGGGTTTGTCCGCGCTGACCACCACGACGTCCAGACCCAGGGTGTGCGCGACCGCCGCGAGCATCTCGCCGGCGAGCGGCGTCTCGGCCAGGGTGCGATCGCGGATCGCGTAGTCGAGCAGGTCGCGATGCAGCGGGAGGCCGGTGCCCTCCTCGACCCTGGCGTGGGCATAGGCGACAAGCTGCGCCATACCCTGGTCGCCAGTGGCCTCGTAATGGTTCTTCAGGGCGAACAGGACCTTCTTGGGATCCTGTTCCAGCCGCGCGGTCAGCTCCGCGATCGGATCCTCACGGCTGCCGCGCGGGGACGGCGTGGCCAGGTCCAGGGCGTCGAGATGCCGCTCCGGCAGTCTCGTCCGCGGACCGAGCTTGCCGAGGAGGTCGCGGGCACCGTCCGTCCCGAGCTCGCCGAGCAGGACCGGGGTTCCGCTGCGGGTGTCGGTATTACGTTCGGCCACTTTGTCGGCGAGGATGCCGCGGTACTTGACCAGATCGGCGGGCCGGGACAGGTCCAGGTTCTCCGCATGGATGATCTTCTTCGGCACTCCTTGGCCCAACGCGGAGTCGGCGAGCGCGGAGATGGTGCAGTCGCCCTCGCCGAGGACGTCGCGGGAGACGAACTTCTGGCCGCCCGGGCCCAGGGAGACCTTGGCGACCGGCGGTCGGCCGCCGACGATCGGCTCGCCGACGGCCTGCCGGGGGTCGTAGACCTGGCCGAGGTGTTCCTCGGTGCCGTCGGGGTGGATGATGCGGAAACCGGTGCCGCCTTCGGAGGTGGAGACCCGGAGCGAGCCGTGGGGACCGTTCTCGACCCGGCCGTCCGGGACGACGATCGACACCCCTTTCTCCTTGGCCAGGGCGCGGTAGGCGTCGAGCTCGGCCGCCGGGGTGTGTTCGAGGACGACGAACCTCGGCTTCGGGGCGTCCTGCGGATGTCCCTCCAGGAATTCGTCGATCACTGGGCGCAGGCGCTGGGACGGCGCCGGCCTGTCCTTGGCGTACGCAACCTCCGGGTCGCCGAAGTAGACGTGTCCGGTACCGTCCCCGGATCCCGGTTGCCGGCGGACGTTGAAGGAGAAGGCGTTGGTACCGGTCTTGTCCGCCGTGTAGGCCTCATTGGGCCTGATCCACAGGTCGCCGTTGTGGAAGGTCTCCGCCATGTGGAAGGCGTTGAACGGCTTGATCTTCACGCCGCCGGTGCGGCCCAGGCCGCCGAACAGCAAACCCGCCCCGGCGCCCTCCAACAGCATCATGCCGTCGATCGGCTCGCCGTTGATGCCGGCCATGATGAGCGAGGTGACGGTGTTGTTCACCGCCTGGCTGCCCATATGGGCCCACTTCGGCGGGGCCCACAGGAGCCGGGAGGCGTCCTGGACGCCGACTTCGGTGCTCTTGAAGAACTTCGGAGCGCCCTTCATCATCGCGCCGGTGAGCAGGCCGTCCATCGCGCCCGCGATCACGCCGCTCTCGATCGTGTTCAGCGACAGGCCGCCGTCGAGGGTCGAGCGGTCGTGCTTGATCAGGATCTGGTAGCCCTGGACCGCGAGGTCGCCGCCCTCCATCATCGCGGTGTTGGTGGCGACCTTCTCGACCATCACGCGCATGAGCTGGGGCACGGTGGCGCGCAGCGCGGCTATTGCCTCCTCGGCCACCGCCAGCGAGGCGCCGAGGGTCTCCGGGGCGGCGGCGATGGCCTCGAAGATCATCGGGATCAGGACCGCCGTGTTGATGAGGATGGTGCCCTTGCCGTACTCGACCTGCAGAGCGGTCTCCCGGAGCTGCTCGCCCATCAGCAGCGCGCTCTCGCGCATGCTCGGCAGGCCGGTGTCGACGACGTCGAGCATGCTGCCGGTGTACTGGGTCATCGCCGGACCGGAGCTGGACAGGTTCGCCGCCCGGACGCTCTCGGCGATGTCGTCGCTCAGGACGGCGATCCGCTGGTGCATGCGGTGGACGCCCTCGCCGAACGCGGCGAGCTTGTCCTCGTCGGACAGCGGGAACTCGCCCAGGCCGAAGACCCTGAAGATCTGGGCGAAGAACGGCGGGAGCTGGAGGCCCATCTCAGGCCCGGTGCGGGGTGGCGTGCGGGCCGCCGGTCACCGCGGGTCCGGAGGAGCCGCTGCCGTGCAGCACGCTGTCCAGCGAGTACTGGTCGGTCTCCGCGTAGGCGCCCGCCATCTCGCGCATGTTGGTGCTGATGCCGAGGATGCCGCTGCCGGCGTCGCCGATGCTGTCGGCCAGGGCCAGGACGTTCGGCAGGAAGGTGGCGCGGAAGGACCGTCCGAAGTCGTCGTCCCCGATGCCGGGGTCCCGCATCAGGGCGTGGATGTCGTCGCGGATGGACGACATCGTGGGGACGTGGTCGGCGAAGGCTGCGCCGTGCCGGGAGAGATCGACCGGATTGGCCTGGATGGTCTGGTTCATGAGGGGCCCCCGCGGAGGAATTCGGAGATGTCGAAGGTGCCGGCCAGGATCTGGTCGTGGGGCAGGGCCGCCCCCTCCCGCGCAGGCGCCATGGCCTTCGCGACCTGCGCGGCGTATTCGGCCCGGGCGGCCGCGACGGTGTCCAGCACCAGCCGCGACAGCTCGGCCGGCGCCATCTCGCGGTAGGCGGTGGTGTGGAAGGTCAGCTCGGTCAGCACCCCGCCGGGACCGAGCCCCACCGTTAGCGCCCGGTCGCGCGAACGCTTGGTGACCGCCAGGCCGGCGATCTCGCGCTGGGCGTCGGCGATGGCCCGGACCCGGCGTTCGGAGTCGGCGACGAGGGCCGCGAGCTTCACCCGGTCGAAGGCCAGCGCCGGGTGTCCCGGATCGACGGTCACCGCCGGGACCCCTGGTCGGGGAGCAGGCCCAGGACGCTGCCGGGCGCCGTGCTGGCCGCGCCCCAGACCTCCTCGTCCTCGGTGAGCCAGGTGCTGCTCTCGCGCTCCTTGTTCTGGCCCTGGCCGCCGGCGCCCATGCCGCCCATGCCGCCCATCGGCATGCCCATGCCCATGCCGTTCTCGGCCATCCGGGCCTGCTCGGCCGCGGTGGTGGCGGCCAGGCCGCTCTCGGCGGCGTCGAGGGCGCGCGGGTCCAGCGTGACGCCGCCGGTGCCGAAGCCGCCGACAGTGCCGCCGCTGGTACTGCCGAAGCCACCGGTACCGCCGGCGCTTCCGCCGAAGCCGCCGGTACCGCCGCCGGTGCTGAAGTTCTTCAGCACGGACGGGTCGCCGCCGCTCACCTCACCGCGGGTGCCGCTGAGCTCGGACTGCGGCGTGCGGAGCCCGGACAGGGTGCTGTCCGGGGGAGTGAAGCCGTCGCCGGAGCCGAGAGTTCCGGAACCGGAACCGGTGCTCGTGCTGAAACCGGTGCCGTCGCTGCCGGAGCCCAGGGTGCCGGAGCCCAGAGTGCCGGAACCGAGCGTGCCGGAACCGAGCGTGCCGGAGCTGAGGCTGCCGACGCCGGTGAACGGGTCGTCGGTGCCGAGGCCCCCCGAACCGCTGGTGCCGCTGGTGCCGAAGGTGCTCGTTCCGGTGCCGTCGGTTCCAGTGCTGAAGAACCCGGTTCCGGCGCCGAAGCCGCCGGTGGCGCTCCCGAAGTCGCCGGCACTGCTCCCGAAGCCGCCGCCGGTGAGGTCCGCGGAGCTGATCCCGCCCGGATCGGCGGCCGAGTTCTGCAGCAGGCTGTCGGCGCCGCCGATGCCGGTGACGGCGCCGCCGTCCCCGCTCGGGAGCTTGGCGAAGTTCGGGCTCTTGTACGCGGCTTTCGTGATGTCGAAGAAGGTCACGCCGACCCCTCGTACAGCTTCTTCAGCTCCGAGTCGTAGGCCTTGAGCATGGCCCGGCCGGCGCCGACCATCGTGCCGGTGTACGTGAGGTCCTTCGAGATGTTCACCGGGGTGTTGCGGTCGTGGGCCCCGTTGTCGTTGAAGGCCCGGGTGAGGGAGCACTGCCAGATGAACGTCGCCGCCTGGCAGAAGGCCTCGTTCATGTGCGCGATGCGCAGCAGGCTGCTGGTCGGCGGCGGGTAGGCCATGAGGTCGGCCAGGTCCTTGACGTAGGTGGTGAACGCGTCGAGCACCTGCCCGAACGCCGTCGCGGCCGGTCCGCTCCAGTGGTTCTCCAGGATCTGCTTCTTCGCCCCGTCCACGTCGTTGGCGTAGCTGTGCAGCATCTGCTTGATGGTGAGGATCGCGAAGTGGGCTGTCTCCATGCTCAGCGGATCGGCCCAGGTCCCGTGCCTCGGCGGGCCGAAGCTGCCGTCCCCGCAGCCGCCGAACATGGCGGTCATGGCCTGGTTCCAGGAGTATCCGTCGATGCCCTGGCCGGTGCCGGGGGTCTCGGCCGTGTCGTGCATGACGCCGGTCCTCGGCGGGGCACCGCAGATGACGGAGATCGAGAAGCCCGCCCCCGCCGTGGCCGACGCCGAGTCCACGGTGAGGGTCTGGTCCGGACGGTTGGCGTCCGGATCGGGGACGTAGTTGCCGTCGTAGCCCATCAGCCGCCGCCTCCGTTCGTTCCCTTGGTGCCGAGCATGGTCTGCAACTGGCTCTGGATGTCGTTCGCCAGGGCGCCGAGGTCGTTCTCGATGGCCTCGTCGCCCCGGTCGTAGTCGGCGGCCACCGCGTTCAGCTGATCCACGATCCTGGTCACCATCGCGAAGAGGTTCCCGCTGCTCATGTCGGTCTTGGTGGGGTCCTCGACGAACTTCAGGTACAGGGCGCCCAGCTGGGTGTCGACCGCCTTCTTCAGGTTCTGGGCGCTGGACAGGAACGGCGGGTAGCCGACCAGGACGCCCACCGGCACGGTGTCCGGCCCGGCCATCGAGTTCGGGTCGCCGGACCGGCTCGCGTACAGGTCGTACCGCAGCGACCGGCCCGGGTAGCCGGTGTCGCCGCCGGTCGTGAGCCAGGCCTTGGACCGGACGAACAGGCCCTCCGGATCGGTCAGCGAGGTCTTGAGCCAGGTCGCCAGGGCCCTGATGGCTTCGGAGTTCGCCTCGACCGTGCCCAGGCTCGGCCCCTTGATGGTGCTGTGGGATGCCGGATCCCAGGTGTCGCCGGGCTCCGGGGGGGTCGCCACCGGCGTGTCCGTCACAGGTTCGTCCAGCGGGCCTGGGCGGTGCGCTCGGTGTGCACGATGCCGTCGGTGATGTCGTTGAGCTTCACGCCGAAGTGCGACAGCAGCTCGTTCATGGTGTTCGCGGCCCGGTCCCAGTTCCTCTTCTGCTCCTCGTAGGAGTCGCCGGCCGGACCGGTCCAGGTGGACTTCAGCCGGTCGCCGTAGCTCTGGAGCGCGACGAGGCGGTCCTCGATGTTCCTGCTGGCGGTGCCCAGGGTGCTCACCAGCTGCGCCATGTTGTCGGTGTTGGCGATGAACGCCATCGTGGTCTCCTAGCGGTGCTTCGCGGTGCGGTGGATGCGGTCGCGGCGTCCCGGGCTTCCCGGACGCCGGGCGCGGCTCACAGGCCCAGCAGGGCCTGTTGCGCCGAGGTGTAGTCGCTCGGTCCGCCGATGCTCTTGACGGCGTCCACCGCCCAGGCCTCGTTGTCGGCGTAGTCGCGGGCGCTGGCGCCCAGGACCTCGCGCATCGTCTCCAGGGCCTTGCAGATGTCGCCGAACTGCATGAGCCACTCGTCGAACAGCTCGCGGTACTTGGTGGCCGCGTCGCTCTGCCACTGCATGGCGTCGTGGTCGGCCCGCACCGGGGCGACGTAGGTGTTGAGATCGTCCAGCGCGTTCGTGAACTCGCCGGCCGCCCGGCTCATCGCTTCGTGTTCGTGCTGGAGTGTCGGATCTGCCATGACCGGCTCCTTCAGGGGGCTGCTGATGACCGTCTCGTGCTGCTGAATCCCAGCAGTCGTCGATCAGCCGTCACAAGGTGGTCGGCGGGACGTTGAGCAAAGGGTGAGCCGTGCATGCCACTGTGGTGCCATGAGAGTTCTCCTGACCGGACTCGGCCGACGGCGCAGCCGTACGCTCAGCGGTGGCCTGGTCATGCTGGGCTTCGACGTGCACGAAGCAGATGTGGACGCGGACCCGCCGGGCACCGTCGACGTGGTGCTCCTGGACTGCGGCATCGTCGACGGCGAGGTGCTCGCCTACTGCCGGCGGCTGCGGCGGCGGACGCAGGCCCCGATCATCGCCATGACCCAGCGGGTCGATCTGCAGGCCTGGCTGCGCGGCCACGAGGCCGGGATCGACGACTACGCGGTGCAGCCCTTCGGCCTGCAGGAGCTGGGCGCGCGCCTGCGGCTGGCGGTCGCGCCGGTGCGCGAGCCGTCGCCGTCCGCCTCCGCCGCCGGCTCCGGATCCGGCGGCCGGCGCCGTCTGGTGGCCGGGCCGCTGGTGGTCGCCGAGGAATCGCGGACCGTGTCGGTCCACGGGACCCGGGTCGAGCTGCGCCCGAAGGAGTACCAGCTGCTCGTCGCGCTGGTCGAGCGGGTGGGGCGGGCGGTGTCGCGCGAGGACCTGGTGGCGACGCTGTGGCCGACCGGCTGGGACGGCGCCGAGCGCGCGCTGGAGGTGCACGTGGCCTCGCTGCGGTCGAAGATCGCGCTGCCCGGGATGATCTCGACGGTCCGCGGCGTCGGCTACCGGATGGTGACCCCGGAGTCGTTCCACCGGCTCACGGCGGCCTGAGCCGCGCCTGCGAAACAGTGTCCTTATTCAAGTTTCAGGGTCCTGGCACGAGAGCCGGCTGAGGAGTCCGGGCGGCCGCCGCGGCCAGGGCGGGACCCTCCGGAAAGAGATCGAGCAGGGCCGCCGGGATCCGGGTCGGGGCGGCCGCGTAGCCGAGGCGGCTCAGGTCGTCCTTCGAGGCGACCGGGAACCGCCGGCCGACGGCGGTCAGCAGCTGTGGAACGCCGCCGGCCGTGGACGTGGCGAGCGCGCCGGCGTCCGGGCCGACCAGGACCCGGTCGGCGCGGCCGCCGCGGCCGTCGGTCGCCGACCAGGCGCCGGCCGCGTCGACCGCGGCCGCGGCGACCCGGCGCAGACGGTAGACCGGCGCCTCCGGATCCGCGCCCGGCGTCGCGGTCCAGCAGACCCCGCTGTCGGCGCCGACCGGTTCGGGCAGCGGCGCGGGCAGATCGCCGGCCAGCGGCGCGCCCACCTGTCCCGCCCGCTCGGCCGCCGTCAGGCGGGCCGGATCCAGCTGCTTCGGCGCCGCCGAGCCGCCGGCGCGCAGCAGCGCCTCCTGGGTCGGCGTGATCGGGGTCAAGCCGCGCGCCGTGACCGCGTACTCGTAGCCGCCGCTCGCGTCCTGATACGCGAACAGGTCTCCGACCGAGCCCAGGTCTGCGACCGCTGTCCGGGCGCCCAGGCTCAGCGGCGCGAGGTCGGCCCCGGCCGGGACCGCGTTCAGCCATGCCGCCCCGACCGGCACCGGCCGCGCGGCCGCCATCCGGAACGCGGAGAGCACCGCCGGCGGATCGGTCACCAGATGCCGGCGGCCGTTCCAGACCAGGTAGCGGGCTTCGCCGACGCCGACATACAGCGCCTGGCCGTCCGTCACGTCGGTGCCCGCGACGGTCACGCCCAACGCCGCCGAGACCCGGACCCCGCCGGTGCCGTCGCCGCCCGGCGTCGAGCACACCGTCCACGGCCCGGGGACCAGGGCTGCCGGGGCCGGCAGGTCGGTCGGCGCGCCGGGTATCCCCACCGGAGCCCCGCGCGGGACGTTCCGCAGCGCGGCGGCCGGAACCGTGCGTACCGCGTAGTTCGGCAGCGCCAGCCGGGCCGAAGCCTGGTTGAGCACCTGGTGCAGCACGCCGTCGGTGTAAAGGTACTGATTGTAGGTGCCCTCCGCCACGACTACCGACTGGCCGTCCCGCCAGCCCGAGTCCGGTTTCGGCGCGACCAGGCCCCAGGTCGCGGCGCCGGCGATGCCCAGCACGCCGGCCGAGACGCCGAGGATCATCCCGGTCCGTAGCCGCTGGCCCGGGGGCGAAGCCGTCCCCGGCTCCCCGCCGACCAGGCCGGCCGCCAGGCGCCGCACCAGGAACCGGTGCGCCTGGAGCTGCTGCCGCCGCGTCGCCACGCCTCAGCCCCCCAGCCCGCGCGCCCAGCCGAACGTGCCGAGCACCCCCAGCGCCAGCGGGATGAGCGCCGCCAGCACGAAGTACTCGGCGAGGTCGGCGGCGCGCGCCGCGTACGGCGGGTCGTCGGACTGCCGCCGCGGCCCGGAGCCGGCCGCGGTCAGGCCCACCACGAGCGCGCCGGCCGCGACGGCGAGGGTGGTGGTCACCGTGCTCCCGGCCGCCGCCGCGCGCCAAGCGGCTCCGGCCAGGGCGAGCATGCCCGTGGCCTGAAGCAGGAGCCTGGGAGTCGTCCGTGCGAACACCCGCGCCCGCAACAGGTACGCGATCCCGATGTCCGCCGCGGTGATCATCCCGAGCACGCCGTGCCCGGCGGCCAGCGCGGCGCCGACGATCGCCGGCGCCGCGGCGCCGATCAGCAGGGCCGCCATCAGCCGGTCCAGGAGCGCCGCCGTCCGCCACAGCTCGGTCTGCTTCCGGGCCGGCAAATCCACCTGGATCCGCTCGGCGGTCGCGGGCAGCGCGGGCAGCCGCTGGCCGGCCAGGCGGAACGCCAGCATCGGGATCGCGAGCACGAACGCCAGTCCCAGTACTGAGGCGATGACAGCGCTCTGCGACACGGCGAGGTGGCCCGCGACCCCGGCCGCCCCGGCCACGACCGTTCCGGCCGCCGCCACCGTGGTCGCGGCGAACGGTTCGAGGCCGCCGCCCCCGGCGGGTTCGTCGAGCACCGCGGTGCCGGTGGGCGACAGGTGCGGCAGGGCTCCGGTGCTGCCGGCGGTCCCAGGGGTTCCGGTGGTTCCGGCCGCTCCGGCTGCTCCGGCCGTCGTGGTGGCCGTGGTGGTCGCGGCGGCGCCGGTGGTTCCGGTGATTCCGGTGACGCGGGTCGCAGGGGCCGGACTCGTTCCGCCGACGGCCGCGGCTCCCGCCGCCGTCGCCAGCAGTGCCGCCGCGCCGGCCCAAAGCGTCGCGGCGGATTCCGGATGCTCGGCGGTGTGCACTATCGCGTCCGCGGCGAGCCATCCGCCGAGTGCCGCCCAGCCGACGGCGGCGACGCCCAGCACGACTCCCGCCGGGCGGGCGCGCAGCAGGCGGCCGGTGGCCGCGACGGCGGCCAGCAGCGCGACCGCGACCGCGCCGGCGATCTCGGCGCGCTGTCCGACCGGACCGCGCCCCGCGGCCACGCC
>NZ_BAAAQN010000011.1:0-188116 GCF_039531695.1 Catenulispora yoronensis
GTCGGGGTCGGCGTGGGAGTCGGGGTCGGGGTCGGCGTGGGGGTCGGGCTCGGGGTGCTTGGCGGCGGGGGAGCGGCGGCGCGCGGGGTGGTGCGCGGCTTCGGGGGCGGCGGTGGTGCGGGTGTGGAGGGCGGGGGTGGGGGCGGCGCCGGGGTGGTGGGTGTCGGGGTCGGCGTCGGAGGCGGTGCTGGTGGGGGCGCCGGTGGCGGTGGCAGGGCCACGACGCTGAAGTCCGCCGACGCGTTGGCCGTCAGCTTCGGCGGCGGCACCGATTTCCCGTCCGGATCCACGGTGGTGGTGCGGTCGTCGGCGGAGGCTGTCGTAGAGCTGTGATAGCTGCCGGGGGTGAGGTGCGTGGTCGCGGTGCAGGTCAGCGATGCGCCGGGGGCCAGGCCGGATCCGGACCCGGACCCGGATCCGGGTGCCGATGGGCAGCTGGCGCCGGAATGCAGAAGCGCGTCGGCCACGGCGAAGTCGAACAGCGCCGCCTTGCCGGTGTTGGTGAGGACGTAGGTCAGGGTCACCTGCGCGCCGCTGGTATCAGATGTCGTTGATACGTGCTCTGTGATGCCGACTGAGCTGGCGATGCCTTGGTAGCCGACCGTGGTCGAAGCGCTGACCTGCTGGTCGTGGTCGTTCTTCTTGCCGTGGCCATCGTCGTGGCCATCGCCATCGTCGTCGCCATCGTCGAGATCCGCGTGCGCGGTGGCGACGACCGTCCCCGTATGCGCACCCGGCTGCGCGGTGAACCGGACGAGGCAGTCCACGGACGTTCCGTGCCGCAGCTCCACCGAGTGCCCTCCGCCGGGGCAGCTCACCGTCCCGCCCAGCGCACCCGGCTCGGCGATCTGTACGTCCACCAGCCGCGGCGAACCGCTGTTGGTCAGCCGATAGTCGACGACCACCGGCGTTCCGGCCCGGATCGAGGGCGGGGAAGAACCCGGCCGCGTGTTCACGGTCGCGGAGATATCGAGCCGTGCCGGCGGACAAGGATGGCACAGCAATCCCGATAGAGACAATGGCGCGATAAGTGCGCACAGCAGCGATGAATGATACGTCGTGGGGGTCATCGAGCCGCACCGTAGCGCGGGTACGAAGGGCCGGCCAGGGCCTGCGGGGCTGGCGAAGAATGGCGAATGTGGCACGCCCGCCGGGCGGATCTCCGGCGCTATTCCAGGCGATGCCAGAATGCTGAAAACATATCCGGAAATCCGCCCTTCACGCCACCGTGGAATTCATCCGATCGTGGGGTTTGACCGACCGGCCCCACTACTCTGGCCGCCCCGGCCCGACCATGGCGCCATGGCAAGCGAATTCCAGCGGACCAAGGTCGCGGCCGTCTTCGACGCGATGGACTCCGGCCGCCGCGGATACCTGGTGGCTGGCGACTTCCAGGCCCTCGCCGCGCGCTGGACCGCGGTCCGCGGCGTCCCCCCGGGCTCGCCCCAGGCCGAACGGCTCCGCACCGTGATGCTCCACTGGTGGACCTCGCTCAGCGCCGCGTCCGCCAACCCCCGCCAAGTCACCATCGACGACGTCCTGACCGTCGTCGACCTCCTGCCCACCATGTCCGAAGCCGTGACCGCGACCGCCGACGCGATGTTCGACGCCATCGACGAGAACGCCGACGACCGCCTCTCCCAACCCGAATACCGCCAGCTCATCGAAACCTGGAACGGCCGCCCCACCGACACCGACGAAGTCTTCGCCCGCCTCGACCTCGACGCCGACGGCCACATCTCCCGCGAGGAGTTCCGCCGCCTGTGGACCCAGTTCTGGGCCGGGGACGACCCGGAGGAGCCGGGGACGTGGGTGTTCGGGCGGGTGGGACCGTTGTCGGGGGTGGGTGGGGGCGAGGTGGGCTGAGGGTGGGTGGCGCCTGTGACTTCCGGTGATGATGTGGACGCTGTGTTCTTCACGTCGATGACGAACACAACGGCAACCAGGCCCGGACGCTGCTGACCAGGGCGTGGTTCACTGTCGGCCGGCACGGGGTCCTCCCGCGCCTGGAGCTGATGCTTGCCGCCACCGCGATCGCCGAAGGCCGCGCGAAACGCGGCTACTCGGCCGTGATCGTGGATGAATGCCAGGGGTCACGATTGCCGGCGCCCGCGGCGTCGTTCTGCGTACCAACTATCGCAACGCCGAGGAGATTTGGAACACGGCGATGGCCGTCGTGGCCGGTGACAGCTTCGAGGATCTCGACGAGACCCGTGCGCTCGGCCGGCGCGACGTCGAAACGACCTATCGAGACGCCTGCAAGATCGGAACCTTTTCCATCGCGTCAAGGGTCTGGAATTCAAGCATGCCTTCCTGCCCTGTCATGACGCGCTCTGCACGACATCGTTGGATATGAGAGCGCGGCTCCGGAGCGTGCTGAACTGGTCCGCCGTCAGCTGTTCGTGGCCATGACCAGGGCGCGCGACACTCTGTGGCTCGGCTCGGTCCATCTCACTGGTCCTCCACCATCCAATCCGGCCGCGCCTTCCGCAACTCCTGATACCGCTCCCGCGCCGTCCGCTCCTCCGCGCCCCGCTTCACGCTCGCGTTGAACGCCCGCAGCGTTGCGCCCTTGTCGTCGGCGCGTTGCGCTTCCTTGTGCGCTGCTTTGGCTTCCTTCGTGCGGGCTGCGGCTGTGCGCCATCGGTCGTATGCCGTGCGCATTGCCGCGTCGGTCGGGAGGTTGCGGGCGGGGCCCGGGTCGGGTTGGCCGGACAGGGTGCGGTCGGCGCGTTCCACGGCTTCGGCTTCCGCTTCGCGTTGCTTTGCTTCGCGTTCGGCCAGCAGGGCGGCTTCGTCGACGGTTGCGTGCGTCGGGTCGGTGGCGTCGTAGCGGACGGGGACGATGTCGCCGGCCGAGAAGTAGGTGTGGGCGCTGTGGGTCAGGCCGCCTAGTTGGCATTCGGTGTCGGTGGTGGTGCCGTCCGGCAGGTGGATGCGGAGGCGGAGGCGGTACGTGACCGGGGTGGCGCCGCCGTTGGCGGTGAGGTGGCCGCCGGAGCGGAGGGCGTCGACGATCACGGCGCGGCCTGGGGTGCCGTCGCGCAGCAGTTTGCGGTTCTTGCCGAACATGCGCCGATCCTTTCCGGAGGCTGGCCCTGATGTGTGTCGCATCATCGCATCGACCAGGGCGGCTGTTCCACGCGGCGGTGGTTGTCCCGCTGCGGTGATACCTCGGGGGGACCCCCAGCTTCCCGGTTCCCGGCTCCCCAGCGGCCCCGGCGCCCTGGGGACTGTGGTGTTTCCCCGGTTCGAGCGACCGCCCCGGCCTGGTGTCCTGCTGGGAGAACAAGCATCCCGCTGTGAGAGCAAGCACAGCACTCGTCGATCCGCTTCCACGGAAACGGAAAGGAACCGCGGCCATGACCACCCCCACGCCCGTCCTGTTCATCCACGGCCTCTGGCTGCACGCCACCTCCTGGGAGCCGTGGATCGACCTCTTCCGCGAGGAGGGCTACGCTCCCAGCGCCCCCGGCTGGCCCGGCGACCCCGACACCGTCGCCGAGGCGCGCGCCAATCCCGAGAGCATCGCCGACCACGGCATCGACGACGTCGTCGAGCACTACGCGGCGATCATCCGCGGCCTGGACACGCTGCCGATCCTCATCGGCCACTCCTTCGGCGGCATGATCGCGCAGAAGCTGCTCGGTCAGGACCTGGCCGCCGCCGCGGTCGCCATCGACGCCGCGCAGATCAAGGGCGTGCTGCCGCTGCCGCTGTCCGCCCTGCGCGCGACGCTGCCGGTGTTCAAGAACCCGGCGAACAAGCACCGCGCGGTGTCGCTGACCGCCGAGCAGTTCCGCTTCGCCTTCGGCAACGCCGTCTCCGAGCAGGAGTCCGACGAGCTGTTCGAGCGGTGGACGATTCCCGCGCCGGGCAAGCCGCTGTTCGAGGCCGCGGCGGCCAACTTCAACCCGCACTCGCCGGCCAAGGTCGACACCGCCAACTCCGGACGCGGCCCGCTGCTGCTGATGAGCGGCGGCAAGGACCACACCGTGCCGGAGACGGTCACGCGGGCCACGCTCAAGCAGTACCGGCACTCCGAGGCGGTCACCGAGTTCGCCGAGTTCCCGGACAAGGGCCACTCCCTGACCATCGACAGCGGCTGGCGGGAAGTCGCGGACGCGGCGCTGGCCTGGCTGCACCGGCAGTCCTTGTAGCAGCGCGATGTAGCAGTACACGCAGAAGGTTGCAGCGCGATGTAGCAGTACGCGCGGAACGTAGCAGCGCGATGTAGCAGTACGCGCGAAAGGTAGCAGCGCGATGTAGCAGTACACGCGGAAGCTCATGGAGCAGCGCCCGCGACGGTCGGCCGGGGTCGGTCAGCCAGGCAGCCCGGCAGCCCGGCAGGCAGCCAGGCGGCCAGACAGCCAGGCGGCCAGACAGCCAGGCAGCCCGCCAGCCCGGCAGCCCGCCAGACAGCCAGGCAGCCAGCCAAGAAACCGGCCGACCAACCCGTCGGGATCGAGCCGCGGACACCCCACCAGGAAAGTCGAAGGGACCCGAGATGGACCTCGGAATCAGCGGCAAGACCGCACTCGTCACCGGAGCCGGGCGCGGCATCGGACTGGCGATCACCCGCGCCCTCGCCGAGGAGGGCGCCCGCGTGGCCGCCGGATCCCGAGAGGTCTCCGCCGAGCTGGAGGACCTCGCCGCCGAGCTGGCGAAGCTCGGCGGCGCCGGCCAGGTCGTCCCCATCGCGGTCGGCCTGGCCGACCTGCCCGACCCGGCCGGACCGGCGGCGCTGGCCGCGGCCGCCGCCGAGGCCCTCGGCGGCCTGGACGTGCTGGTGCACAACGTCGGCGGCGTCCGCCCCCGGCCGGACGGCTTCGCCAGCGTCACGGACGACGACTGGGACCGGACCCTGACCATCAACTTCCTCAGCGCCGTGCGGACCACCCGCGCCGCGCTCCCGCTCCTGCTCGACGGCGGCGGCAGCATCGTCACCGTCAGCTCGGTCAACGCCGCCCTGCCCGATCCGCTGGTGATCGACTACTCGGCGGCCAAGGCGGCGCTCGCCAACTTCTGCAAAGCCCTGTCCAAGGAGGTCGGGCCGCGCGGCGTCCGCGTCAACACCGTCAGCCCCGGGCCGGTCGCCACCGGCCTGTGGCTCGGGGACGCCGGGGTGGCCGCCACCGTCGCCCGGGCCGCCGGGCTGTCTCCCGACGACGTGGTGGCCGGCGCCGCCGCCGACAGCGTCACCGGCCGGTTCAGCCGCCCCGAAGAGGTCGCGGACCTGGTGGTGTACCTGGCCGGGGACCGTGCCGCGAACATCACCGGCGCCGACTTCGTCATCGACGGCGGACTGATCAAGACCCTGTGACCGCACTCACCGCCGACCCTCTTACCGTCCTGAAGGAGAACTCATGAAAGCCAAAGCTGTGATCCCGGCCGCCGTGCTGGCCGTCGCCGCCGCGACCACCCCGGCGCTCGCCTCGGCCGCCCCCGCCGGCGCGGCCCACCACGCGCCCAAGCCCACGGTGGTCCTCGTCCACGGCGCCTTCGCCGACGCCTCCGGCTGGTCCGGCGTGATCGAACGGCTGCGCCACGACGGCTATCCGGTCGTCGCCCCGGCGAACCCGCTGCGCGACCTGACCAGCGACGCGGCCTACATCTCCAGCATCCTGGACACCATTCCCGGACCGGTGGTGCTGGTCGGCCACTCCTACGGCGGCGAGCTCATCACCAACGCGGCCGTCGGCCACGCGAACGTCAAGGCCCTGGTCTACATCGCCGCCTTCGCCCCGGACCAGGGCGAGTCGGCCCTGGAGCTGACCGGCCGCTTCCCGGGCAGCGAGCTGGGCGCGAACCTGAGCGTGCACAACTACCCGGTGCCCGGCGGCGGCAGCGCGCCGGAGGGCGTCATCAACCAGGACGCCTTCCACGCGGTCTTCGCCGCCGACGTCCCGGCCCGCACCGCCGCCGACATGGCCGCCAGCCAGCGCCCCGTCGGACTGGCCGCGCTGTCCGCGCCGAGCGGCGTGCCGGCGTGGAAGACGCTGCCCAGCTGGTTCCTGGTGGCCGGGGCCGACCAGGCGATCCCGCCGGCCTCGGAGGCGTTCATGGCGCAGCGGGCCAACTCGCGGCGCACCATCACCGTCAACGGCGCCTCGCACGCGGTGATGGTGTCGCACCCCAAGCAGACCGCCGACCTGATCAAGGAGGCGGCGGAGGCCACCGGCTGAGACTGAGCCACGAGCCCGAGCCTGAACCCCGAGCCTTCGAAGCAGAAACGGCTGTGGGACCGCGACAACTGTCGCGGTCCCACAGCCGTTTCCCGGTCACCAACCGCGGATCAACCTTCTGCCGACAACCCTCTGCCGATCAACCGTCCGCCGATCAACCCTCCGCCAACATCGTCCGCAGCTGCCGCCGCGACGTGATGTCCAGCTTCCGGAACACCTTGTTGAGGTGGTACTCGATCGTCGACTGCGTGATGAACAGCCGCGTGGCGATCTCCGCGTTCGTCGACCCCGCCGCCGCCAGCTCCGCGATCCGCCGCTCCTGCGGGGTCAGGCCGTGGCCGGTCCGCGTTGTGCGCTTGCGGGCGTGCTCGCCGGTGGCCAGCAGCTCGACCCGCGCCCGCTCGGCGAACCCGGCGGCGCCCATCGTCTCGAACATGTCGTACGCCGTGCGCAGCTCGGCGCGCGCTTCGGCGCGCCGCTTGCGCCGCCGCAGCCACTCGCCGTAGAGCAGGTGGGCCCGCGCCGACTCGGTGCGGATCGGCGTGCGGTCGAGCAGCTCGACGGCTTCCTCGAACAGCGACGCGGTCTGGTCGTCGTCGCTCATCAGGGCTCGACAGCGCGCCAGCAGGCCCAGGGCCCACGGCGTGCCCGCCACCGTGGCCCGCTCCTCCAGGCGGCGCAGCGCGTCCTTGGCGGTGAGTTCGTCCCCGCTGCGCGCCGCGGCCTCCACCAGGTCCGGCAGGATCCGCGCCGCCGCGCCGGGGTTGTCCGTGCCGAACGCCACCCGCGCCAGGGCCGCGGCCTCGGCGTAGCGGCCGAGGCTGAGCTCCAGCACCGTCAGCGAGTAGCGGGCCCAGTCGCCGAAGCCGCCGTGGTCGTTGGCCTCCACCCAGTCCTCGGCCACCAGCCTGGCCGCGGCCCGGGTCTCGGACTCGCGGCCGCTGTAGGCGAGAAGCTCGATCCGGTAGGCGTCGCCGGGAGTCGGCTGTCCGGTGACGACCGCGAGGTCCTCCGCCTCGTCCAAGCACATCGTCGCGACCGAGAACCGGCCGGCTCGCAGCTCCCACGAGGAACGGACCAGCAGCGCCGCGCGCAGTGCGCCGAGTGCGCGGGTTTGGCGGGCCCGGGCTTCCAACACCTCCACGGCGCGCAGAGCGTCGTCGTCCCAGGTCTCGTCGCCCGCGTAGATGGTGAGCTCGGCCACCGGCATGGTCTGGTCGTCGGATTCCTCGCCACGACAGATCGCCGCTATGGCGGCTCGCAGCACCGGCACGCACTGCGGGTAGCCCTCGGCCATCCGCAGCGCGAAGCCGCGCAGCATCAGGTCCGCACCGCTGTCCGGCCCGAGCGGGGCTGACCCCGAAGGGCGCAGCGCGGGGGAGTCCAGCACCGCCTCGCCGAACTCCCGCAGCCGGTCGTGCCCGCTGTACAGCGTGGCGACCAGCCCTTCCAGCAGCATCCGCCGGGCCAGCCCGGGATCGTTCCCGGCCACGGCGACGGTGTCGGCGGCGGACATCAGCAGGGCCGGAACACCGGTGAGCTGGGCCAGCAGCATCCCGATCTTCGCCCGGGCGTAGAGGGCGCGGGCGCGGAGCAGCGGATCATCGGCCAGCAGCGGCTCGGCCTGCTCCAGGACGCTCCGCGCCGAGTGCGGGTCGCCGAGCACCAGATGTGCCTGCACGGCCTCGACCAGCCGGCCGGCCCGGTTCACCACCGACAGCTCGGCCGCCCGGGCCAGGAACGCCGCCTGCTCGGCGTAGCCGCCGCGGGCCCGGGCGCGCTCCGAGGCGGTCTCCAGTTCGCCGGCCACCGTGTCGTCCAGGCCGATCGTCGCCTCGGCGCTGTGCCAGGCCCGGCGTTCGGGAGTCTGGACCGGGTCGGTGACGGCGGCCAGGGCCCGGTGGACCCGGCGGCGCAGGGTGGCGTCGGCCCCGCGATACACGGCGGAGCGGATCAGCGGGTGCCGGAACTCGATGAGGTGGTCGCCGGTGATCAGGCCGGCGGACAGCGCCTCGTCGGCGGCCGCGGCCGGAACCCCCAGCTCCCCGGCGGCCCGCCACAGCAGCACCGGGTCCTCCGGCGACGCCGCCGACAGCAGCAGCAGGAAGGCGCGGGTCGGCTCCGGCAGGTCCTGGATCAGGCGTCGGAAATGGTTCTCCAGCCGGGCCCCGACCGGCAGCGGCTCGTGCAGCGGCGCCGCGCCGGCCAGGTGCGCGGGGCTCAGCGCGTCCGCGATCTCGGTCAGGGCCAGCGGGTTGCCGCCGGTGTCGGCGACGATGCGGGTGGCGACCTCCGGGTCCAGCAGTCCCAGGACGCTGTGACGCAGCAGCGCGTGCGCGTCGGTCTCGGCCAGGCCGCGGACCGGCAGCGCGGTGAAGCCGTCGAACGGTCCGCCCGAACCCGAATAAGAACCCAAATAGGAATCAGAAGGGTCCGAAGAGTCCGAATAAGAGCCGGAATAAGAGTCCGAATAGGAACCCGGGCCCTCGCCCGCGGCCGGGCCGGAGCCCTCCGTGCGCCCCGCGACTACCAGCCCGATCCCCTCGGCCCCCAGCCGCCGCCCGACGAACGCCAGCACCTCGGCGGACTCCCGGTCCAGCCACTGCACGTCGTCCACCAGGCACAGCAGAGGCTGCGCCGCCGCGGTCCCGGCCAGCAGCGTCAGCACGGCCAGGCCGACCAGGTACCGGTCCGGCGTCGGCCCGGCGCGCAGCCCGAACGCGGCGGCCAGTGCCTCGTGCTGCGGCGCGGGCAGCGCCTCGAAGGCGTCCGGGTCCGCCAGCAGCGGGCGCAGCAGCCGGTGCAGCGCCGCGTACCCCAGCCTGGCCTCGGTCTCGACCCCGGCGGTCCGCACCACCCGCAGGTCGGTCGAGGTCCGAGCAAGATGGTCCAGCAGCCGGGTCTTGCCGATCCCGGCCTCGCCGACGAGCACCAGCGCGGAGCTCATGCCCTCGCGCACTCCCGCCAGCAGATCGGTGAGTATCCGCAGTTCCTCGTCGCGTCCGGTAAGCGGGGCCCTGCGGGTGCGGGCGCCGCCCGGGAGGTGTCCAGCCGTCACCCCTTCAGCGAAGCACCGAAATCCCTAGGCGGCCCTAGGGTCCGACCCTAGTCCGGGCAGTTCGCTCAGGCCCGGACCAGCGCGGTGAGGTGACGGCGCGACGTTATGCCGAGCTTGGAGTAGATGTTGGACAGGTGATACTCCACCGTCTTCGGAGTGACGTAGAGCTCTGCCGCCGCCTGCTGGTTGGTGCGGCCGTCGGCGATGAGGTACGCCACCGACAGCTCCCGCTCGGTCAGCGCGTGCAGCGGACCGCCGGTCTGTGCCGGCGCGGACAGGCCGATCGCTGCCAAGTCCGCCTCGCACCGCTCAAGGAACGGCGCGGCACGCAGCGCGGCGAACCGGTCGTGCGCCGACCGGAACCAGGCCGACGCCTCCCGCCGGGCCTTGGAACCGGTCGCCACGAGCAGCCGGCCGTAGCCGTGTTCGAGCAGCGCGCGGAAGAAGACCGGGTCCTCGGCCGCACCCGCGCGGGCCCGGATGCCCGCCGCCGCGCCGGAGCCCGCCTCGGATCTGCTGCCCGCCGCGCCCGCGCTCGCTGCCCCCGCACCGGAGCCTGCCCCGGATTGGCTGCCCGCCGCGTTCGAGCCTGCTGCTCCCGCGCCGGCCCGGATGCCCGCCGCCCCGGAACCCGCCCCGGCCCCGCCGTCCAACACCTCCCGATACGCCGCCAACGCCTCCTCCGGCCGCCCCTGGGCCTCCGCCAGCAGCCCGTTCAGCCTCGCCTCGACCAGCCGCGAGTACCCTCCGTGGTCGCAGTCCTCTTCCTCCAGCTCCCGCAGCGACCGCGTCGCCGCCTCCACCTGCCCGGTCCCGATCAGCGCCTCGACCAGCAGCGACCGCTGCCACAGCCGGAACGGTTGATACCGCAGCCGCAGCGCCGCGTCGGGGTCGATGCCGCCGTCCTCGGCGTGCCGGTCCACCATCGGCTCCAGCGCCACCAGCATCGCGGCGTGGTCGGCGCGGGCCTGCGCCAGTAGCGCCCCGGCCAGCGCCAGGTAGACGGCCTCGGCCGGCGGGTCGCCGAGCATCCGCGTGATCTCGGTCAGGGCGGTGAGCTGGGCCTCGGCGGCGTCCCACAGACCGCGTCCGGCCTGCACGCACACCGCCGCGAACCCGGCCGCCGCGTCGCCCAGCACGTGGTCCTGGCTCGCGGCGATCGCCAGCGCCCGGTCCGCTGCCGACTCCGCGGCGTTCCAGTCCCCGGACAGGTACTCGGTCACCGACCACAGCGACAGCGACAGATGGCTGAGTTTCGAACCGGCGCCCTGCTGGTCCCGGCGCGCCACCGTGGCCAGGTCGGCGCGGGCCGCCGGCAGGTCGCCGACGAACAGGCTCATCACGCCCCGGGTGGCCAGCGTCTCCAACTGGTGGTTCGCGGAGTCGGCGGCGAGGCGCGGCAGGTGCGCCACGTCCTCCAGGGCGGCGCGCGGACCCTTGTCCCACATCCGGCCGGTCGCCAGCACCGCGCGCGTGAAGTCGGTCGTGGCCGGGTCCAGGTCGCCGATGGCCAGGGTGCGGGTCGCGATGTCGACGGTCCGGGCGCCGCGGCACTGCCGGATGGTGATGACCGCCAGGAAGGTCCCGGCCAGCACGGCGACCCACCCCGACTCCGGGTCGGCCAGCGCGGCCTGCCAGGACTCCGACAACCGGGCCTCGGCGTCGGCGAACCGGCCCTCCAACAGGTCCATGACCCCGAGCACGCAGCCGCGCAAAGTGCTCGGCGCGCAGTCCTCGACCTGCGGCCGCAACCGCATCGCGGTCGCCGGCTGCATGGTCAGCAGCGACTGCGCGCAGGCGGTGAGCAGGCGGCGCTCGCGGTCCTCGGAACGGTCGGACAGGGCCGAGGCCTCGAGCAGCCCGGTGGCGGCCAGGGCGATGCGGCCGAGGACGGCCTCGGCGCCGCCGGACTGCTCCAGCTCGGCGGCGAGCCCCGCGTCGGCCGCGCCGGCCGCGGCGACGCGGTGGGCCCAGGACGCGGCGGTGCCGACCACGCCCGCGGCGGCGGCGTGCAGGGTGCGGCGGCGCTCGGGGCCGATCGCCTCGTAGACGGCGTCGCGCTGGAGCGCGTGCACCAGCGCGACCGTGCTCTCGGCCTCGGCCGGCCACCACTGCGCCAGGCCCGCCGCCAGCGCGGGCTTGAGCGCGCGGGCCGGATCCGGCAGGGCACCGACCTGAGCGACGGTCGCCAGCGGGAGCCTGGCGTCCAGCACCGCCAACGCTTCCAGCAGCGCGACCGACTCGGCGGGCAGCCGCTCCATCAGATCGCTGATTCCCACGCGCAGCGAGCGCGGGACCGGCCAGCGGGCCGCGGCCTCGGCGCCGAGGGTCTGGATCGGGACCTCGGCCAGGACCGTGCGGACGTAGAGCGGATGGCCCTTGGTGTACGAGTACAGGCGCTCGACGAGCCCCGGCGCCGCGGGCGTGTCCAGCAGGCTGTCCGCCAGCCGGGCGACGTCGTCCTCGGCCAGGCCGCCGACCTCGATCCGGGCGGCGCGGTCCGTGGAGCGGACCAGCCGGTGCAGGCTCTCGGTGGTGCGCTCCTCCTCGGAGCGGGTGACCAGCACGGTCAAAACCCGGTCCGCCCACAGTCGGCGCAGGACGAACCCCAATACCTGCACGGAGAACGGGTCGGCCCAGTGGAAGTCGTCGACCACCAGGGCGACCGGGCCGGTGCTCTCCTGAAGCGCGCCGAGCAGGAGCAGCAGCTGCCCGCCGACCGCGTGCGGGGAGGCCCCGGTCGCGGCGTCCGGCCCCAGCAGCGGGAACCGGTCCGCCAGGGCCCGGTCCACGCGCCGGGTCAGCTGGCCGACCACGCCGCCGGGCAGCTCGGTCTCCGAAACGTCGCCGGTCGCCCACAGCACCGTGAAATCAGGGAGTGAGGACGTCAGCCGCCGGGCCAGGGCGCTCTTGCCGATGCCCGCCTCGCCCTCGATCACCGCCAGCCAGGCCCGGCCGGCGCGGGCCTCGCCGGCCCCGGCCAGCAGGCGTTCGGACTCGGCGGCGCGGCCGACGAACACTTCGCCCGGGGTGGGTGCGAGGCCGGGAGCCTCCGGATCCGTCGGATGTATGGCCGGGCTCATGGTGCGGTCTCTCCGAGGGGCCGGGCGCCGTCGCCGGCGGGGGTGCTGGTGCAGTTGAGAGCACTTTAGCGGGGCGGTGCCGACTAAGACTGGGGTCTTTCCTTGATGCGACCGCCTGGCGGCCGGTGGTCTTCTCAGAGGGCGGACGATCTTCGTCCTCCGTTTGGCATCCGGGCGCTTCCCGGCACATGGAAAGGCTGCGCGATGAGTTTCGTGACCGACAGTTCCCAACCGTTCTGGTTCCTCGGCGGACAAAGCCGGGTCTTGATCCCGGGACAGGCCACCGCCGGATCGCTGAGCGTCGTCGAGTTCACCGACGGAGCCGGCCACGCGCCGCCGCTGCACATCCACGAGGACGAGGAAGAGGTCTGGATCGTGCTCGACGGCGAGGTGAGCTTCTTCGTCGGCGACCGCCGGATCGAGCTCGGCCCGGGCGACGCCGCGCACGGCCCGCGCGGCGTGCCGCACAGCTACCTGGTCCGCTCGCCCACCGCGCGGCTGGCCGCGGTCTTCGCGCCGGCCCGGATCGAGCAGTGGTTCGTGGCCAACGGAACTCCGGTCGGCGCCCCGGACGAGGCGCCGGCGGGGTTCGACCTCGACGCGATAGTCGCCTCCGCGCAGGCTTTCCACCTGCGCGTGGCCGGGCCGCCGCCGGCCGCCTGACCGGGCCGGGGACCGCGATGAAGCATGCTGCGGCGCTGCGGCCGCTGCTGACGACGTGGCAGTGGCAGGCCGCGGCGGCCTGCCGGGGCCTGCCCAGCGCCGCGTTCTTCTCGCCCACCGGGGAGCGGGGCGAGGCCCGCGAGCGCCGGGAGCAGGCCGCGAAGCGGATCTGCGCCGGGTGCCCGGTCCGCGAGGAGTGCGCCGCGTTCGCCGTGGCGCTGGGCGAGCGCCACGGGACCTGGGGCGGGCTGACGGACAAGGAACGGCGCGGGGCGTGGCGGAACTAGTGCTGGGAACGTGCCTCAGCCCTGGCACAAGGTCAGCATCTTGGCCTTGTCCTCCTTGGCCACGTCCAGCTTGTACTTCAGCGCCACCTCGGCGAAGCGGACCGCGTAGGAGCAGTGGATCCCGGTGTTCGGCGGGAGCCACTCGGCGGGGCCCGAATCGCCCTTGGAGGCGTTGTCGGAGCCGTCGACGGCCAGCAGGTTGAGCGGGTCGTTGGCCAGTTGGACGCGCTGGTCGTCGGACCATCGGGCCGCGCCCATCTGCCAGGCGTAGGACAGCGGGATGACGTGGTCTATCTGGACGGTGGTGGCCTTGGCCTTCGTCCACTGGATCGTCTCGGACTTGTAGGGGTTGTAGAGCGTCATCGAGGCCAGCACGCACTTGGAGCCCGAGGCGTAGGCGAGGTCCAGGCCGTCGCGGGCCAGGACGTCGTCGCGGGTGTCGCAGCCGTTGTCGGCGAACGGGACGCCGGTGGCGTTGTCGGTCCAGGCGTCGCCGAACTTCTCGCGGGTGTAGCCGGTCTTCGGGCCGGTGGCGGCGGTGGTCAGCTTGGTGATCAGGTCGCGGGCCTGTGACTGGTCGCCGGCCGAGGTGATCGCCCCCAGGCCGGGCTTGAGCCCGTCCCGGTTGGCCAGCGGGCTCACCGAGCGGGCGTCAGTGCCCGAGGACGCCTTCGAGCCGGTCGCGGATCCCGGGGGAGCGGAGCTGCTCGCCGTGGACTTGCATCCGCTCAGGGCGAGGACGACGGTCAGGACGGCGAAAAGCGGACGGCGGTTCGTGGTCAAGATCGGTCTCCAGTCGCAGGGTTTTCCTGCGAAGGATGCCATTGATCGGCCCCGAGCATGAACCGGCGTTCGGGCGCCGGGCGGTCCCGGACGCCACCGGCCCGGCGAGCCGGTGGCGTCCGCGACAGAGCCCTGTCATGCTTTTCCGATGCCGCTACAAGGTGGGGCGCCGTCGCGGCGGGTCGCGGAACCGCCCGAAATGGGACCGGGATCGAAGTTCGCGTTGGTCGTCGGCATCGACGCGGTTTTGGCGATCGTGGTCCTCGTCGCCGGATTCGTCATCGGAATGCGGGCCTGGGGCGGCGGCTACAAAACCGATCCGGACGCCGCCACCCGCCATTACGGCGACTGGCTGCTCGCCGTCGCGATCGCCCTGACGGTCTTCGGGATCGTCCTGGCGTGGTTGCGGATGACCAAGAACGCCGTGGTGCACGTCCTGCTGGCGATGATCGTGTTGGTGGCCGGGACCCGAGAGCGGGGCCTCCACGATCCGACGGCGCCGCAGCGCGTCGGTCCGGCCGTGGTGCAGCCGACCGGGCCCACGCCCGCGACGCCGTCGAGCAGCTTCGTCGTGGCCTGCAGTCTGGGCCACTGCACGGTCAACGGGACACCGGTGACCATCCACCCCTGAGACCTGAGACCTGAGACCTGAGACCTGAGACCCGTGTCCGCCCGCCTACTTCTTGACCTCCGGCTGATACACCGCGAACACCGCACCCTGCGGGTCCCGGGCCACCGCGAACTGCCCGGTGCCCGGCACCTCGAACGGCTTCGTCAGCAGCTCCGCCCCGAGCTCGGCCGCCTTGGCCGCCGACGCCGCCACGTCCTCGGTCTTGAAATACAGCAGCCAGTGCGGCGGCACGTCCTCCGGCACCCCGGTCCCGGCCATGTCCTGCACCCCGCCGAACTGCCGGTCCCCGGCGCTCAGGTGCGGGTAGTCGCCCTCGCTGACCGACCAGCCGAACAGCCCCTGGTAGAAGGCGTTGGCGGCGGGCACGTCGCGGGTGGCCAGCTCCACCCAGCAGGCGGCGCCCGGCTCGTCCCACAGCCCGAAGCCGTGGAAGGTGCGCGGCTGCCAGATGCTGAACATCGCGCCGCCCGGGTCCTGGAGCACCGAGAAGCGTCCGATGTCGAACACGTCCATCGGGGTCATGACCACCAGGCCGCCCAGCTCCTCGGCGCGGACCGCGGTGGCGTCGGCGTCGGCCACGGCGAACGACACCGACCAGGCCACCGGCTGGCCGGGGGCGTAGAGCGGGGACATCGCGGCCACCGGGGCGCCGTTCAGCGAGCACATGGTGTACCCGCCGGCGTCCTCGCGGGGGTCGGTCTCGACGCTCCAGCCGAACAGCGCGCCGTAGAACGCGCCGGAGGCGGGCAGGTCGGAGCTGCCGAGCTCGACCCAGCACGGTGCGCCGATGGCGGCTTCGGTCGGCTTCATGCCATTCACCTCGTACAAGCGTTCGGATACGGACCGTCCTCCTTCACGCTGCCACGTCCGGACCCGGGCCGCGACCGGAACCGCCGGATCCGGTTCGCCCGTTCAGCGCAAGCGATTCGTGTCTTCGCGTCCTGATCGCTCACAGTAATCCGGGTCTTCGGCACTCTCGGGCGGATGGAACAGATCTTGGCCACACGGATCACGGCAACGGCGGCGGCGATCGGCCTGGCGGGCGCGGCCCTGACCCTGCAACCGGCGGCGCGGGCGGCGCGGGCCGACGCGGTGCCCGCCGTCCCCGGCGGATCCATCCCGTTCTCGGTGGCCGACCCGGCGACCGCGCCGCGGCCGGTGGTGACCGTCGCGATCGGCGGCGTCTCGCTGCTGCTCCTGCTGGACACCGGCTCCACCGGCATCCGGGTCAGCGGCTCCAAGGTGCCGGCCGGCGCGGTCACCGTCACCGGCCGGGCGGCGCCCTATGGCTACGGCAGCGGCGTGCAGCTGCACGGCGACCAGGCCGACGCCGACGTCGCCATCGGCGGCTACCACACCGGCCCGCTCCCGATCGAGCTGGTGCGCTCCACCGACTGCTTCGCCGACAAGCCCCGGTGCCCGGCCGCCGACGGCGCCAAGCCGACGATGTTCGGCGGGCTGCTCGACGGCGTCATGGGCGTCAGCCTGGAGGGTGCCACCGGGCTGGTGAACCCGATGTGGACCCTCCAGGACGCGGCCGGCAACCACGTCGGCCGGCAGTTCGCCGTGCGGTTCAGCCCGGACCAGTACAGCGGCAGCATCCTGCTCGGCGTGCCGGCCGCCGGCTACAGACTGGTGCAGGCGGGCCGGACACCGACGCTGAAGGCCAAGCGCGGTTCCGCCGCCGGGCCGGAGGCGGGCGACGCCCGGACCGCGGCGGCGCGCTACGCGTCGTGGGCCGGGTCCTACGACGCCCGCCCGCAGGCCCGGGGGCGGCTCGGGGCGCGGCCGCCGCAGCGCCCGCTGCCCGCCGCCGACCCGGCGCTGGCCCCGGCGCCCCCGTCGTGGAACCCGCGGACGGTGCAGACCTGCCTGACCGCCGTCGGCCTGCCCAGGACCTGCGCCCCGGCCATGTTCGACAGCGGCACGCCGAACTTCGCGCTGGACGTGCCGAACGTCCCGGCCGGCACCTGGCGCGCCGGGCGGGCCCTGGAGATCGGCGTGCCGCAGGCGGGCTGGGACGCCACGTTCGTCACCGGCCCGGGCAACGCGGTCACCGTCACCAACGCTCCGTCCACGGAGATCAGCGGCTCGCTGATCGGGCTGCCCGCGTTCGCCAAGGGGCCGCTGCGCTTCGACCTGCTGGCCGGGACCGTCGGCTTCCCGGTGTCGGGCGCGGGCGCGGCGTCGCAGACCTCGCGGAGCCTTTTGGCACCGCAGCGCGCGCTGGTCAAGGACGCGCCGGTCAAGGACGCGCCGCCCCCGGCCATCGCCCCGCCGCCGCCGCTCGCCCCGGTGGCCCAGGTCGCTCCGATGGCCCCGCCGCCGGCCGTGGCCCCGGCGGCTTCGAACGCTGCCAAGCCCGTACTCCAGGCCGCACCCCAGGCCGCACTCCAAGCTGCATCCCAGGCCGCCCCGCAAGCCGCATCCCAGGCCGCCCCGCACGCCGCCCCCCACGCCGCCCCGCCGAAGCACCCCGCCGCGAAGCCGCATGCCAGGATCCCGTTCCACCAGTCCGGGAAGAAGGCGCTGCCCGACACCGGCGTGCCGCTCTCGGCCGCGCTCGGCGCCGTCACGGCCCTGACCGCGCTGCTGGCCGGGATCGGGACGGTGCTGGCGGCCCGCCGCCGGACCGACCGCGGGGCCTGATTCCCACCGGGCCCGCCGCGGCCGGGGAATGATCACCGCCGCCGTGCGGTTCGCTGTTGCGGAACGTCCTCTTCAGGAGAGTCCTCTTCAGGGAAGGTGCACAGGATGCGGATTCTGGTCGTGGGAGCCGGGGCCACCGGCGGGTACTTCGGAGGCCGCCTGCTCCAGGCCGGGCGGGACGTCACCTTCCTGGTGCGGCCCGGGCGGGCCCGGGTGCTGCGCGAGCGCGGGCTGCGGATCGTCGGGCTCGGCGAGCAGACGGTGCTGGAGCCCGAAGTGGTGCTCGCCGGGGAGATCGAAGGGCCCTACGACCTGATCCTGCTGACCGTCAAGGAGTCCGGGCTGGCCGCCGCCGTCGACGACCTGGCCCCGGCGGTCGGGCCCGGGACGCTGATCGTGCCGGTCCTGAACGGGATGCGGCAGATCGACCTGCTGGTCGAGCGCTTCGGCGAGGAGGCGGTGCTCGGCGGCATCGCCTACGTCATGACCACGCTCGACGACTTCGGCGACGTCCTGCGGCTGGCCGGCATGCACCGCCTCGCCTACGGCCGCCGCGACGGTTCGGTCGACGAGCAGGTGCGGGCTGTCCATGCCGCGCTGTCCGACGCCGGGTTCGAAACCGTGCTGTCCGAGCACGTCGCCTCGGCGATGTGGTCGAAGTGGACGTTCATCGCCAGCCTCGGCGCCGTCAACGTCCTCGGCGGCGGCAGCGTCGGCGACGTCGCGGCCGCGCCCGGCGGCAAGACCCTGGCCGAGGCCGTGGTCGACGAGGCCGCCGCGGTCGCGGCCGCCGCCGGCTACCCGGTGTCGGCCGCCGAACGCGACACCTACCGCGCGATGCTGACCGAGGACGGGAGCGCCGACACCTCCTCCCTGTTCCGCGACTTCGGCGCCGGACTTCCGGTCGAGGCCGAGCAGATCTTCGGGGACCTGGTGGCGCGCGCCGAGGAGTTCGGTGTGGCAGTGCCCTTGCTTCGTGCGGTCGCGGTGCGCTTGCGGGTGCATAACGCGCGGACGTCGAACCGGGCCTAGTCCTGGGCGATCGGCTAGCCTCACCCTTCATAAGGGGTTGATGGGGGGAAGCCGTGAAAGAGGGTGTGGGGGCACAGGGCCGACGCGTCGCGACGGTTCTGCTGCCCGTGACTGTCTGCGTCCTGGCGTTCGGCTTCGGCCTGCCGCGGCTGGCGCGGTTCCGCGACGTGCTCCAGACCCTCCAGAACCTGACGTCCGGCTGGATGCTCGTCCTCGTGCTCGCCGCCGCGGCGAACCTGGTCGCGAACTGGCTGTTCATCGCCGCCGCCATCCCCGGCCTGCCCTTGCGGCGCGCGGCGGCGGTCAACCTCGCCTCGACCGCCGTGGCCAACACGGTCCCGGCCGGGGGAGCGGTGTCGGTCGGCGTGAGCTGGCGGATGCTGTCCAGCTGGGGGCTGAGCTCGCGCTCGTTCGCGGTCTACGCCGGGGTCACCGGGGTGTGGAGCACGCTGGCCAAGCTGGCGACGCCGGCGGTGGCGGTGGGCGTGCTGGCCGCCACCGGGCGCCTGACCTCCGGGGCCGGCGCGGTCACGACGTTGTGCGTCGGTGCCGCGCTGTGCGCGGCGATGTTCCTGATCGGCGTGGCCGTGGTGCACCGCTCGCTGCGCGACGAGCGGGCGGCGCAGGCCGTCGGCCGGATGTCGCAGCGCTGGTCCGACCGGCTGTTCCGGCTGGCGCGGCGCACCGGCCCGACCACGGTCGCCGCCGCCGTGATGCGCTTCCGCGCCGACGCCGTGGACCTGCTGCGCGCCCGCAGCCGCCGGCTGACGCTCGCCAGCATCGGCAACGACCTGGGCTGGCTGCTGGTGTTCCAGACCTGCCTGCTGGCCTGCGGCGTCCCGCAGTCCCAGGTCCCGTGGAGCCGCTGCCTGGCCGGCTTCGCGCTGGCCCGGGTGCTGTCCGCGATCCCGATCACGCCGGGCGGGGTCGGGCTGATCGAGTGGGGGATGGCGGTCTACCTCGCCGCCGGGCTGGACAACGCCGCCTCGGCGCGGGTCACCGCGGCGGTGCTGCTCGCCAGGGCCCTGACGTACGTCCTGCCGATCCCGCTGGGCGCGGTGGCTTACGCCGGGTGGCGGTTCCGGCGCCTGGTCGGCCGGCAGGGCGACGAGAGCTTGAGCGCCTGAGAGCGGCTCAGACCGCCGTCGTCACCTCCGCGCCGGATCCCGCCGCCAGCGCCGCCCGCCGCCGCTCCCGCTTCTCCCGCGCCGCCACCGGATCCACCACGGGCACCGCGTCCAGCAGTGTCCTGGTGTACTCGTGCTCCGGCGCGTCGAACAGCGTCCCGGCGTCGGCCAGCTCCACGATCCGCCCGAACCGCATCACCGCCACCCGGTCGGCGACCTGCCGCACCACCGCCAGGTCGTGCGTGACGAACACCACGGTCAGGCCGTACTCGCGCTGCACCTCCTTCAGCAGGTCCAGGATCACCGCCTGGGTGCTGACGTCCAGCGAGGCCACCGGCTCGTCGCAGATCAGCAGGCGCGGCCGCGGCGCGAGGGCGCGGGCGATGCCGACGCGCTGCCGCATGCCGCCGGAGAACTCGTGCGGGAACCGGTCGTAGCCGTCCGGGTCCAGGCCGACCTTCGTCATCAGCTCGCGCACCGTCGCGCGGATCTCGGCGTCGGAGCGACCGCCGGCGATCCGCAGCGGGTCGGCGATCGTCTCGCCGACCGAGCGGCGCGGGTTCAGCGACGACAGCGGGTCCTGGAACACCATCTGCAGGTCGCGGCGCAGCGGCCGCAGCTCGCGCTCGCCGAGCGCCGACAGGTCGGTGCCGGCGAAGACCACGCGGCCGGCCGACGGGGCGAGCAGCCGGACCAGCATCCGCGCCAGCGTGGTCTTGCCGCTGCCGCTCTCGCCGACCAGGCCGAGCGTTTCGCCGGCCCGCAGCTCCAGGCTGACGCCGTCCACCGCGCGCAGCGGCTCGGCCCGGCGGCCCAGCAGCGCCCCGCCGCGGCGGTAGTGCTTGGCGACGTCCTCGATCCGGACCAGCACCTCCGGCTCCGCCACGGACGCGTCGCGCGCCGGCAGCGGGGCGTCGAGGCGCGGCATCGCGGCCAGCAGGCCCTGCGTGTAAGGGACCTGCGGATCCAGCAGCACCTGCTCGGCCGGCCCGCGCTCCACCGCCAGGCCCTCGTGCATCACCAGGACGTCGTCCGCGGTGCCGGCCACCACGCCGAGGTCGTGGCTGATCAGCACCAGCGCCATCCCGGTCTCCGCGCGCACCTCGTCGAGCAGGTCCAGGATCTGCGCCTGCACCGTGACGTCCAGCGCCGTCGTCGGCTCGTCGGCGACCAGCACCTTCGGGCGGCACGCGAGCGCCATCGCGATCAGCGCGCGCTGGCGCATGCCGCCGGAGAACTCGTGCGGGTGCGCGCGGGCCCGCCGCGCGGCGTCCGGGATCCGCACCTGGTCCAGCACCTCGATGGCGCGGGCCCGGGCCTGCGCGCGGGAGGCCTTGGTGTGGACGCGGTACACCTCGGCTATCTGGTCCCCGATGGTCTGGAACGGGTCCAGCGCGGTCAGCGGGTCCTGGAACACCATCGCGATCTGCGACGCGCGCAGCCGGCGCACCTCGGCGTCCGAGGCCGCGACCAGGTCCACACCGGCCACCCGGACCTGGCCCGACACCCGTGCCGAGGTGCCGCGGTGCAGGCCCAGCAGCGCCAGCGCGGTCGCGCTCTTGCCCGAGCCGGACTGGCCGACGACGCCCAGCGCCGCCCCGGCCACGACCGAGAAGCTCAGATCCTTGACCGCGTGCACCACCTGCCCGCCGCGCACCGGGAAGTCGATGCTCAGCCCCCGGACATCGAGGACCGCGCCGGCCGGGCCCGGCACCGCGTCGTTTCCGGGGGACGTCATGCCAGCTCCACTCGGGGGTCGATCGCCGCGTACAGGATGTCGGCCAGGGCGTTGGCCAGGATGTAGACCGCGCCGGCCGTGACCGTCACGCCGACGATCACCGGCAGGTCCCCGCCGCCGACCGCGCCCACCAGGGCGTGGCCGATACCCGGCAGCCCGAACATGGTCTCGGTCAGCACCGCCGAGGTCATCACCGCCGCCAGGTCGATCGCGGCCATCGTCACCAGCGGCGTCAGCGCCCCGCGCAGCACGTGGCGCCCGATCACCCGGCGCTCGGACAGGCCGTAGGCGCGCGCGGTGCGGACGTGGTCCTCGCCGAGCGTCTCCAATGTCTGCGCGCGGGTCATCCGCGCGTAGGACGCCGCCTGGATCAAGGCCAGCGCGATCCACGGCAGCAGCAGGTTCCGGGCCCACTCGGCCGGGTTCTCGGTCAGCGGCACGTAGGTGGGGAACGGCAGCCACTGCAGGTCCGAGCAGAACACGATCAGCAGCACCAGCGCCACCAGGAACACCGGCGTGGAGTACCCGAGCAGCACCACGGTGTTCAGCCCGCGGTCCAGCCAGCGCCGCCGGCCGAGCACGGTCACCAGCCCGGCGGTGACGCCGAGCAGCACCGACAGCGTCATCGCGCCCAGCGCCAGCGAGGCCGACACCGGCAGCGCGCCGGTCAGGATCGAGGTCACCGACTGGTCGGACTCGAAGGAGTAGCCCAGGCACGGGGCCGGGCAGCGCCGGATGCTCGGGCCGGAGGAGTAGTCGTGCCCGAAGAAGATCCCGTGCAGGAACGACAGGTACTGGTCGGCCAGCGGCTTGTCCAGCCCCATGGCGGACTTCACCAGCGCCAGCCGGTCCGGCGTGCAGCCCTTGCCGCAGGCCAGCAGCGCCGGGTCGGACGGCCCGGCGTAAAAGAGCCCGTAGACGATCGCCGACAGCGCCAGCAGCACTATCGCGGCGCCCACGAGGCGTCGCAGCACATAGCCGGTCACGGGGCCACCTCGGTGTTCTTCGGGTCCATGGTCCGGCGCACGCCGTCGGCCAGCAGCGTGAACGCCAGCAGCGTCAGGAACAGCGCGCCGCCGGGCACCAGCACGTACATCACGTCCGGCCGGAACCAGGTCGTGCCCTGCGACAGCATCTGGCCCCAGGACGGTGTGGGCGGCCGCACCCCGACGCCCAGGAACGACAGCCCGGCCTCGGAGATCATGTTGGCCGGCACCAGCAGCGCGGCGTAGGTCAGGATCGGGGTCACCAGCCCCGGCAGGATCTCGCGGCGGGCCACCCGCAGCGGCGGCGCGCCGGACAGCTTCGCGGCCGCCACGTAGTCGCGGGTCCGCAGCGACAGCGTCTGGCCGCGGGCCAGGCGCGCCGTGGAGCCCCAGCCGAGCAGCGCGATCACCACGGCCAGGATCAGCGGCCGGGGCACGGAGCCCGGGACGATCGCCATCAGCGCGATGGCGAACAGCACCGAGGGGAACGCCAGCGTCAGGTCGGTCAGCCGGCCCAGCGCGGTGTCGACGAGGCGCCCGCCCAGGCCGGCGGCGATGCCGACGCCGACGCCGATCAGTACCTGGAGCGCGGTGGCGCCGATCGCGACGCCCAGGGAGATCCGGGCGCCGTAGACCAGCCGCGCGAACAGGTCGCGGCCGGTCTGTGGCTCCACGCCCAGCCAGTGCGCGCCGCTGACGCCGCCGAGCGAGCCCAGCGGCGTGCCGCCGGTGGCCGAGTCGACCAATTCCGGGTGCATCGTGGTGGTGTCCTGGCCCTCCAGGGCGGCCAGGAGCGGGGCGAGGACGGCCACCGCCACCATCAGGGCGATGATGACCATGCCGGTGGCCGCGGCCTTGTCGCGGCGCAGGCGCCGCCAGACCGCGGCGCGGGGACGCGGGGGCGACGACGGGCCGGAGCCCGCCGCCGCCTCGGTGATGACCGTCACGCGCTGCCCTGTCCTACTTCACCGAGATGCGGGACAGGTCGTACTGGCCGCGCCAGCCGTCCGGCACCGCGCCCTTGACGTTCTTGCCGACCAGGTAGACGTCCTTCTCGTAGAACAGCGGCACGGTCAGCGCCTGCTGCCCCAGCTTGGCGTCCAGCGCGCCCCAGCGGGCCTGCGCCTGGGCCGGGTCGGTGATCTCGTTGATGGCGTCGATCTCGGTGTTCACCGCCGGGTCGTTCAGCTGCGCCAGGTTGAAGTTGCCGCCGCTGTCGATGATCTGCCGGCCGTCGAAGATCGGGATCAGGAACGGCGCGCCGGAGGGCCAGTCCGAGCCCCAGTACTGCAGCGAGACGCCGGGCTCGGAGCTGGGCTTGCCGGTCAGGTCGCGGTAGCCGGAGTCCTCGACCGGGTTCAGGGTCACGGTGATGCCGGCCGCCTTCAGCGCCTCCTGGAGCGCGGTGGCGATCTTCGGGCCGAGGTTCTCGGCGTCGTCGGCCTCGTGGAACAGCGTGATGCCCAGGCCGTTGGGGTAGCCGGCCTGCGCCAGCAGCTCCTTGGCCTTGGCCGCGTTGCCGGTGGCGCCGGCCGGGAAGTAGTCGTAGGCCTGGTAGCCCAGCGCCTTCTGCGGCGGCAGGAAGGTGGTCGAGGCGCCGGCCACGGCGGTGCCGCCGGCGGCGTTGACGACCGTGGTCCGGTTGACCGCGTAGGAGACGGCCTCCCGCACCCGGATGTCGTCGAACGGCTTCACCTTGGTGTTGAACGCCAGGTAGGTGGTGGCCGGGAACTCGCCGCGGCTGATCCGCTTGGCCAGGTCCGGGTTGCTGTTCAGCTGCGCCAGCTGGTCCGGGCCGACCTGGGTGTCGGTGGTGACGGCGTTCGCGTCCGCGCCGCTGCCGGTGGCCAGCCGCTGGTTGATGACCGCCGACTCCAGGCCCGCGGTGATGTTGATCTTGTCCGGGCAGGCGAACCGCAGGGTGTCGACGGCCGCGGACCAGTGCGGGTTGCGCACCAGTTGGAGCGACTTCTTCTTCTCGAAGCTGGCGACCATGTAGGGGCCGGAGGAGACCGGGTGCTTCTCGTAGTCCGCGCCGGTGTCCTTGGCCTTGGGCACCGGGGCGAACTGCGTCGCGGTGGCCAGCAGCGGGAAGTCGCCCTCGGGCTTGCGCAGGTGGAAGATGATGGTCTTGGCGTCCGGGGTCTCGATGGCCTTGATGCCGTCCGGGCTCTTGTAAGGACCCTGGTAGTCGCTGGCGTCCACCAGCCAGTCCCGCAGGTACGGCGCGCCGCCGGGCAGCTCGGGGGCGAAGGAGCGCTCGATGCCGTACTTGACGTCCTGCGCGGTGATCGGCGTGCCGTCCTCGAAGAAGAGGCCGTCCTTGAGGTGGTACGTCCAGGTCTTCGCGCCGTCGGACGGCGTGCCGAGGTCGGTGGCCAGGTCCGGCGCGGGCTTGGCGCCCTCCTGCCCGGGCAGCCGGTTGCGGGTGGTCAGCGTGCGGAACAGCAGCGAGGGGATGTTGCCGCCGCCGGAGGTGTAGAGCCGGGCCGGGTCCAGGATGCTGATGCCGCCCTGGTTGAGCACCTCCAGGGTGCCGCCCTGGCAGGTCTTGGGGTCGATGGCGGCGGCCGTGCCGGTGCCGCCGGTGCCGCCGGAGCCCGCGGAGCTCCCGGTCTTGCCGGTGGAGGACGAGCTCGACGACGAGCACGCGGCCGTCCCGGCGATCACCAGCGCCAGGGCAGCCGAAAGGACAGGTATTTTCCGCATGGGAAGACCTCTCGGACGAGGGGAAGACGTGAAGGAACCGCGCACCGGAGGAAGAGGCACGCTAGTCAGAGAAACGCTTTAGTGGTTTCCACGCAAGGGTGGGATATGAGGAGCCTGCTATGAGTCAGCGGCTACACAAGATGTCGGCGACGCAGTGATTCGTCACGGCCAGCAGCGCGCGTTGCAGGAACGCGAGCCGGGCCGTGGAAGTCGAGGACATGTCTTGATGGTAGGTCTGGTGCTGGAGGACATCCAAACCGGATCGGTATATGGACGCGACCTTGACATGATCGTTACCGGCGGGTGCTCGCGCCGAGATCATCGGGGACGGAACTGTTTGGTGCTCCGCAACGTCGAAGCCCCATGACGCGTTATGGCGAGCGAATAGTCGCAGGGTTCTGTGTCGTGGGGTTGGCGGCCGCGGTGGCCGCCGGGGCCGCCGGATGCGGTTCGGAGATGCCGAAGGGCGCGCAGCGGACGCCCTGTCCGAGCGGTTCGCCGCTTCCTGGCGGCCGCGGGGAGTCCCGGGACTACGTCGACCTGGTGCGGTTCGACGGCCGGGTCTACTACAGCCCTTCAGGAGTGGGTGAAGGACTGCTGGCGGACCCTTCGAAGCGGGGCTCGTGGGTGGGCACGGTGCAGTGCTCGCAGGCGCAGCACGACAGCAACCGCCGCACCGAGCCGGAGTGGACCGATCCGGGCTCGACCCTGGTCCCGGACGGCGGTCCGCTCTACGCGGTGGCCGGCGTCCCGGTCGCGTGCCAGCTCGTCGCGACCTCGGCGGACGGCCGTCTGCACCTGTACACCGCGCAGGAGCAGTATCGCCCGGCGAACTGCCCGCCGTGATCCTCGTTCGGGTGCCCCGAGGTTACTTTCGCACCCTTTTGGACCACATCTCCAGGTATGGCGGTACCGAAGCTCTCCGAGCACCCCGAGACCGGTTCGCACCTGCGTCGTGACATCGGGCTCATCGGGCTGATGTGGGCCTCCGAGGGGTCGATCATCGGGTCCGGCTGGCTGTACAGCGCCAAGGAGGCGCTGGTGGCGGCCGGGCCCGCGGCGCTGATCAGCTGGGGGATCGCGGCGGTGGCGATCATCTCGCTGGCGTTCGTGCACGCCGAGCTCGGCGGGATGTTCCCGGTCGCCGGCGGCACGGCGCGCTACCCGCACTACGCGTTCGGCGGCGCGGCCGGGGCCTCGTTCGGGTGGTTCACGTGGCTGCAGGCGGTGACCGTGCCGCCGATCGAGGTGCAGGCGATGATCGGCTACGCGCAGCACTACACGTGGGCCGACGGCTGGCAGCACGCGGACGGGACGCTGACCGCCGCCGGGCTGGTGGTCGCGGTGCTGCTGATGGCGGTGTTCGTGGCCGTGAACTTCCTCGGCATCCAGAAGCTGGCGGCCGTCAACAACGCCGCGACGTGGTGGAAGGTGGGCGTGCCGCTGCTGGCGATCTTCGCCCTGGCGGCCACCCACTTCCACACCTCGAACTTCACGGCGGCCTCCGGCGGCGGCTTCCTGCCCTTCGGCGCGCACGGCGTGATGGCCGCGGTGTCCACCTCCGGGATCATCTTCGCGCTGCTGGGCTTCGAGCAGGCGATCCAGCTCGCGGGGGAGTCGCGCAACCCCAGGCGGGACATCCCGCGCGCCACCATCGGCTCGATCCTGATCGGCGCGGCCATCTACATCATGCTCCAGGTCGTGTACATCGCCGCGCTGCCGGCGGCGACGTTCGCGGCGGGCTGGGCGAACCTGGACTACAAGAACATCAGCGGGCCGTTCGCCGGGCTGGCGACGCTGGTCGGGCTGGGCTGGCTGGCGACCGTGCTCTACATCGACGCGATCATCTCCCCCGGCGGGACCGGGCTGATCTACACCACGTCGACGTCGCGCATCACCTACGGGCTCAGCCGCAACGGCTACATCCCGGTGCAGTTCGAGCGGGTGACCGGGCGCGGGGTGCCGTGGCTGGGGATGATCGCGGCCGGGGCCGTCGGATGCATCTGCTTCCTGCCGTTCCCCAGCTGGCAGAAGCTCGTCTCCTTCATCACCTCGGCCAGCGTGCTGATGTACGCCGGGGCGCCGCTGGCCTTCGGGGTGTTCCGGGACAAGCTGCCGGACGTCGAACGGCCGTACCGGCTGCGCGCCGGGGCGGTGCTGGCGCCGTTCTCGTTCATCGTGGCGAACCTGATCATCCTGTGGGCGGGCTGGGACACCATCTGGCGGCTCGGGATCGCGATCGTGATCGGGTACGTGCTGGTCGCCGCCTCGCGGGTGTTCCACCTGAACCCGGTGCACCCGCCGCTGGAGCTGCGCTCGGCGCAGTGGCTGCTGCCGTACCTGCTGGTGATGGGGGTCATCGTGCGGACCAGCGCGTTCGGGCCGATGAAGCACCCGTGGCTGACGGAGTGGACCTCGCTGGTGGTGGTCGCCGCGGTGAGCCTGGTCGTCTACTACTGGGCGAAGGCGGTGTCGCTGCCGGCCGAACGGATCCGCGCGCACGTGGGGGAGGTCGCGGTGGTGGATGCCGGCGGGCACTGAGCGGCGCCGGATGCCGAACCGCACGCTTTGCCCGGTGCGCCTGCCTTGTCAGCGGCGCCGGTCGCGGATCAAGCTGTCGGCATGACCACGCGGACCGGCCGGAGCGCTCCCGGCACCACCCGGCGCGCACAGCTGACCGCGATCGCCGCCACCCTGTTCGCCCGCGACGGGTACCACAACGTGACGGTCGGCGACATCGCCGCGGCCGCGGGCCTGTCCGGCCCGGCGATCTACCGCCACTTCCCCGGCAAGCAGGCGATCCTGGCCGAAGTGGTCCGCTCCGGCTTCGACGAGATGGCCCGGGCACTGGCCGCCGACCTCGCCACCACCACCGACCCGGCCGACCGCCTCCGCACCACCTACCGCGACCTGGCCTCCTTCGTGATCCGCCGCCCGGAGTTCGGCGTGATGTGGCGCCGCGAACACCGCCACCTCGCCCCCACCGACGCCGCCGACCTGGCCCACCGCATGACCGCCGCCTCCACCGCGACCGTCACCGAGATCCTCCGCCTCCGCCCGACCCTGCCCGCCCCCGACGCCGAACTCCTCTCCTGGGCGGCCCTCAGCATCCTCGGCAGCATCTCCGACCACGGCGTCCGCCTCCCACGCGCGGCCTTCGAGGAACTCCTCGCGAGCATGGCGATGGACGCGGTGTCGACGGAGTTCGATCCGGATGAAGCAAATAACAGGCCCCAAAGCCCGCCCATTTCCGAGGGACGCCGCGAACAGATCCTCACCGCCGCCGCCCGCCTCTTCTGGGACCGCGGCTACCACGCGGTGACGCTGGAAGAGATCGGTGCCGCTGCCGGAATCGCCGGCCCGAGCATCTACAGCCACTTCACCGGGAAGACGGATCTTCTGCAGACGATCACCGAGCGGATCGGGGACCGGCTGCGGCTGACGCTGGTGGCGGAGGGTGCCGAGGTCGGTGGGGGCGATGGGGTCGGTGATTCCGGGGTCGAGCCTTCGCGGACTGCCTTCGCGAATTCCGACACTTCGGCGGCTGGTGCTCCAGAAGGCTCGGGGCTCGCCGATGGCGCCGGCACAGACAGGTCCGCCACTGCCGAGGCCGCGTCGACGGACAACCTTCAGGCTGGCACCGCCGCACTGACCAACTCGGCGCCGACGGCCAGTTTCGCTGCCGATGCACCTGGCTCGGCGCTGGCTGACAGTTCGGGTGCGGCCGTGCCGACGGCAGCGACTGGCTCGGCGCTCGCCGACAGCGCTGCTGCTTGTCTGTCTGCCGAAGCCAACAGTGCCGACAAGACCGGTGGCTCGGCCGGCTCTGCTGGCCCTGCGCTCGCCGACTCGGCCGCACTCAGCTCCGCCGCCGCCCAAGCCGCCCTCACTACCCTCGTCACCCGCTACATCGCCACCGTCCTTGCTTCCCGTGACCTCGTCGCCGCCTACTTCACCGAAGGCCACAACCTCCCGGATCGGGATCGTGCCGAGACCCGGCGTTTCCAGCGTGTCTATACCGCGCACTGGGCCGGCCTTCTCGCCGCTGCTCGTCCCGGTATGTCGGCGGCCGAGGTGCGGATTCGGGTGCTGGCGGCGTTCGCGGTCGTCAACGACACGGTGCGGACGCGGCGGTTGATCGATCGGGGCGGGTTGCCGGGGCGGTTGCGGGCGTTGATGCTGGCTGTGCTCTTGACACCGGTGTGCCGGGCGCGCGATGTTAATCGCCGTTAGGCGGTGGGCCTCGGCGGATGTGGAGCTGGTGCCGACGGGACCGGGATGGAACTGATCGCCTGCTCGCGGTGGGCGGGAAGAGAGAGGACACTGCGATGTCGAACGCGTACGTCTACGACGCGATCCGGACACCGCGCGGCCGGGGCAAGCAGAACGGCTCGCTGCACACCGTGAAGCCGATCACGCTCGCGGTCGGGCTGATCGACGAGGTCCGGCGCCGTCACCCCGCCCTGGATCCGAACCTCATCGAGGACGTCATCCTCGGTGTGGTGTCCCCGGTCGGCGAGCAGGGCTCGGACCTCGCCAAGGTCGCCGCGCTGGCCGCCGGGCTGCCGGACACCACCGCCGGCTTCCAGCTCAACCGGTTCTGCGCCTCGGGCCTGGAGGCGGTGAACACCGCCGCGCAGAAGGTGGCCTCGGGCCTGGGTGAGGACCTGGTGCTGGCCGGCGGCGTGGAGTCGATGTCCCGGGTGCCGATGGCCTCCGACGGCGGCGCCTGGTTCGAGGACCCGGAGACCGCCTACGACATCTCCTTCATCCCGCAGGGCGTCGGCGCCGACCTGATCGCCACCATCGAGGGCTTCGGCCGCGCCGACGTCGACGAGTTCGCCGTCCGCTCCCAGGAGCTGGCCGCCGCCGCCCGCGCCGCCGGCCACTTCAAGAACTCCGTGATCCCGGTTCGCGACCGCAACGGCCTGACCATCCTGGACCAGGACGAGTTCGTCCGCCCCGGCACCACCGTCGAGACCCTGGCCGGGCTCAAGCCGTCCTTCGAGGTCATCGGCGACCTGGGCGGCTTCGACGCGGTGGCGTTGCAGAAGTACCACTGGGTGGAGCGGATCAACCACGTCCACCACGCCGGCAACTCCTCCGGCATCGTCGACGGCGCCGCGCTGGTGCTGGTCGGCAACGAGGCCGGCGGCCGCGCCGCCGGGCTCACGCCGCGCGCCCGGATCGTGGCCACCGCCGTGTCCGGCGCGGACTCCACGATCATGCTCACCGGTCCGGCCCCGGCCTCGAAGAAGGCACTGGCCAAGGCCGGCCTCACCATCGACGACATCGACCTGGTCGAGATCAACGAGGCGTTCGCGGCCGTGGTGCTGCGCTACGTCCGGGAGATGGGCTTCCCGCTGGAGAAGGTCAACGTCAACGGCGGCGCGATCGCCCTGGGCCACCCGCTGGGTGCCACTGGCGCGATGCTGATCGGGACCATCGTCGACGAGTTGGAGCGCCGGGATCTGCGGCGGGGTTTGGTGACGCTGTGTGTGGGCGGCGGTATGGGCATCGCGACCATCGTCGAGCGGGTCTGAGGAAGGGTGCGGAGAGACATGAGCGAGCAGAGCTACTTCGCTTGGGAGCGGGATGCCGATGGCGTCGTCACCCTCACCATGGATGCGCCTGGCCAGTCCGCGAACACGATGAATCGTGGGTTCGTCGAGGCGTTCGGGTTGGTGGTGGACCGCTTGGAGGCCGAGCGCGACGGCATCGCCGGTGTGGTGGTCACGAGTGCGAAGAAGACGTTCTTCGCCGGTGGTGACCTCAATGAGCTGATTCAGGCGCGTCCGGAGGATGCCGCCGATGTGATGGCCCGTAACGTGCAGATCAAGGCACTGTTGCGGCGGCTGGAGACGCTGGGCAAGCCAGTGGCGGCGGCGGTGAACGGTGCGGCGCTCGGCGGCGGTTTGGAGATCGCGCTGGCGTGTCACTTCCGGGTGGCGTTGGACGCGAAGGGTTCGGAGATCGGGTTTCCGGAGGTGACGTTGGGGTTGTTGCCGGGCGCTGGGGGTGTGGTGCGTTCGGTGCGGTTGTTGGGCATCGCCGATGCGCTGCTCAAGGTTCTCCTTCAGGGTCAGCGCTATAAGCCTGCTGCCGCGTTGGAGGTCGGCCTGGTCCACGAGGTGATCAGTGACCGCGAGGACCTGTTGGCCAGGGCCAAGGCATGGGTGCTGGCCAACCCGGAGGCGAAGCAGCCGTGGGACGTGCCGGGGTTCCGGATCCCGGGTGGCGACCCGACCAATCCGAAGTTTGCTGCGAATTTGCCGGCGTTCCCGGCGAATCTGCGTAAGCAGCTCAAGGGCGCGAACTATCCGGCGCCGCGCAATATTTTGGCGGCCGCGGTGGAGGGTGCGCGGCTGGATTTCGACAACGCGATGGTGGTGGAGGCGCGGTATTTCGTGGAGCTGGTCACCTCGCAGGTGGCGAAGAACATGACGCAGGCGTTCTTCTTCGACATGCAGAAGGTGACCGGCGGTGCTTCGCGTCCGGCCGGGTTCGAGCCGTGGCAGGCCTCGAAGGTGGCGGTGCTGGGGGCCGGGATGATGGGCGCCGGGATCGCCTACGTCTGCGCACGCGCCGGCATCCAGGTGGTGCTGAAGGATGTCAGCGTCGAGGCGGCGGAGAAGGGCAAGGCCTATTCGGCCGGGTTGTTGGACAAGGCCGTGGCGCGCGGGAAGACGACGCGCGAGGCCGCCGATGAGGTGCTGGGGCGTATCCACCCCACCGCCGAGGCTGTCGACACCGCCGGGGCTGATCTGATCATCGAGGCGGTGTTCGAGTCTCCGGAGTTGAAGGGCCGGGTGTTCCAGGAGGTTCAGGACCTGGTGGCCCCGGACGCGTTGTTGGGTTCGAACACCTCGACGCTGCCGATCACCGGCCTGGCCGCCGCGGTGCGGCGTCCGGCGGATTTCATCGGTCTGCATTTCTTCTCTCCGGTGGACAAGATGCCGCTGTTGGAGATCATCGCCGGCGAGCAGACGTCGGATGCCGCGATCGCCAAGGCGTTCGATCTGGCCAAGCAGATCCGCAAGACCCCGATCATCGTCAACGACAGCCGCGGCTTCTTCACCTCACGCGTCATCGGCCGCTTCCTGGACGAGGCGGTCGCGATGGTGAACGAGGGCCTGAACCCCAACTCCATCGAGCAGGCCGGCTCGCAGGCCGGCTACCCGGCGCCGCCGTTGCAGCTGATGGACGAGCTGACGCTGACCCTGCCGCAGAAGATCCGCAAGGAGGCGCGCGCGGCAGCCGGCGACGACTGGGTCGAGCACGGTTCGGAGACGGTGATCAACCGCATGGTCGACGACCTCGGTCGCGGCGGACGCTCCGCGGGCGCGGGTTTCTACGAGTACGTCGATGGCAAGCGAGTCGGTCTGTGGCCGGGTCTCGCAGACGCCTTCGGCAAGCCCGAAGCGGAGATCCCGTTCGAGGACATGAAGGAGCGGATGCTGTTCGCCGAGGCGCTGGACACCGTTCGCTGCCTGGACGAAGGCGTGCTGCGCTCGGTCGCCGAGGCCAACATCGGCTCGATCCTCGGCATCGGCTTCCCGGCCTGGACCGGCGGCGTGATCCAGTACATCAACGGCTACGACGGCGGCGTCACCGGCTTCGTGGCGCGGGCCAAGGAGCTGCGGGACAAGTACGGCGAGCGGTTCGACGTGCCGCGGTCGCTGGTCGAGAAGGCCGAGCGCGGGGAGCGCGTGGAGTAGAGGAGCGCGTGGAGTAGGGGAGCGGAAGGGCGGCAGCTCGGCCGTATAACAGCAGACCAGCGGTGCGGTGGGCCGGGTCGCAGTATCTAAGAATATTGCGATCCGGCCTACTGCGGACCGGGGTAGGGAAACCCCTCACCGAGGCCTTCGGCCTGCCTCCGCATCGCTCGAACAAATACCCTGATGTCATGAGGGGAAGACTGATTCTGCTGGTCCTGTCGGCCGCCCTGCTCGCGGGCTGTTCATCGAGCGGTGTCGTGGGTGCCGGTTCCGACACGGTGTCCGGCCCGGCCGGCCGCACGTCGGGCTCGGCCCCGGCTTCCGCGCCGGGCACCAGCGGCGGCACTGGCTCCAGCGGCGCCACGGGCTCGCAGCCCGCCGCGGACGCGGCGGTGGTGCTCGGGACCGGGAAGACATCGGTGACGATCTACCACGATTATCGCTGCGGGCCCTGCCGGGAAGTCCACGAGCGGCTCGATCCGGCCGTGGCCGCCGCCCTCAGCGCCGGCACGATCAAGCTCGACGTGCACGCTGTGAACCTGATCGACCGGAACGCCGGGGGCACGGGCTCGCTCGCCGCCGGCAACGCGGCCAGCTGTGCCGCCAAGGCCGGCAAGTTCCAGGCCTACAGCGCGCAGCTGTTCGCCGCCCAGCCGAAGACCGAGGACGACGACGCGTTCGCCGTGCCGAGCTATCTGATCGGTCTCGCCAAAGGCGTGCCCGACCTGGACAGCCCCGCCTTCGAGTCCTGCGTCCGCACCCAGCCCTACGCCGCCTCGATCAAGAGCACGTACGACGCCACCCTCGGCGCCGGCAAGTACGACGGCGTGCCGACGATACTCATCAACGGGGTCAAGTGGCAGGTCCCGACCACCGGCGACATCGCCGCGGCGTTCACGGACGCGGTGGCCAAGGCGGGGTGAGGGCCGGGTCCTGTTCAGGCCTTCCGTGAGCTGATTTCATCTTCCTGTTCCTGGCCGTCGGTGTCGCTCGCCGAGGGCGTCAGCCTCTCCGCGAAAGGCTTGTCCCGTATGCCTCGCACCGTCACCGGTATCCCCGAACTGCTGGCTCTGGGACCCGGCCCCGTGGATCTGGGCCACAGCGCCTGGCGGGAGATCACCCAGGAGCGGGTGAACACCTTCGCCGACGCCACCGACGACCATCAGTGGATCCACACCGATCCGGAGCGCGCCGCCACCGGGCCGTTCGGCGGCCCGATCGCGCACGGCTATCTCACCGTGGCGCTGTTGATCCCGTTGTGGACGGAACTGCTGGTGGTCGAGGGCGTCGGCATGAAGGTGAACTACGGGCTGAACCAGGTCCGCTTCCCCTCCCCGGTGCGGGTCGGGGCGAAGATCCGGGCCGCAGGCGTCATCGCCTCGGTCACCGAGCTGCGCGGCGGGGCCGAGGTGCTGGTCGATCTGACCGTCGAGATCGACGGCCAGAAGCGGCCGGCGTGCGTGGCGCAGGCGGTGTACCGGTTCTACGCGTGAGGGTTCCGGGTGTCTCAGTCGGTGCAATAAGGGCTCTCGTTCGACGAGGTGATGCTCATGAGCGAGAACTTGTCCTTGTTCGGCAGGATGCTGACTTTCAGGCAGCCGTGCTGGTCGGCCGCCTCGCTGGCCTTCTTCTCGACGAACGGCATGCTCACGCCCTCGCCGAGCAGGCACAGGATCCCGCCGCACAGCATGCCCAGCGCCAGGTGCACGGCGATGGTGCTGGCCAGCGGGTGGTTCTTCAGAGTGTCGGCCAGCGACTTGGTGTCGCTGCGGGACATGAATCGCACGCACGGGGGCGCGCCGCACAACTTCTCCGTGCTTTTCGCCGCCGGGTTCGGCGCCGCCGGTGCCGCCGCTTGGGCGCCGCCGGTGCCGCCGCCCGAACCGGAGGAGGCGTCCGCGCCCCCGGTCGATTGACAGCCGGTCACGAGCATCATCAGCATCGCGACGATCAAAGCCAGGCCGCGCCAGGTCCGCGGCATCGTGTGGTCGGCCATGGTTCCACCCCCACAAATCCTTACTCCCCTTGGTTCCACGGTAACGTCCAGCGCCGCTCTAGTCCGGCTTGATTCAGGCCCTTGACGGGAACTGGCGGGCCGGATAGGTTCGCCGCTATCTGATTAGGAACCTTTCCTAACTGTTTATCGTCGCTCGTCGGGAGGGGTTTCATGGCTCGGCCGGTGCTCCGTCATCGCAAAACCGCCGCTTCTTTGGCCGCTGTCGCAATGGCGGGTTTGGCCTTCGGCGCCGCCACGGCGCTGTCGCAGCCGGCCCAGGCCGCCACCGCCGGGCTGATCCGGGTGGACCAGACCGGGTTCGCGCCCGGTGAGGTCAAGCAGGCGTATCTGATGACCGGGGCGGCGGTGTCCGGGGCCACCTTCACTGTCCTGGACTCCCACGGCGCGAGCGTGCTGACGGGCAAGGTCGGCGGGACCAGCCTGGGCAAGTGGAACGCCGCCTACCCGGACGTCTACCCGATCGCGTTCAGCGCCCTGAAGACGCCGGGCACGTACCGGATCAAGGTCTCCGGGAGCGCGGCGGCGACCTCGCCGTCGTTCAAGATCACCTCCGCCGACGCGCTGTACGGCAAGCTGGTCGCCGACGGCGTCACCTTCTTCCAGGCCCAGCGTGACGGTTCGGACGTGATCGCCGGGAGCCTGAAGCGTCAGGCCTCGCACCTGCACGACTCCGCCGCGAGCCTCTACGCCTGGCCGGAGTTCGCCCCGGACGATTCGGACATCATCACCACCGCCGACCTGACGAGGACCGGCGGACCGGTCGACGTCTCAGGGGGCTGGTTCGACGCCGGCGACTACCTGAAGTTCACCAACAACGAGGCGTTCGGCGCGATCACCCTGTTCGCCGCGCAGCGCGCGCTGGGCTCGGCGGCCCCGGCGAGCCTGGCCGCCGAGGCGCACTACGGCGAGACCTGGCTGGACAAGGCCTGGGACGGGAAGACGAAGTCGCTGGTGCTCCAGGTCGGCATCGGCTCGGGCAACGCCGCGGGCACCTTCTTCGGCGACCACGACCTGTGGCGCCTGCCGCAGCAGGACGACGGCGACACCGCGAGCACCGACCGGTACGCCGCCGCGCACCGTCCGGCGTTCCTGGCCGCCGCGCCCGGCGGCCGGATCAGCCCGAACCTGGCCGGCCGCGTTGCCGCCGCCTTCGCGCTGGCCGCGCAGGTCGACGCCACCGCCAAGCCGGCGCGGGCCGCCGCCGAGTACCAGGCCGCCGCGTCGGTCTACGCCCTGGCCGACACCCGCACTCCGCCGAACCCGCTGACCACCGCGCTGCCGAACGCCTACTACCCCGAGCCGATCTGGCACGACGCGATGGAACTCGGCGCCGCCGAGCTGGCGCTGGCCGCGCAGCAGCTGGGCCACAGCCCGACCGCCTACCTGGCGCAGGCGGCGACCTACGCCAAGGACTACATCGCCTCCGACACCGGCGACACCTTCAACCTCTACGACAACAGCGCTCTGGCCCACGCCGACCTGCTCAAGGCGCTGGCCGCCGCCGGCCACCCCGCCGGCCTGGCCGTCACCCCGGCCGCCCTCACCGCCGACCTCAAGCGCCAGGTCCAGGCCGCGGCCACCAAGGCCAAGGCCGACATCTTCCACGCCGGCGGCGACTCCACGAACTTCGACGTCAACGCCCACACCTTCGGCTTCCTCACGGTGCAGGCCCTGTACAAGCAGGCCGGCGGCGACACCTCCTTCGACGCCTTCGCCACCGAGCAGCGCAACTGGCTGATGGGCGCCAACGCCTGGGGCGTGAGCTTCATGGTCGGCGAGGGCAGCACCTTCCCGCACTGCATGCAGCACCAGGTCGCGAACCTCTCCGGCAGCCTCGACGGTACCGGCCCGATCGCCACCGGCGCGGTGATGAACGGCCCGAACAACCCGAGCAACTTCACCGGCGGCCTCGGCGACCTCCAGGACGGCATGAAGAAGTGCCCGCCCTCCGGCGCCGACCCCTACGCCGCCTTCACCGGCCACACCAGCCGCTTCGCCGACGACGTGCGCTCCTGGCAGACCGACGAGCCGGCCCTGGACATGACCGGCTCGGCGGTGCTGGGAGCGGCGCTGCAGGAGGCGATCGCGGGCTGATCAGCGGTGGGTGCGGCCGGACCGCCGAGCCCTGGCTCGGCACGGTCGGTCGGTGCCGCTCGATCGGCACTGCTCGATCGGCACTGCTCGGTCGGCACTGCTTGATCGACACCGTTCCCCGAACCGGCTTCGGCCCCTGATGACGCTGACTCAGGGGCCGAAGCCCATTTGTTGGCCGCCCGGGGAAGGCTGGACCGCCTTGCCCAGCCCGGCTTTGCCCAGGCCGGTTTTTGACCTGGCTGGTTTCGACCAGGTCAGGCTGGTCAGCACCTTGGCCCCACCTGGAGATCAGCCTGTTGACCTGCTGATCATCTTCCAGTCCGTGGGGTCTGGTGGCGGGCTCAGCCGCCGGGCGGCCGTCGCATCGGCCACAATCGTGGACCGCCCTCGGGCAGCTCCAGAGCACCAAGGTGGACGAACCCGAGCCGCTCGTAGAGCGCCGCGCTCCGCTCGCTGCTGGCCTCCAGGTACGCCGGCATCTGTTCGCCGTCGCAGCGGTCGAGCGTCGGCCGCATCAGCGCGCTGCCGAGCCCCTGCCCCCGCAGTCCGGACCGGACGCCGATCCAACGGATGTAGTAGTGCGGCTCGGTGGGGTGGTGCTCCTCGAGCGCCTGTAGGGCGCGGAGCGAGCGGGGCAGCCGTGTTCCGAGTGTCCACAGCCACCGCGCCGCTGTCCGCCCGTCCACCGTTTTAGGCATCTGCCACCGGTCCGGCGGCAGCGCGACGCATCCGCCGACCAGGCCGTCGCGGCCGGCGTCGGCGGCGAACACGAGACCGTCCTGCGGCAGCACGTAGGTCTGCAATTCCAGCCTGAACATCTGCTTGCGACGTGCAGTCCGTCGGGTCCGCTGCGGCAACAGCCAACTCAGCGTCGTCTCGCTCGCGAAGGCTTGCGCCAGTGCCGTGCTCAAGGCCGCAACGTCGCCTGCGGCCGCTGGTCGAACTGTGACCATGCGGACACGATAGTACCGAGCGATCGCATCCCCAAGCGTTGCCCCACACCTGACCCCCGCAAGACCAACGCGGCGCTGTACTGGCCCCTTTCGATCAGCCCGGCTTTGTCCAGGTCGGCTTCGACCAGGCCGACGTTGACCAGCCCGGCCTTGTCCAGGCGTCGAGTTTGATCAGGCCGCCCCCCGGCAGATCGCTACCCGAAGTACTCCCGGATCAACTGCTCCACCGTCAGCGAGGCGCCCAGCGACGCCGCCCCGGCCAGTACCGCCCCGCTGCCCAGCGCCGAGGTCTCCAGGCGTGGCGGGTAGGGCAGGCGCGCGGCCAGGTGTTCGGCGACCGGGGCCAGCAGCAGGTCGCCGTTCAGGCCGATGCCGCCGCCGAGGACGACCAGTTCCACGTCGACCACCGCCGCGGCGACGGCGACGTAGTTGGCGATCCGGCGGGCCTCCTCGTGGGCCACGTCCAGGGCCGCCGGGTCGCCGGCCCGGGCCAGTTCGAAGACCCGCTCCGGCGTGGGTTCCGGCTCGCCGGGCAGTTTGCGGGCCGCGTACTGCATCAGGGCCGGGGCGCAGGGGTCGGTGCCGGTGGGGACCGAGGACTCGCGGGTGCCGTCGGCGTTGTCGGTGTATTCGGGCTCGAAGGCGTCGTCGAGCTCGCCGGCCGCGCCCTTGAAGCCGCGGTGCAGGTGGCCTCCGAGGACCAGGCCCGCGCCGACGCCGGTCCCGATGGACAGGAACAGGAAGCTGTCGGCGCTGCCGCCGCAGCCGCGGGCGTACTCGCCGTGCGCGGCCAGGTGGATGTCGTTCTCGACCGTCACCGGCATGCCGAGCGCGGCGCTGAACTGCTCCTGGGCGGCGAAGCCCTCCATGCCGGTCACGTTCGCGGCCTGCCGCACCCGGCCGTCGCGCCGGTCCACGACCCCCGGCACGCCGATCACCGCGTGCCGCACCGAGGACTGCGGCACCCCGGCGGCCTCGGCCAGCTCCCGCGCCAGCCGCACCGCCGCCGTCACCATCCCCGGCGCGTCCAGCTTGTCCACCTCGGCGTCCAGCCGCACCACCTCGGCGCCGTCCAGCCCGGCCAGCGCCCCGCGCAGCCGCCGCGCGCCCACGTCGAACGCCACCGCGTAGGCCGCCTCCGGCCGCGGCTTGAAGAACACCGCGCCGTAGGTGAAGCCGCGCGAGTCGTCGGCGGTCTCGGCGACCAGCCCGATCTGCAGCAGATCCTCCAGCACCGCCGACACCGTCGGCTTGGAGATCCCGGTCGCCCGCGAGATCTCCGCCCGCGAGATCGGCGCGCTGGCCCCGATCAGGCCCCACACCGTCCGCAGGTTCAATTCGCGGACCGTGGCCGAGGTGGCCCCGGCGTAGGGCTTGGCTGTGGGATTGTTCATCGCCCCAGCGTAGGGGACGGGTGGGGGCCGGTCGATCACGCGTTCCCGGTCGGGCCCTGATTCGTGTCCCAGTCGTCACCGGCGGTGCCGACGCCCTGCCCGCCACCCCGCCCGGCCTCGACCGCGGCCCGCAGATCCGCCGGCGTTCCGGGCGCGAGTTCGAGGTCGTCGATCCAGGCCGCGCCGGGGGAGTGGACGGCCCGGAACGGCCGCCCCACCAGCCGGGGATCGCGTGCCTGCACGTAGCGCAGCTCGAAGAACGCGCCGCCGCCGGGCTCCTCGGCCACGCCGTCCACCACGATCTTCCCGCCGGTCGTGGACATCACCGGGCCGCGCACGGTGCGCGCCAGCCCCGGCAGCGTGCTGTAGGCGTCCCGGAAGATCTCCGCGGACCGGGCCAGCGGCACCTTGAAGTAGTCCCGCGGCCCGGTGTCGCGGGCCACGAACATGTAGTACGGCACCGCCCCCGCGCGCAGCTCGGCCCGCCACAGCCGGGCCCACACCGCCGCGTCGTCGTTCACCCGGCCGATCATCGGGGCCTGGCAGTAGAGCACCGCGCCGGTGTCCCGGATCCGGCCCAGCGCGGCGCGCGCCACCGCCGGCTCCAGCTCCACCGGGTGGCTCAGGTGCGCCATCACCGCCAGCGTCTTGCCGGCCGCCACCACCTGCTCGAACAGCCGCAGCGTGGCGTCCGCGTCGTGGTCGTCGACATACCGGTGCGGCCAGCTGGCCACCGACTTGGTGCCGATCCGCAGGGTCTGCACCGACTCCACCGCCAGGAACGGCTCCAGGTGCCGCCGCAGCCGCTCGGCCGACATCACCATCGGGTCCCCGCCGGTGACCAGCACGTCGGTGATCTCGGGATGCCGCCGCAGATAGCCGACGGCGCGCGCCGGGTCGGCCGCCGAGAAGCGCTGCTCCGGCTCGCCGACGAACTGCGCCCACCGGAAGCAGTAGGTGCAGTAGGCGTGGCAGGTCTGTCCGGCCGCGGGGAAGTACAGCAGCGTCTGTTCGTACTTGTGCTGCACGCCGGGCAGCGGGCCCTCGGCGTCGTGCGGGACGTTCAGGTCCAGCTGGTGCTCCGGGTGCGGGTTCATCCCGGCCCGGATCCGCGCGACCTCTTGCGCCAGCCGCGCGCGGTCGCCGCCGTCCCGGGCCGCGGCCAGCCGCCGCTCCTGGTCCGCGTCGAGCATCCCGGGCTGCGGGAAGAAGAGGTGGAAGATCGGGTCGGCGTCCGGGGCGGTCCAGTCGATCAGCTCGCCCAGGACGTACTCGTTCACCCGGAACGGCAGGACCAGGGAGAACAGGCGGACGCTCTCGCGCAGGTCGGCGCCGATCCCGAACTTCGCGGCGATCTCGTCGAGCCGGTTCGGCCCCAGGGCCTGGAAGCGGCTCCCGACAGCGCGGCCGACCGTGGTGTGCTGCACGGACCGACGCTATCCGACCCGGGGTGGGAACGCGGCCTTCCGTCCGGAGCCGGTGCTGTGTCGTGACGGGTGCCGGGTCGTGATCGGCCGCGGAGGTAAGCAGCAGAGGTAAGCCGCGGAGCTCAGCCGCGCAACAACAAGTAGGCGGTCTCCGGGATCTCCCCGTAGACCGTCCGGAACGCCGTGTCCAGCCGCGGGCCCAGCACCGTGCGGTCGGCCGCCTCCAGCCGGAAGGTCAGGCCGTCGTTGCTGGCGCTCACCTCGCCCACGGCGCGGCGCAGGAAGCGCTGGACGCGGCGGGAGGCGACGTAGCGGCCGTCCTCGAGGTCGACGAAGCGGACCAGGTAGGTGCGCTCGATGCGGTCGTCGGCGACCGTGACCGGGGTCAGGGCCTGGTGCGGGGCGGCGGCGCGCCAGACGGCCTGGAAGCGGTTGTTCACGAAGGCGCCCAGCGGGGTGTCGACGGCGACTTCCAGCTGAGTGGAGCGGCCGGACAGGGTGCCGACCGGGTAGAACGACACCAGCGCGCGGTCGTCCCACCGGTACATCGTCACGTCCGGGCCGGAGGAGTACAGCCGGACCTGGAAGTCCGCGGCGGTGCCCCGGCCGCGCGGGCCGCCCTCCTGCTCGAAGGAGCGGTGGATGCGGGCCACCGTCGCCAGGTTCTGCTCCAGCATCGGGCGCAGCTCGTCGGCGTGGCCCAGTTCCAGCTCGCGCTGCTCGGCGGCCAGCGTCGTGGGGTTGATCAGCAGCACCCGGACCGACACCCCGCGGGCCAGGGCGTCGCAGACCACGGTCTCGAAGCGCTCCGCGTGCGGCTCGGAGAGCAGGTTGGAGTAGGTGTCCAGGATCCGCACCACGCTGGTGGCGCGCGCGGCGTTGTCCAGGAACTGCGAATAGTCCAGCTCGGCGTGCTCGCGGACGCCGCCCTGGCCGGCCCGCTCGATGATCGGGGTGATCACGTAGATGGTGAACACCGCCCCGATCAGGTCGGCGGCGGTGTTCAGCGCGAAGTTCGGCCAGTACGGCGCGACGCTGCGGCCCATCCAGCCCAGGCCGAGGACCGCGGCCAGGCCGATGCCGAGGCCGGCCACCCAGCGCGGATCCGGGGCGCGGCGGGCCGGCAGCCGTAACCGCAGCGGCAGCAGGAACCGGAGCGGGCGCGGGCGCAGGAGTCGCTGGAGGCGCCGCGGCCGGCGTTGCGGGGTGTGGTGCGAGGCGCTTTGCGGGCTGCTTTGCGAGGCGTTCTGCGGGCTGCGTTGCAGGGTGTGTTGCGAGCTGCGTTGCGGGTTGCGTCGCTGGGTGCGGCGCTGCCGGTCGTCGTCATCCTCGTGCCCGCGATCCCCGTATGCCACGGTCTCGAAGGCTACTGGGGATGATCGATTTCTTCCAGGGCTCGCAGAACGCTTATCCCGCCGGGGTGGCAGTCGCGGGCAGCAGCCGTGGGCGGCAGCCGTGAGTGGCACTGGCATCTTGGCGGCGGCCGTCCTAGGGTCCGCGCAGTGACGATGCCCTCCGACCCTTCGACGGCCCCTGACGTCCTGGCCCCCGCCACGCTCGGCCCCCTGCGTCTGCGCAACCGCGTCATCAAGGCCGCCACCTTCGAAGGCGCCACTCCTGAAGGCCTGGTCACCGACGCCCTCATCGACTACCACCGCCGTCCGGCGGCCGGCGGCGTCGGCATGACCACCGTCGCCTACCTGGCCGTCTCCCCGGAGGGCCGCACCGAGCGCCGGCAGATCCACTGGCGCCCCGAGGCCGTCCCGGGCCTGCGCCGGCTCACCGACGCCGTACACGCCGAGGGCGCGGCGGCCGCGGCCCAGATCGGCCACGCCGGCCCGGTCGCCGACGCCCGCTCCAACGGCGCCCCCGCGCTGTCCTGCGCGCCGATGCTCAATCCGATCAGCATGCGCCGCACCCGGGCCGCCACCGCCGCCGACATCGACCGGATCACCGCCGCCCACGCCCGCGCCGCCCGCCTGGCGGTGGAATCAGGCTTCGACTCCGTCGAGATCCACCTGGGCCACAACTACTTCGCCAGCGCCTTCCTGTCCCCGCGCCTGAATCCGCGCACCGACGCCTACGGCGGCAGCCTGGCCAACCGCGCCAGGGTCGCCCGCGGGCTGGCCCGCGCGGTCCGGGCCGAGGTCGGCGGCCGCGTCGCCGTCACCGCGAAGCTGAACATGGAGGACGGCTACCCCGGCGGCCTGCGCCTGGAGGACAGCCTGCAAGTCGCCCGCTGGCTTCAGGAGGACGGCGCGCTCGACGCCCTGGAGCTGACGGCCGGCAGCTCCCTGATGAACCCGATGTACCTGTTCACCGGGGACGTCCCGCTGCGCGAGTTCGCCGCGGCCTTCCCGCTGCCGCAGCGGCTGGGAATCCGCTGGTTCGGCAAGAAGTTCCTGCGCGCCTACCCGTATCAGGACACTTATCTGATGGACCGCGCCGTGCGCTTCCGGGCCGTCCTCGACCTGCCGCTGATCCTGCTCGGCGGCGTCACCACCCGGGCGACCATGGACCGCGCGATGGCCGCCGGCTTCCAGTACGTCGCCATGGCCCGGGCCCTGTTGCGCGAACCGGACCTGGTGAACCGCCTCGCCGCCGATCCGGCCGCGCCCTCCCGCTGCATCCACTGCAACCGGTGCATGCCGACGATCTACACCGGGACCCGGTGCCCCGAGATCGATCATTGACGGTTCAACCTGCGGCGGAGCCGCCCGCGCGGGTGAGCCGGACCGCAGCGTCGCCGGTCCCCCGAACGGCGCAAGCGGTGCGGCGCCGGGGCGCTCCTGCGCGCCCCGGCGGGCGACGATGGCCACGGTGCTTCGGCACCAGGCGTCGCCTTCGGGTCGACGGGTCTTCCCGCCGCGACGGCGCCTTCTGATCCCCCCGAGGGGGAGTCATGTTCTCTCGTCGGATCGTCTCCCGCATCGGCGTCGGGCTCGGCACGGTCGCTCTGGCCAGCGCACCGCTGGTGGCCTACGCGGACTGCCACACGCCGTCCAAGCCGCCGCCGGCCAGTTGCAGCAACAAGGGCTGCAACGGCAAGGACCCGCAGACCACCGGCTGTTCCACCACCGACCAGGCCCGCTCCATCCGCACCACGCCGATCATGAGCAACGGCAAGCAGATCGGCACCGTGGAGCTGCGCTGGTCGCCGTTCTGCGGCAACAACTGGGCCCGGGTGACGGTCGCCGGCGGCGGCACCGCGCACCTGACGGCCACCGCCACCCGCCACGACGGCGCGAAGATGACCGCCACCGGCAAGGGCACCGTGCTGTGGACCCCGATGATCTTCGGTCGGGACCTGTGCGTGGCGGCCACCGGCACGATCAACGGGGTGAGCGCCACCACGCCGTGCGCGTGAGCGGATCCTGGCGCACACTGGGACCACTGAACGTCTCTGAACGCGGGGCGGGCGCACGACATTGGCGCCCGCCCCGCTCCTTTGCGTTCGGGGCGCGTACGCCCCGCCCTCAGACGCTCTCAGACGCCCTCAGACCAGCGCCAGCAGCTCGCTCAAGGAGCTGATGGCAAGCACGCCTGAGCCGGCCGGGCCCTTCCCGCCGGCCGCGCTGTTCCCACCGGCCTCCGGCTCCCGCACCATCGCGCGCCCCTGGTACCCCAGCGCGATCGCCGCCGCGACCAGCTCCGGGTCGTCGTCCACGAACAGGCACTCCTCCGGCGTCAGCCCCAGCGCCTCGCTGGCGTGCCGGTACATCCGCGGGTCCGGCTTGGTGCAGCCCAGCACCGCCGAGATGGCGTAGGCGTCGAAGAAGTCGTGCAGGCCCAGGGCGGCGTGCAGGTCCGGCAGGTCCGGCCAGGCGTCGGACACCACGGCCATCGGCACGCCCCGGGCCCGCAGCGCGTCCAGCGTCGGGATCACCTCCGGGAAGGTCTCCAGCACACTGGCCGGCGGCACCTCCCGGACCAGCGCGGCCAGCAGCTCCGCGGTGGCCGGCACGCCGATCCGGGCCAGCAGCGCGCGGTGGTACTCGTCCCGGTCCGGGGTGCCGGAGCCGGCGGGCCGGGCGGCCAGGTACCGGTCCCCGGCCGCGACCGCCTCGGCCAGCTGCTCGGCGGTGACGTGCGGCGCGTGCGCCCGCACCGTCGGCTCGAAGTCGGCGCGCGGGTTCCACCGGCCGCCGATCGGGCGCATCAGCACCCCGCCGGAGTCGAGCAGCAGGGCCCTGGGTATATCCGGAGTCTGATTCACAACGCCGATAGTAGGTCGCCGTGCTCGGCCACCTGGGCCAGCGCCGCCGGCGGGCCGAAGACCAGGTCCTCCGGGACCCCCGCGGCCGCCAGCTGCTCCCAGGTCACCGGCGTGGACACGGTCGGCCGCGGCCGGGCCCGCAGCGAGTACGGCGCCACCGTGGTCTTGGCGTGCGTGTTCTGCGACCAGTCCAGGAACACCTTGCCGGGCCGCTCCCGCTTGGCCATGTTCGACACCACCAGCTCCGGCAGCCGCGCCTCCAGCCCCAGCGCGATGGTGCGGGCCAGCTCCCGGGCCTGCGCGGCCGGGACCCGCGACAGCGGCGCGTACAGGTGCAGGCCCTTGCCGCCGGAGGTCTTCGCGATCAGCTCCATCCCGTGCGAGGCGAGCAGCTCCCGGGCGGCGAAGGCGACGGTGACGCAGTCCAGCACGGTGGCCGGCGCCCCCGGGTCCAGGTCCAGCACCAGCAGGTCGTGGTGCGCCGGGTCGGCCGCGTGCCACTGCGGCACGTGGAACTCGATCGCCGCCAGGTTCGCCGCCCACATCAGCGAGGACAGGTCGTCGATGAGGAGGTACTCCACGTGCTTGCCGGAACTGGTCGCGGCGATCGAGGCGGTGCGCACCCAGTCCGGGCGGTGCGCCGGGGCGTGCTTGGCGAAGAACCCCGCGGCGTCCACGCCGTCCGGGTGGCGGATGAGGGTGGCCGGCCGGTCGGCCAGGTGCGGCAGCATCGCCGGCGCGATCCGCGCGTAGTAGTCCAGCACCTCGCCCTTGGTGAACCCCGTCTCCGGAAACAGCACCTTGTCCAAGTTCGTCAGCTTCACCTTGCGGCCGTCGATCTCGACGGTCTGCGCCGCCGAGGAGCGGGGATCAGGGCTCACGGGCCACCTCCGAGGCTTCCTTGTCCGGCCGCACGCCCTTGAACACCGGATGCCGCAGCCGTCCCTTCGGCGTCCACTCGCCGAACGTCACCTCCGCCACCACCGCGGGCCGCACCCAGGTGGCCACCCGCGCGTCGGCGGCGTCCACCGCGGTGGCGAACGGGCTCTCCGGTACCGCGAGCTCCGCCAGGGCCTCCAGCAGCACCCGGCGGTCGTGCTCGGTGAAGCCGCTGCCGACCTTGCCCACGTAGCGCAGCCGCCCGGCGCCGTCGGGCACGCCGAGCAGCAGCGCGCCGATCCCGCCGATCCCGCCGATCCCGCCGATCCCGCCGATCCCGCCGAGCCCGCGCGGCGGCCGGCCGGCGGCCGCGCCCTGCCGCTTCAACGGCGTGTAGCCGCCGACCACCACCGACTGCGACGCGGTGAGCTTCACCTTCCGCCAGGCCGGCGACCGGGTCCCGGGCCGGTAGGGCGAGTCCAGGCGCTTGGTGACGACGCCCTCCAGCCCGGCGGCGCGCGCCGCCGCGAGCACGTCCGCCACCGGGGTGTCGGGGAAGGCCGGCGGCGTCTGCCAGTTCGGCCCGGACAGCTCCAGCGACTCCAGCAGCTCGCGGCGGGCCGTGTAGGGCAGGTCCACGGTGTCCCGGCCGTCCAGGTGCAGCAGGTCGAAGACCAGGTAGGAGACCGGGGTGGTGCGGGACAGGCGCAGCGCCTCGGAGCCGGTGGCGCCGAACCGGGCCTGGAGCGCGGCGAAGCTGACCCGGCCGGCCTCGTCCAGCGCGATGATCTCCCCGTCGAGCAGCAGCCGCGCGCTGCTGACCGTCTTGGCCAGCGCCTTGAGCTCCGGGTAGCTGTCGGTGACGTCGTTGCCGTTGCGGGAGCGCAGCCGGGCCCGGCCGCCCTCGATCCGGCACAGGGCCCTGATGCCGTCCCACTTGAACTCGGCGGCCCAGCCCGGGTCGGCCGGGGCCGGGCCCGGGACCGCGAGCATCGGGCGCAGGGAGTCCGGGACCGGGGCGAGCTCGGGGTCTTGGCCTTTCTCGCGGTGGATCATCCAGTCGGCGTCGCCGCCGCTGGCGGTGCTGTCGGTGCTGTGGGCGCGGTCGGTGCGGAACAGGGTGTAGCGGCCGGTGAGGCGTTCGCCGGCCAGGTCGACCTTGACCTCGTCGTCGGCCCACTTCAGGGGCTGGTAGCGGCCGCGGTCGTAGGTGGCCACCGTGCCGGCGCCGTATTCGCCGGCCGGGATCCGCCCGGTGAAGTCGGCGTACTCCATCGGGTGGTCCTCGGTGCGCACTGCCCGGTGGTCGTGCCGGGAGTCGGTGGGGACGCCCTTCGGCAGTGCCCAGGAGACCAGGACGCCGTCGTGCTCCAGGCGGAAGTCCCAGTGCAGGGCGCTTGCGCGGTGCTCCTGGACCACGAAGCTCGGCGCGTCGGAGGTCCGGGCCGGCGCCTTCGGCGGGGCGGATACGGACGCGGCGCTTTCGTCCGGGGCGGGTTCGGGCGGGACTGGTTCGGGCGTGCGGGCGGCGTCGCGCTTGGCGCGGTACTCCCGCAGCCGGTCCGGTTTCTCCGCAGGTCCGCGTGCCACCGCTCCATGACAACCTGCCGGCGCTGGTGGTGCGAGTCCGGATGATCCGAATTAGCGTCGGGGCATGCGGGCGATCTGGAGCGGAGTGATCTCCTTCGGGATGGTGACGGTACCGGTGAAGATGTACGGCGCCACCGAGGAGAAACGCGTCGGGTTCCACCAGGTGCACGCCGCCGACGGCGGCCGGGTGCGGCAGAAGCGGGTGTGCGAGCTGGACGGCGAGGAGGTGCCGCTGTCCGACGTCGCCAAGGGTTACCAGCTCCCCGACGGCGACGTGGTGGTGCTCACCGGCGAGGACCTCGAAGGGCTGCCGGAGGCGATCGCCAAGACCATCTCGGTCGAGTCGTTCGTGCCGGAGGAGCAGATCGACCCGATCATGTATTCGAAGTCCTACTACCTGGCCCCGGACAAGCTCGGGGTGCGGCCCTACGCGCTGCTGCGCGACGCGATGGACTCCTCCGGACGGGTGGCGGTGGTGCGCTTCGCGATGCGGGAGCGGGAGAGCCTGGCCGCGCTGCGGGTCCGCGACGGGGTGCTGGTCCTGGAGACCATGCTGTGGTCCGACGAGATCCGCGAGCCCGACTTCGACTTCCTGGGCAAGGACGCCAAGGCCGAGCCCAAGGCCGCCGAGCTGAAGATGGCCGAACTCCTGATCGACTCGCTCAGCTCCGACTTCCATCCCGAGGACTACCACGACACCTACCGCGAGGCGCTGGAGGAGGTCATCGAGGCCAAGGTGGCCGGGCGCGAGGTGGTGACGCCGCCGGCGCCGGCCGAGGGCGGGGCGCAGGTGATCGACCTGATGGCGGCGCTGAAGGCGAGCGTGGAGGCGGCGAAGCGGACGCGGGGCGCGGGGGAGGAGGAAGCCGAACCGGCGAAGAAGACGGCGAAGGCCACAGCCGCCGCGAAGAAGACAGCGGCGGCGAAGAAGAGTTCCTCCTCCTCCTCCTCTTCTTCCTCCTCTTCTTCGGCATCGAAGAGTTCTGCGACCCCGAAGCGGGCGGCGAAGGGGGCGCGCGCCGCCGCGAAGACCACCGATCGGCACAGCGCGTCGACGCGGAAGAAGCCCGCGACGAAGTCGACGTCGACGCGGCGGAGCGCTTGACGCGGGCCGGCGGCGAGGAGTCTCGGCGCCGGCCCTAAGGCAGAACCACCAGCCGGCCCACCGCCTCGCCGGCGGCCAGCCGGGCCAGCCCGGCCGGGGCGGCGTCGAACGGCAGCCGCTCGCCGATCAGGGTCCTGATGGTGCCGGCCGCGGCCAGCCGGGTCAGCTCGCGGTGGCAGGCGGCGACCGCCGCCGGGTCCTGGGTCCGGTACAGGCCCCAGTGCAGGCCCAGGATGGAGTAGTTCTTCACCAGGGCGTGGTTCAGCGCCGGGGCCGGGATGGTGCCGCCGGCGAAGCCGACCACCACGATCCGGCCCTCGAAGGCGACGCACTTCGTCGAGCCCTGATACGCGGCGCCGCCGACCGGGTCGTAGACCACGTCCGCGCCGCGGCCGCCGGTGGCGTCCTTCACGGCGGCGACGAAGTCCTGCTCGCGGCGGTCCACGACGACGTCGGCGCCCAGCGCCCGGGCCGCCTCGGCCTTCGCCGGGCCGCCGACCACCGCGATCACCCGGGCCCCGGCGGCCGTGCCGAGCTGGACCGCCGCGCTGCCCACCCCGCCGGCCGCGGCGTGCACCAGCAGCGTCTCGCCGGGTTGCAGGCGGGCGCGCCGGTGCAGGCCGAACCAGCCGGTCTGGTAGGCGAGCAGGAACCCGGCGGCCTCGGCGTCGTCGAGCGCGTCCGGGGCCGGGAACGCGGCGTCCGCCTCCACCACGGTGTACTCGGCCAGGGCGCCGTGCGGCAGGACCGGCATCCCGACGATCCGCTCCCCGCTGTCGGCCACCTCCCCGCACAGCTCCACGCCCGGGGTGTAGGGCAGAGGCGGCTGCACCTGGTACTGCCCGCGGCACATCAGGACGTCGGGGAAGTTCAGCGCCGCGGCCCGGACCCGGACCCGGACCAGCACCTGCCCCGGCCCGGGCACCGGGACCGGGACGTCGGCGGCGCGCAGGACGTCGGCGGGCTCGCCGTGGACGGGGACCTGCCAGGCTTTCACGGCGGTGGCCTTTCCAGGAGGGGCGGCTCGATGCCCTCGGATCCTTTCACCCGGCGCGGGCGATCACCAGGCTGACGGCCTCGTCGAGATACCGGTGCACGTCGTGCGGATTGTCCGCCCGCTGGGCGTGCGCGCCGGCCACGGCGGCGGCGTCGAGCACGACCGTCTCCGGACGGTGCGCGAGCAGGGCGGTCAGCAGATCGTCGGCGGGCCGCGACAGATCCGAGCCGTCGAGCGCGACCTGGGCCAGGATCAGGGCCGACATGGCCCAGTCCAGCGCGGGGTCGCCCTGGCGGGTGTTGGTCCAGTCGATGACCACGGGGCCGTCGGCGGTGAGGATGACGTTCATGGGGTGCAGGTCGAGGTGGAGTATGGCGACGGGGTCGGAGCTCCGAGCCTCATCCTCGCTCTCCTGCACCGGCACCGTGTGCAACCGCACCAGCAGATCGGCCAGGATCGCCCCGCCCCGCCCGAAGTCCACCTCCCCGGCGATCCCCGCCTCCAACAGCGTGGGCCCGGCCACCCGCCGCATCACCAGGTCCTCGGGCGGCCCGCCGTCGGCACGCACCTCGGGTACCGGATAGCCATGCGCGTGCAAATGAGCCATCACCGCGGCCTCCCGGGTCTGGGCCCGGCGGTCACGGGTCCGGCGCAGGACCCAGGAGTCGTCGAGGGCGTAGACGTCCGCGTCGAGCCCGGAGCCGATCAGTTCGCCAATCTGCATGCAGGAACGGTAGCCGGTCGACCGCGACTGCGAACCCGGCGGCTGCCGAAGCCGGAATTTTCCGACTACGGGAGGTGGCGGTGGCGCTGCGATGTGGGGTGCAGTCGCTCACCGGTTGACACCTTAGAACAAAACTTCGAGTATGGCCGCGTGGCAGCGATCGCGCAGATGTTCGATGAGGAGGGCACGGGGCGCGGGGTGCGGAGGCGTTCGGAGCAGGAGCGGGCGGCGGAGGTCGCGCGGTTGCGGGTGCTGCTCGGGGAGTCGGTGGGCGGGGCCGGGGTGGGAGCCGGAGCGAGAGGCGGGGTCGGAGGCGGGGTCGGAGGCGGAGTCGGGGTCGGGTTGCGCGGCGGCGGAGGCGCCGTAGCTGGTGCCGTCGGCGGTGCTGTTGGTGCTGCTGACGGTGCCGCCGTTGCTAGTGCCGTTGCTGGTGCTGTCGCTGGTGCTGCCGGCGGCGGGACAGCCGTTCGCGAAGCGGCGGCTCGGGGTGGCGGCGTGGCGGAGGCTCCCGACGTGCCCGCGTTGCCCGCTCTGCGTGCCGTCCTGCCCGGCGGGGTCCTGCGGCGTGGCGGGGTCGTGGCGGTGCAGGACCGGGTGCGGGCGTGGGGGGAGGCGCCCAGCTATCTGGCGTTGGCGTTGGCGGCCGGGGCTTCGGCGGGTGGGGCGTGGTGCGGGGTGGTGGGCCTGCCCGGGTTCGGGATCGCGGCCGCTTCGGGGATGGGGGCCGACCTCGGGCGCTTCCTGATGGTGGACGAGCCGGGCGAGCGGTGGGCCGAGGCGGTGAACGTCCTGGCCGGCGCGGTGGATGTGGTGTTGGTGCGGCCGCCGCGCCGGCCCAGTGGCGAACATGTCCGTCGCATCGGTGCCCGCATCCGTCGTACTGCCCGGCAGCGGGGTGCGGTGCTGCTGGTCGCCGGCGAGTGGCCCGGGGCGGATGTTCGGCTGCGACTGACCGAGTCGGTCTGGTCCGGCCTCGGGGCCGGGACCGGGCACCTCACCGGCCGCCGCGTCACCGTCGCCGTCGACGGACGGGGTGCGGCGGGGCGCGAGCGTACGGCCCGGCTGTGGCTGCCCGCCGCGGACGGCGCGGTTCGCGAATGGGTCGCCGAGACCGCCGGGAGCACCGGGACCGCCGGAACCACCGACCGCCAGGGCTTCGGCGGGATATCGGCGGAGATCCGCGACGGCGGCGAGGTGGTGCGCCTCTGGAGCGCGTGAGCCGCACTGAATCAACAGCCTGATGAACTCTGATGAATCTTGATGAACCCTGACGACCCGTCGTCCGCCCGAGGAAAAGAGCCACCGTCATGTCCGCCGTCCCCGATCGCGCGCTGGCGGTCTGGTGTCCGGACTGGCCGGTGGTGGCGGTCGGCGCGGATCCGGACACCGCGGCGGCGGTGGTCGTCAAGAACGTGGTCGTCGCCTGCTCGTTCGCGGCGCGCGCCGAGGGGGTGCGGCGGGGGCAGCGGGTGCGGGACGCCCAGCGGCTGGCGCCGGGGCTGGTGGTGCACGCGCGGGACGAGGCGGCCGAGGCGCGGGCCTTCGAGCCGGTGCTCGGGGTGCTGGCCGAGTACACGCCGCGGTTCGAGGTCGTGCGGCCGGGGCTGGCGGCGCTGCCGATGGACGCCCCCGCGCGCTACTTCGGGGGCGAGGACCTGGTGGTGCGGGGGATCCGGGACCGGATCGGGGAGCTCGGGGTCGGGGCCGGCGTGGGGGTGGCCGACGGGGTGTTCGCCGCGGCGCTGGCCGCGCGCAGCGACACCCGGGTGGTGGCCGGACGCACCGCGGAGTTCCTGGCCGCGTTCCCGGTCCCGGTGCTGGAGCTGCCGGAGCTGGACGAGCCGCTGGCCCGGCTCGGCGTGCGGACGCTGGGCAGGCTGGCCGAGCTGCCGGCCGACGCGGTGGCCGGCCGGTTCGGGGCCGCCGGGGTGGCGGCGCACCGGCTGGCCCGCGGGCTCGACGCCCGGCCCCCGGCGCCGCTGCGGCAAGGCCCGGACCTGACGGTGGAGACGGTGTTCGACCCGCCCGCCGACGGCTCCGAGCGGATCGTGTTCGCCGCCAAGGCGCTCGCCGACGAGCTGCACGCGGTGCTGGCGCAGTCCGGTGTCGCGTGCGTGCGGGTGGCGGTGGAGATCCACGGGACGGCGGGCGCGGCGGGCGTGTCCGGCGCGGCGGGCGCGGCGGGCGCGGCGGGCGCACCCGAGGTCTCCTACCGGTTGTGGCGGCACGAGGGCCTGTTGTCGAGCACTGCCGTTGCCGAGCGGGTGCGCTGGCAGCTGTCCGGCTGGCAGATCCAGCTTCAAAGGAACTCCACCGAGCATCCCGCCGACCACCCCGCCGACCAAGGCATCACCCGCCTCCGGCTGATCCCCGACCACCTCACTCCGGCCCTCGGCGTCCAGCCCGGCCTGTGGGGCGCCGACGAGGCCCCGGACCGCATCGCCCGCGCCGCCGAGCGCCTGCAGGCCATGTACGGCCCCAACGCCGTCACCCTGCCCGCCGACCGGGGCGGCCGCACCCCCCTGGACCAGGGTGTCCGCACTCCCTACGGCGATCTGCCGCCGGATCGGGCCGAGGCCGCGCCCTGGCCGGCCGCGCTGCCCGCCCCGGCCCCGGCCGACGTCCCCCGCCGGCCCCGCCCGGCCGTCGTCACCGACCGGACCGGCGCCCCGGTCGCGGTCTCCGGGCGGCTCCTGGTCTCCGCGCCGCCGGCCGAGCTGACCGTCCCCGGGACCGGCGAGCGGCTGCGGATCCTGGCCTGGGCCGGGCCGTGGCCGCTGGCCGAGCGCTGGTGGGAGCCGGGGGCGGCGGTGCGGCGGGCCCGCTTCCAGGCCGTCACCGACGACGGCCGGGCCTGGCTGCTGGCCGTGCAGGACGGCGCCTGGCTGATCGAGGCGGTGTACGACTGATGGGTACCTTCGACGCCGGCACCCGCCACGGCGGCGGCACCTTCAACCCGGTCATCCCATGGCGCGAACTGGAGAAGCGCCTTACTTGGGGCCGCTACGGCGAGGCCGTGCCAGCCGTCCCCGAATCCGTCCCCGGTGCCGCGCCGGGCCCGCGCCGCACCGCCAAGCTCGACCCCCGCTACGCCGAGCTGCACGCCCACTCCCACTTCTCCTTCCTCGACGGCGCCTCCAGCCCCGCCGAGCTGGTCGCCGAGGCGGCCCGCCTGGGCCTGCACGGTCTGGCCGTCACCGACCACGACGGCTTCGCCGGCGCCATGCAGTACAAGCAGGCCGCCGAGGACGCCGAGCTGGCCACGGTGTTCGGCGCCGAGCTGTCCCTGGAGCTGACCGCCGCCCGCACCGGGGCCGCCGACCCGGCCGGCAGCCACCTGCTGGTGCTGGCCCGCGGGGCCGAGGGCTACCGGCGGCTGTCCGCGGCCATCGGCAAGGCGCAGCTGGCCGGGCAGGAGAAGGGGCGGCCGGTGTACGACCTCGACGACCTGGCCCGGGCGGCCGTCGACGAGCACGGCAGGGGCCACTGGACCGTCCTCACCGGCTGCCGCAAGGGCACCGTCCGCCAGGCGCTGGAGCGGCACGGCCTGACCGGGGCCGGCGTCGCGGCCGCCGACGCCGAGCTGCGCCGGCTGCTGGAGCTGTTCGGCCGGGACCGGGTGGTGGTCGAGCTCACCGACCACGACCAGCCGCTGGACGACGCCCGCAACCGGCTGCTGGCCGGGCTGGCGGGCCGGCACGGGCTGCCGACCGTGGCCACCGGCAACGTCCACTACGCCCGCCCGGCCGACTACCGCCTGCACACCGCGATGGCCGCGCTGCGGGCCCGCCGCACCCTGGCCGAGATGGACGGCTGGCTGCCCGGCGCGCCCACCGCCTACCTGCGCAGCGGCGCGGAGATGCTGGCCCGCTTCCCCGAGCGCGAGTTCGGCCCGGCCGTCGCCTTCAGCGCCGATCTGGCCGCCGACCACGCCTTCGACTTCGACACCGTCAAGCCGCGGCTGCCGGACTACCCGGTGCCGGCCGGGCAGACCGAGGCCGGCTGGCTCCGGCACCTGACCTATCGGGGGGCGGCGCTGCGCTACGGCCCGGAGGCGGACAACCGCGAGGCCTACCGGCAGCTCGCCTATGAGCTCGACGTCATCGAGCAGCTCAAGTTCCCCGGCTACTTCCTCATCGTCTACGACATCGCCGAGTTCTGCCGGGAGCAGGGCATCCTGGCCCAGGGCCGCGGCTCGGCCGCCAACAGCGCGGTCTGCTTCGCCCTGGGCATCACCAGCGTCGACTCGGTCCGGCACGGCCTGGTCTTCGAGCGCTTCCTGTCCCCGGTGCGCGACGGCCCGCCGGACATCGACGTCGACATCGAGGCCGGGCGCCGCGAGGAGGTGATCCAGCACGTCTACGAGAAGTACGGCCGCGACCGCGCCGCCATGGTCTGCAACGTGGTCACCTACCGGGCCCGGCTGGCGCTGCGCGACTCGGCGCGGGTGCTGGGCTACTCCCCGGGCACCGTGGACGCCTGGGCCGGCACCGTCGGGCCGCACGAGAGCGCGCCGGACGGCTCCGAGGAGATCCCGGAGCAGGTGCTGGAGCTGGCCGGGCAGCTCCAGCGGCGGCCCCGGCACCTGGGCATCCACAACGGCGGCATGGTGATCGTGGACCGGCCGCTGGCCCAGGTGGTGCCGATCGAGTGGGCCCGCCGCGAGGGCCGCACCGTGCTGCAGTGGGACAAGGACGACTGCGCCGCCGCCGGGCTGGTCAAGTTCGACCTGCTGGGCCTGGGCATGCTCGGGGCGATCCACGACGCGCTGGACCTGATCGCCGAGCACCACGGCCGCCGCCTGGGCCTGCACGAGCTGCCGCAGGACGGCCACCCCGAGGCCGACGCGGTCTACGCGATGATCCAGGACGCGGACACCGTCGGGGTGTTCCAGATCGAGTCCCGGGCCCAGATGTCGACGCTGCCCCGGCTCCGGCCCAAGACCTTCTACGACCTGGTGGTCGAGGTGGCGCTGATCCGGCCCGGGCCGATCCAGGGCGGCGCGGTGCACCCCTACCTGCGGCGGCGCAACGGCGACGAGGAGGTGGCCTACCCGCACGAGAGCCTGGAGCCGGTGCTGCGGCGGACGCTGGGCGTGGTGCTGTTCCAGGAGCAGGCGATGCAGATGGCGATCGCGGCGGCCGGGTTCAGCGCCGCCGAGGCCGACCGGCTGCGGCAGGCCATGGGCTCCAAGCGCTCGCCGGAGCGGATGGCCGAGCTCAAGGAGCGGCTGCTGGCCGGGATGGCCGAGCGCGGCATCACCCCGGAGGTCGCCGAGGACATCTACGCCAAGCTGCACGCCTTCTCCGGCTACGGGTTCCCCGAGTCGCACTCGGTGTCGATGGCCTACATCGTGTGGTGCAGCTGCTACCTGAAGCGGTACTACCCGGCGGCGTTCACCGCCGCGCTGCTGAACAACCAGCCGATGGGCTTCTACAGCCCGGGTTCGCTGATCACCGATGTGCGGCGGCACGGGGTGCGGGTGCTGCGGGTCGATGTGAACGCCTCCGGGGCCAAGGCGACGTTGCAGGAGGCGGAGCGGGAGGGGGAGCCGGAGCCCGCCGCGCCCCGCGCGTCCCGGCACCGGCACCGGCACGCCTCGCCGATCCCGCAGCCGGCCATCCGGCAGGGGCTGTCCAGCGTGCGCGACCTCGGCGACGACGTGGCCGAGGCGGTCGTCGCCGAGCGGGCGGCCGGCGGGCCGTTCGCCGGTCTGGAGGACTTCATCGTGCGCACCGGCCTGTCCCGGCCGGTGCTGGAGGCGCTGGCCACCGCCGGGGCGTTCGGCTGCTTCGGGCTGGACCGGCGCGAGGCGCTGTGGACCGCCGGGGCGCTGGCCGGCACCACCGCCGGGCACCTGCCGGGCACCGCGCCCGGCACCGCGGTGCCGGAGCTGGACCCGCTCACCCCGGTGGAGACCACGCTGGCCGACCTGTGGGCCACCGGCACCACCCCCGCCGACCACCCGATCGGCCACCTGCGGGCCCGCCTGGCGCTGCGCGGCGTGATCCCGGCCGAGCAGCTGCGGACCACCCGCAACCGCAGCCTGGTGCGGGTCGCCGGGCTGGTCACGCACCGGCAGCGGCCGCCGACCGCGCACGGCACCTGCTTCCTCGGGCTGGAGGACGAGACCGGCCTGATCAACGTGATCTGCCCGGCGCCGGTGTGGGAGCGGCAGCGCCGGGTCGCCCTCGGGCACGGCGCGCTGCTGATCCACGGGACGCTGGAGCGGACGGACGGGGCGGTGAACGTCGTGGCGGGGCGGATCGAGCCGTTGCGGGCGGGGGTGCCGCGCAAGGCCCGGGACTTCCGGTGAGGGCGGCAACTAGGCAGCAAATCGACAAATATGAAACACCACGTCAACTAGGCAACAAGCAGTGCCGGTATGTCGGCGAAGAGGGTGGCCAGCGTCTTCTTGCAGACGCCCCAGTCGTAGATCTGCCCCGCGATCACCGCGGTCCCGGCCACGCCGGTGCCGGTCCCGTCGCGGCGGATCTCGATCGTCAGGGTCCCGCCGAAGGTCTTGCGGTCCGAAGGGATCTCGGCGGTGAGGGCGGCGCCGTCCTCCCGCTGCTCGAAGGCGGTCACCGGCTGCGAGTTGCGGGCCAGCGAGCACAGGATCGCGGCGCTGACATGGCCGATCGGGGCCGTGAATTCCGCACTCTGCGTCTTCTCGGTCTTCAAGCCCAGGCGCAGCCCCGCCCGGCGTCCGCGATCCGCGCCGCGCAGCATGGCCTTCCCGTACGGCCGCGGCATGATGGACGCCGCCCGCGCCAGGAACTCCTCAGCGCTCATGGAACTGCGCGCGTTCTGGACGCAGGCGGCCACCATGGCCTGGACCTCGGGCCGCGCGAACAGCACTTCCGGCCGGTGCTCGGTGGACCAGTCCCCGGATTCCGGCGGGGTGGAGGAAGGAACGGAAGGGGTCGTCATCGCAGCCTCTGGTCGGTCCGGGTTTCCCGAAGTGCCCGCACGGGCGTCGGAATCGTATGCCCGGGCAGGCGTTTCCCGCGACGGTTCGGGACCAATACCCGACGGGACGGCAAAGTGCAGGGCAAGTCCTGGTTGCGCCGTGGGCACGGGCCGCTAGGCTGACGGCTTCGGCAATCGGGATCATGGGGTGGCTCATGGGTGAGGCGCGGCTGACCCGCGAGGAAGCGGTGGCGTTGCTGGAGCGGGGGGAGGCGGCCGCCGAAGCAGAAGACTGGGCCGTGGCCGCGGCCTGCTACGAGGAGTTCCTCGAAGTGTTCCCCGATACCGAGTTCAGCCCCGTGCTGTGGTTCGACGCCGCGCTGTATCACAAGTTCCTGCGGAACTGGGACAAAGCCTACGAGATCGGCAAGCAGGCCGCGGCGCGGGCCGGCGACGGCGAGGGCGAGCCCGCCTACTGGAACCTGGGCATCGCCGCGACGATGGTGCGCGACTGGGAGACCGCGCGGCAGGCGTGGGCCGGCTTCGGCATCACCCTGGCGCCCGGCGAGGGCGAGATCCAGGACGGCTTCGGCATGGCCTGCGTCCGGCTCGACCCCGAGGGCGACGCCGAGGTGGTGTGGGTACGCCGCATCTGCCCGACCCGCGGCCGCGTCCTGTCCGTCCCCTTCACCGACCGCCGCTTCGGCGAGATCGTCGTCCACGACGGCGCCCCCAACGGCGAGCGCCACGTCGGCGAGCACTCCTACCCGGTCTTCGACGAACTCGCACTGTGGCAGCCCTCGGACACACCGACCTGGCGGGCCCAGCTGACAGCCCCCGACGAGGCCGACATGCGCGCCCTCAGCGACGCCTTCAGCGACCACGACCTGGCCATGGAACCGGTCGACAGCCTCAAGTTCCACTGCAAGTGCTGCAGCGAGGGCTCCCTGGAGACCGACACCACCGTACTCACCGGCCTCCGCGACGTCCTGCTGGCCGCACCGGACGAGGCCGCGGCGCGGGAGATCCTGGACACCTGGGCCGACGACGGCCCGCAGCGGGCGTGGCATGCGATCCATGCGAAGGCTGAGACGGAGCTTGGGGAGTAACCAACCCACCGACCAATTCACCAATCAGTCAACGCACCACCCGGTAGCCGGCGAGTAGGTAGGCCAGCGAGTTGATGGGCCAGTGGGTCGGCGGGCCAGTGAGTCGGTGAGCCGACCCACCGCCCGAGTCGCAGCGCACTCCCGTCAACGCACCCCCGTCACCCCTCAAACCCACTAGCGCTCCCTACCACCCCATGTGAGAGCATGCCAGGCGTAGGCGACGCCTGCCCCGAACGCCGCAAGAAGATTCGTTCGGCCGTCCGGACACAAGGAACTCCCTTGGGCTACCTCGCTCTGCTCCGTCTGCCGTTCCTCGCCCGGCTGCTCGCCGGGTCGCTCGTCGGGCGTCTGCCCGGTGGGATGGCGATTCTGATGATTCCGCTGGCGTTGCGGCGTTCCGGTCTGGACTACGGCTTCGTCGGGCTGGCCTCCGGGGCGCTCGCCGTCTCGGCCGCCGTCGGGGGGCCGGTGCTGGGGCGGCTGGTGGACCGGGTCGGGCAGGTCAAGGTCCTGGTTCCGGCGGCTGTCGGTTCCGGGCTCGGGTTCGCGGTTCTCGCGCTGGCGCCTGGTGACCGGGTCGCGGTGCTGGTCGGCGTCGTGCTTGCCGGGGCTGCCGCGCCGCCGTTGGAGCCGTGCATCCGGATCCTGTGGCCCTCGCTGGTGTCCGCCGACAAGTTGGCCTCCGCCTATGCGCTGGACTCGGCCGCGCAGGAGCTGATCTTCGTCTCCGGGCCGTTGGTGGTGGCCGGGTGTGTGGCGTGGGCCTCGCCGGTCGCGGCGTTGTGGCTGGGGGCGGTGCTCGGTGTGGTCGGCGTGTTGGTCGTCGTGACGGCGCGGCCGGTGCGGGAGTGGCGACCGGAGTCGCGGGAGACGCACTGGCTCGGGCCGCTGCGCAGCCCCGGGCTGGTGGTGCTGCTGGCCTCGCTGATCGGTCTCGGTGTCGCCATCGGGACGTTGAACGTGTTCCTGGTCGACTACGCCGAGCACCACCGCTTCCCAGGCGGGGCCGGCACGCTGATGGCGATCAACGCCTTCGGCTCGCTGCTCGGTGCGCTGGCCTACGGCGCGCGCACCTGGCGCGGCTCGCCGCCGAGCCAGCTGCTGTGGCTGCGCGTCGGCCTCGGCGTCTCCTACGCGCTGCTGTTGTTCGTTCCCGCGCCGCCGCTGATGGTGGTGGCCATGGTGCTCTCCGGGGTGTGCTTCGCGCCGTCGCTGACCGTGCTGTTCATGCTCACCGGCGAACTGGCGCCGGCCGGGACCGCCACCGAGGCGTTCGCCTGGCTGATAACGCTGTTCAGCGTCGGCGCCGCGACCGGTTCGGCGATCACCGGATTCGTGGTGGACCACGCGAGCCTGGGCGCGGCGGCCGTGACCGCGGTGGCCGGCGTCGGGTCCGCGGTGCTGATCCAGCTGGCCGGGCAGCGGTTCCTGACCCAGAGCGAGCCGGCCGCCCAAGGAACTCGTCACGGGACGCCGGAGTTGACCATGTGACTGGAGGGACCTGACGACGGGGATGCCGAATGATTACGGGGATGCCGAATGATTCTTGAGATCCGTACCTACCGCCTGCATCCGGGCACGCGCGAGGAGTTCCTGCGCGCGATGACCGAGGAGGCGATCCCGCTGCTGCTCAAGGCGGGTATCGACGTGGTGGCCGCCGGGCCCTCGCTCTACAACGAGGACGCCGACGAGGAGGCGGTGCTGATGCGCGGCTTCGCCTCGCTGGAGCAGCTGGCCGAGCAGCAGGACGCGTTCTACTCCAGCCCGGAGTGGCTGGAGGGGCCGCGCGAGGCGATCGTGGCGCCGATCGTGCAGTACCACTCGATCGTGCTGGACGTGCCGACCGCCGTGGTCGAGGGGCTGCGGAAGCCATACTGAGCTACCGACGGGTAACATGTCAGGGGCGGCCCCCGGGGTCGCCCCTGAACACCTTTTCTGACGAACTCTGACGAACTCATGGAGACGACCATGGTCTTCTCGGTCCCGGTCACCGTCCGCGGCTACGAACTCGACACCCAGGGCCACCTCAACCAGGCCGTCTACCTCCAGTACTCCGAGCACGCCCGCTGGGAGCTGCTGCGCGCCGCCGGCATCCAGCAGAACGAGCTGGTCGAGAGCGGCATCGGCCCGGTGGTGCTGGAGGCCACCATCAAGTACCTGCGCGAGCTCCGCGGCGGCGACGAGGTGCGGGTCACCTGCGAGCCCGGCTGGACCGAGGGCAAGGTCTTCCAGTTCAAGCAGCAGATCATCAAGGACGACGGCACCGTCTGCGCCGAGATCGTGCTGGTCGGCGGCGTGCTGGACCTGAAGGCGCGCAAGCTGGTGCCGAACCCGGCCGCGGCGCTGGCGGCGCTCGCGAGCGACCCGTCGGTGCTGGGGGTCTGAGGAAGTCTCGAAGCCGCGGCACCGACTGTTCCGAAGTCGTACCTTCACCAGATCGGCTGATCGGTGTGGTCCGCGCGTTTCGCCCAGCGAGCACTCGTCGTTTCTCCGGACGAGCGGCACGTGATCGGTGCCGCCGCTACACAGGAGGAAGTACCAGTGCTGAACACCAAGAAGATCGCCGCGCTCGTCGCCGCCACCGGCGGTCTGGTGATGGCCGGGGCCGGCCTGGCCAGCGCCGACTCGACCGCCCACGGTTCCGCCCAGGACTCGCCCGGCGTCGTGTCGGGCAACAACATCCAGGTCCCGGTGCACATCCCGGTGAACCTGTGCGGCAACACCGTGAGCATCATCGGCATTCTGGACCAGGCGCTCGGCAATGCCTGCGTGAACGCGGGCTGACGGTTCGCGCGACGCGCTTCGGGGCGGTTCCGAGGATCCCTGGCGGGTCCTCGGGGCCGCCCCTCGCCGTGTTCTCGAGGATCGACACCTTTCGCGCGGATTTCACTCGAAAGGGCGATTCCGGGTTTAGTCGGAAAAACCTCACGCCGGACGTCTCGTTAGCCGGATAGGTCAATCGGCTCGTCTGACGAAACAACAGGCATACAAGGCAGGGGCTTTCATGCATTCGCAAGTGAAACGGCGTATCGCGTTCGGGATCACCACCGGCGGTCTGCTCGCCGGCGGCGGATTCGGCATCGCGCACGCCGACACGGCCGGCACGGGCTCCGGGGCCACCGGCACGGCCGGCGGCTCACCCGGAGTCCTCTCGGGCAACAGCATCCAGATCCCGGTCGACATCCCGATCAACGTCTGCGGCGTGACGGCGAACGTGGTGGGCCTGCTGAACCCGGCCGCCGGCAACAGCTGCGCGAACTCCGGCGGCGCCGTCGCCACCGGCGGGTCGGCCGCGTCGGACGGATCCGCCGCGTCCGGGGGCTCCACGGCCGTCGGCGGCGCGTTCGGCTCGCCGGGCGTCCTGTCCGGCAACAACGTGCAGGTCCCGGTCGACGTCCCGGCCAACGTCTGCGGCGACAGCGTCAACGTCGTCGGCGTCGGCAACACCGCCGCGCACAACACCTGCGCCAACCACGGCGCTCCGACCTCCGGCGGCGCGGTCGCCGCGGGCGGCAGCGGCAACGGGACCACCGCCGGCGGCTCGCCGGGCCTGTTGTCCGGCAACAGCCTGCAGATCCCGGTCACGGTCCCGGTCAATGCTTGCGGCGACAGCGTCAACGTGATCGGCATCGGCAACACCGCCGCGCACAACAGCTGCGCCAACCACGGCAGTGCCGTCGCCGCGCCCCCGCCGGTGACCACCACCACGGCCGCCCCGCCGCCCGCCGCGCCGCCGTCCACCCCCGTCACCACGACGCCCGGGACCACCGTGCCCCGCACCACCGGCGGCGAGCCGGTCGGCGACGTGGCGCAGCCGGCCGGGGCGACCGGCTCGCTGGCCCACACCGGCGCCGACGGCCTGGCGCTGGCACCGATCGGCGCGGCCATGATCGGCGGCGGCGCGTTCCTGTACCGCAAGTTCAAGCCGAGGGGCTCGCACTGAGCCGGGCCGAGCTGCGCTGCACTGAGCCGCACTGCGCTGCACTGAACTGAACTGAACTGTGCTGCGCTGAACCGCGGGGCGGGGATCCGAACCAAGGATCCCCGCCCCGCCGTCGTCTTGTCGGGAAGTTCTCACACACGGACGCCGCATTTCATTGGCTCCTCAGAGAGAGAACGCACAGTCGTGGGCATACAGGTAGAGCAGACGCCGACAGGAGAACCCATTGAGGACCGGCTGGATCGAGCTCGCCGCCATCCCGGCGGCGCTGTTGGTCGTGTACCTGATGCGCACCAACAGCTGGGCCAGCGACCACGTCCGCCAGGCCTGGAGCTGGCTCAAGGCGTGGGCCCGGCTGGCCCCGTTCACCACGGCGCTGTGGCTGCTGGTGGCGGTGCACGCCTGGATGCTCATCGGCCTGCCGCCCAAGCTGCGCGACGCGGTCCTGCTCACCCACTCCACCACCCTGTCCCACCTCAAGCACGAGCCGCTGACCGTGCTGTTCGGCTCGGCGATGTGGACCGACGTGGACGAACTGCTGTTCATGACCTTCACCGCGGTGATCTACCTGGCGCCGCTGGAGCGCTGGATCGGCACCTGGCGCACGCTGCTGGCGTTCCTGGCCGGGCACATCGGCGCCACCGTGCTGATCGCGCTGTGGATCGAGGAGACGGTGCTGATCACCCCGGAGCAGGACCGGGTCTACGCCCGCACCATCGACGTCGGCATCAGCTACGGCGCCTACGCCTGCGCGGCCCTGCTGGCCTACCGGCTGCGCTGGCCCTTCCGGGTGTCGGTGTGGGCGCTGATGCTGGCCTACCTGCTCTACCAGGCCTCGCTCACCGACTTCGACGCCGCGGTCGACTACACCTCGCTGGGCCACCTCGTCGCCTTCGCCATCGGCCTGCTGCTGTGGCCGCTGACCAGGACCGACCGCGCCCGGGCCCGGGTCCACGACCCGTGGATCAAGATCCCCGCCGCGACCTCGGCGTTTTCCGGGGCGCAGCGCCCGGCCGATAATGAGAGCACGAGCCTGGCGCGGTGATCCCGCAGAGCCTGGCGCGCGACAACGACGTCCGCCCCTGAACCGCGAGGGATGCGCCATGCCCGCCGCCGATACCAGAACCGACGAATCCGCCGGAACCGCTGTTCGGGGCAACGTCGCCCCGCCCGTCAACGCCCCGGACACCGGCGTCCCAGGCACCGCCGCCCCCGACCTCGCCGCTCTCGACGAGATCCAGCGCCGCGTGCTGTGGCTGGCCACCCGGATCGTCGACGCCGCCAACCACGACCGCGCCACCGGCGACGGGGTCAAGGTCGGCGGCCACCAGGCCTCCTCGGCCTCGCTGGTCACCGCGATGACCGCGCTCTACTTCAGCCACCTCGGCCCGGACGACAAGGTGTCGGTCAAGCCGCACGCCTCGCCGGTGTTCCACGCCATCCAGTACCTGCTCGGCGACCTGGACGGCTCCTACCTCACCCGGCTGCGGGCCTTCGGCGGCCTCCAGTCCTACCCCAGCCGCACCAAGGACCCGGACCGCGTCGACTTCTCCACCGGCTCGGTCGGCCTGGGGCCGGCCGCGCCGCTGTTCGCCGCCGCCGCGCGCCGCTACGTCGACGCCCACTTCGGGGCCCGGCCGCGCTCCCGCTTCGTCGCGCTGCTCGGCGACGCCGAGCTCGACGAGGGCAACGTCTGGGAGGCCATCGCCGACCCGGCCTGCGCGGGCCTGGGCGAGGTGATGTGGATCGTCGACTTCAACCGGCAGTCGCTGGACCGGGTCGTGCCCGGCATCCGCGAGGGCCAGCTGCGGCGGCAGTTCGAGGCCGCCGGGTGGCACGTCGTCGAGGTCAAGTACGGCCACCGGCTCCAGGCCGTGTTCGGCCGGCCCGGCGGCCCGGCGCTGAAGGCCTGGATCGACGGCATGTCGAACGAGCGCTACCAGTCGCTGTTCGGCCTGGCCGGCCCGGAGCTGCGCGCCCGGTTCCTGGAGGGCGCCTCCATCGAGGTGGGCGCGGTGCTCTCGGTGGTCCCGGACGAGGACCTCGGCGCGCTGCTCACCGACCTCGGCGGCCACGACCTGGAGGCGATGCTCGCCGCCTACGCCGAGTGCGACCGCGTCGCCGACCGGCCCTCGGTGGTGTTCGCCTACACCGTCAAGGGCTGGGGCCTGCCGATCGCCGGCAACCCGCGCAACCACTCCGCGCTGCTGAGCACCGAGCAGGTCGCCGCGCTGCGCGCCGCGCAGGGGCTGACCGAGGCCACCGAGTGGGACCGGATCGCCCCGGACACCGGCGCCGGGCGCCTGGTCGCCGCGCGCGCCGCGGCCCTGAAGCGCCCGCAGCCCACCGCCCACGCCCCGATCCCGGTGCCGGTGCAGGTCGAGACCCGCTCGCCGAACAAGCCGACCTCGACCCAGGAGGCGTTCGGGCGCCTGGTCTCCGGGCTGGCCCGCACCCCCGAGGTGGCGCGGCACCTGGTCACCACCGCCCCGGACGTGGCGACGTCCACGAACCTGGCCGGGTTCATCAACAAGTTCGGCGTGTTCGCGCCCAGCGAGGTGCAGAACTTCACCGCCGCCGACTCCCCGGTGCGCTGGACCGAGTCCCCGGCCGGGCAGCACATCGAGCTGGGCATCTCCGAGATGAACCTGTTCCTGCTGCTCGGGCAGCTCGGCCTGGCCTGGGACCTGTCGGACCAGCCGCTGCTGCCGATCGGGACCGTCTACGACCCCTTCGTCTGCCGCGGCCTGGACGCCTTCATCTACGGCACCTACTCCGGCGCGCGCTTCCTGATCGCCGGCACGCCCTCGGGCGTCACGCTGGCCCCGGAGGGCGGCGCGCACCAGTCGACGATCACCGCCTCGATCGGCCTGGAGCTGCCGAACGTGGTGTTCTCCGAGCCCGCCTACACCCGCACCCTGGACTGGATCCTGTGCGACGCGCTGGCGCGGATGGGCCGCGGGGAGGCCGGATCCTCGGCCTACCTGCGCCTCACCACGCGGCCGCTGGACCAGGCGCCGTTCGAGGCGGCGCTGGCGCGGGTGGGGGAGGAGCGGCTGCGCGAGCAGGTGCTGGCCGGCGGGTACCGGCTGCACGTCGCCTCCGAGCTGGAGAACGCCGGGGCGCCGGTGGTGCACCTGGCGGCGTCCGGGGCGGTGCTGCCGGAGGTGCTGGCCGCCGCCGAGGAGCTGGCGGCGGAGGGCGTGGCGGCGCACGTGGTCGACGTGACGTCGCTGGACCGGCTCTACACCGGGTGGCGCCGCTCGTTGCAGCAGGACTACCGGACGGCCTCCGGGCCGCGGCGGCCGTCGGTGCTCAAGGAGCTGTTCCCGGGCCGGGCGCCGATCGTGACGGTGCACGACGCGGCCTCGCACGCCATGGCGTGGCTGGGGTCGGCGGTCGGGGTGCCGGCGGTGCCGCTGGGGGTGGACTCGTTCGGGCAGTCCGGGGCGGTCGCGGACCTGTATGAGCAGCACGACCTGGTGCCGGGGGCGATTGTGAACGCTGCTTTGGCGGCATTGGCCTTGTAGCGGGTAGCGGGTAGCGGGTAGCGGATGGCAGCGGACGGCTGCCGACCGCCGGGGAGTTCCGACGCGGGACTTCCCGGCGGAGCCCGCCGCCGGTAATCTGACGCAGCGTCAGATTGGGGTGGGCCGATGTTCCGCACAGAACCGCTGACCGCGGAGAAGGACTGGCAGCTGCGGCTGGAGGCCGCCGACCAGGACGGCGTCGCCACGCTGGTGCTCGACCGGCCCGAGAAGCTGAACGCCTGGAGCTGGGAGGCGTCCCGGCAGCTGGCGCGGCTGACGGCGCGGGTGCGCTTCGACGAGCGGATCCGGGTGCTGGTGGTGCGCGGCGAGGGCCGGTCGTTCTGCGCGGGCGTCGACCTGGGGCTGCCCGAGGACCGCATCACCGGCCGCTCCGCCGCCGAGCGCGCGCGCAACTTCGCCGAGGGCCTGCGCTGGGTCCACGAGCAGTTCCGCGCCTTCGCGACCCTGCCGCAGCCGGTCATCGGCGCCGTGCAGGGGTACTGCCTCGGCTTCGGCTTCGAACTGGCGCTGATGTGCGACATCCGCGTGGCCGCCACCGACGCGGTGTTCGCCCTGCCGAAGGCGCAGATCGGCATGGCGATCGACGCCGGCGGCGAGATGCGCCTGGCCCGCGATGCCGGCAGCGGCTGGGCCAAGCTGCTGGCGCTGACCGGGCGCCGCGTCGACGCCGAGACCGCGGCCCGCATCGGCGTGGTGCAGGCCCTGACCAGCCCGGCGGACCTCCTGCCGGCGGCCCGCGACCTGGCCCGCGAGATCGCCGCGAACGCGCCGCTGGCGGTGCAGGCGATCAAGCGCTCGATCGACGCGTTCGCCGACCGCGGGCTCGCGGAGGCGATGGGACAGGCCGCGCTGTTCGCCGCGAACACGTTCATCTCCGAGGACGCGCCGCTCGGATACGCGGCGAAGGCACGGCGGAGCGCGGCGGAGTTCGAGGGGAAGTGAGACCGGCGACGTGAGACTGAGACTGAGGCTGAGACTGAGACCGAGACCCCGCAACCGCTCCGCGTCCCGCCGACGTCCTCCGGACATGTCGAGCGACACCTCCGCCAAGACTGTCATCGCCTTCCACGCCCACCCCGACGACGAGGTCCTCGTCACCGGCGGCACCCTCGCCCGGCTCGCGGCCGAGGGGCACCGGACCGTGGTCGTCGTGGCCTGCGACGGCGCGATGGGCGACGCGCGGGAGCCGGGCGCGCTGGGCCGCCTCGACGAGCTGCGCGCCAGCGCCCGCGTGCTCGGCGTGGCGCGGGTCGAACACCTCGGATACGCCGACAGCGGCCACGGACCGCTGCTGTATCCGGACCCGCCGGACCGGGTGCGCTTCGTCCGCGCCCCGCTGGAGGAGGCAGCCGGCCGGCTGGCGGCGATCATCCGCGAGGAGCACGCCGACCTGCTGCTCAGCTACGACCCGAACGGCGGTTACGGGCACCGCGATCACGTGCGCGTGCACGAGGTAGGGGCGCGCGCGGCGGAGCTGACCGGGGTGCGGGTGCTGGAGGGGACGGTGCCACGCGAGCCGATCGTGCGGCTCGGCAAGGTGTTGCAGGCGATGCGGATCCTGCGACGCTACGACTTCTCCGACCCCTCATGGTTCGGCAGCCCGCGCGCGACGATCACGCACCGCGTCGACGTGCGCGCATACGCGGCTACCAAGCAGGCCGCACTCGCGCAGCACCACTCGCAGATGGGCAACGGGCGCGGCAGCAAGCTGCATCGGGTTATGACCCTCCTTCCGGTGCCGCTCTATGCGCGGCTGGCGGGGAGGGAATGGTACGTCGAGCGCGCAACGCCCGCCGGTGCGGGAGCAGACGACGATTCGGTGGTCGAAACGGCGCCCGATCCTGCTTACGGCCCTGCGCGTGAGGCAACGCCCGACGCCGCGCTCCCCGGCCCGGGCTCCGCCGCCGCGCTGCCCAGCCCAGGCTCTGCCGACGCTGCACCCGGCCCGGACACCGACCGCTCCGATTCCGCGCCACCTCCCATCCCCCAGGAGTAGCCATGCCCCCCGGCCTGCCCGAACCCCCGCCGCCCGGCACTCCGATGCTGCCGCGCGACACCTTCGCCGGTGTCACCGTCCTGGTCACCGGTGGCGGAACCGGGCTCGGGCGGGCGATGGCCGCGGAGTTCGCCCGCTGCGGTGCCGCCGTCGGTATCGCCAGTCGTGATGCCGGGCACCGGGAGCGCGGGGTGGCCGCGGTGCGGGAGGCCGGGGGCGAGGCGGTCGGCGTGCCCTGCGACGTGCGCGACGCCGACGCCGTCCGGAGCGCCTTCGACGCCGTCGAGAGCGTGCTCGGCCCGGTCGGCGTGCTGGTCAACAATGCCGCCGCGAACTTCCCGGTGGCCGCCGCCGACCTGTCGCCGAACGGCTGGCGCGCGGTCACCGACATCGTCCTGGACGGCACGTTCCTGTGCTCCCGCGAACTCCACCGCCGCTGCACCGCCCGGCGCGCGCCGGCCGCCATCCTCAACATCCTGGCCACCCAGGCCTTCACCGGCGGCCCCGGTATGGCGCACGCCGCCGCGGCGAAGGCCGGCGTCGGGAACCTGACCAAGTCGCTGGCCGTGGAGTGGGCCCCCGACGGCATCCGCGTCAACGCCCTCGCGCCGGGCCTGTTCCCGCACGACGAGATGCGCGGCGACCTCAAAGCCCTGCGCACCGACCCGTCCGAGGACGCGCGCCGCCAGCCCGCCCTGCGCACCGGCCGCCGCCACGAGATCGGCTGGGCCGCCACCTACCTGTGCTCCCCGTTCGCCGCCTTCCTCACCGGCCACACCCTGGTCGTCGACGGCGGCAACCACCTGCGGCGCGACTTCGTCATGCCGCCGGTGACGCCGATCGGCGAGCAGCTCCCGAAGCGGGGATGAGGGAAGTCGGATCGACTCCGCCCGGTAGCCGGTCCCGCACGATGCTCAGTGTGAACGTCGGCGGCACAGGGAAGCAGCAGAAGAGAGGCTCGAACCGACCATCGCACCCGGTTTTGTGGGGGGATGCATGGCACTCTCGGATTGGCTGCAATCGATCTCTCTGCTGGCCGTCGCAGGCGCGCTCATCATCACTGTTCGCCAGGCACGCGAGATGGCTTCTCAGACGCGCTCGATGTCCAAATCCCTCGAACAGAGTTCGTACCGGCGTCTGATAGCCGCCAACACTTCTCAGCGCAGCGTCTACCTCAAGGACGATCCGGACCTTCTGGCATGGCACCTGGGGTCGCGCGGCTATCCCGAGGGCAACTACGAGCAGAACAAGCAGACGCTGTGGCTGCTGGTCAGGCTGGACCAGCACGAGGAGAACTACCTTGAGAACCTGCGAGGGATGTTTCCAGACGGCGTGTGGGCGCCGTGGGTGGAGGTCATGCGAGCGGACTTCGCGGTCCCGGAGTTTCCGGCGGTCTGGTCGAACGCGCGCAGGTTCTTCTCTCCACAGTTCATTACCTTCATCGACGACCTTGTCCAAGGTCTGCATCCGCTCCCCGTCGAAAGCGCGGAGCGTTCTCAACACGTAGCGATTCCCCGGCCAGCACCTGCCGCCCTGGTCGCGGGCGAGATCGCGGGCGCGGAGAAGGGCGAGGGCGCGGGGGAGGCCACGACCGAGGTCGAACAGCGCGATGTCGCCGCCGAAGGCGACCAAGCAGAACTGGCGTGAAACCGGCGTGAGCTGGCGTGAACCGGCGTGCATCGACCGGCGGCGGCTCCCGAAGCGCGAGCCCCGTCCACCGCCGGTAAGTTGCCGCTGTGGAACTCCCGAGCGAGATCGCCCCGGCCGCGCCCGCCCTCGCCGTCCTCGACCGCGAGCTGTCCTCCTGCCGTGCCTGCCCGCGCCTGGTGGCCTGGCGCGAGGAGGTCGGGAGCGTGAAGCGGAAGTCCTTCGCCGATCAGACCTACTGGGCCCGCCCCGTCCCCGGCTTCGGCCCGCCCGACGCCGCGCTGCTCATCGTCGGCCTCGCCCCGGCCGCCCATGGCGGCAACCGCACCGGCCGCATGTTCACCGGCGACCGCTCCGGCGACATCCTCGTCGCCACCCTGCACGACCTCGGCCTGGCGAACCAGGCCACGTCGGTCTCCGCCGACGACGGCCTCGACCTGCGCGGCGTCCGCTTCACCGCGCCGGTCCACTGCGCGCCGCCGGACAACAAGCCCACCCCGGCCGAGCGGGACACCTGCCGCCCCTGGCTGGTCCGCGAACTCGAACTCACCCGGCCCACCGTGCGCTCGATGGTGGTGCTCGGCGCGTTCGGCTGGCAGGCCCTGTTCCCGGCGATCGCGGCCGCCGGCTGCTGGCACGTCCCCAAACCGCGACCGGCGTTCGGCCACGGCGTCCGCGCCGACCTCGCCGCCGCCGACGGCGGACCCGACCTGGCAGTGTTCGGCTGCTATCACGTCAGCCAGCAGAACACCTTCACCGGCCGCCTGACCCCGGCGATGCTGCGCGACGTGCTCGGGACCGCCGCCGTCGCGGCCGGGCTGCCGGTGGCAAGCTGACCGAAACCTGTGCCGCTACGGGCCATCCTGTGCCGCCACGGGCAATCCTGTGCCGCACGCGAGCCCCGGAACAACGCCGCGTGGCGCGGCTTCCGGGCGGAAGCCGCGCCACGCGGGCGGGTCAGGGCAATGCGGGGTCAGACAATGCCGGGTCAGACGATGCCGAGGACGTCGGGGTCGGCGGGGTCGCCGGTGATGATGGTGCCGGTGCCGTGGGCGAGCCACAGGTTGCCGCCGCCGTTCCAGGCGACTTCCCAGGAGCCGTCGGTGCGGGTGATGATCGAGGGGCTGGTGCCGGCGGCGACGCCGAGGACGTCGGGGTCGGCGGGCTGGCCGACGATCGCGGTGTCGCCGGTGATCTGGGCCAGCCAGAGGCTGCCGCTCGCGTTCTGGGTGTCGGAGCCGTGCCAGGCCGCCTGGACGTCGCCGTTGCTCAGTGCGGTCAGCGCGGGGTTGGTGCCGGGGGCCATGCCGAGGACGTCGGGGTCCGCGGGCTGGCCGTTGATGATGGTGCCGGTGCCGTGGGCGAGCCAGAGGTTGCCGCCGCCGTTCCAGGCGACTTCCCAGGAGCCGTCAGTACGCGTGGTGATCGAGGGGCTGGTGCCGGCGGCCACGCCCAGAGCGTCGGGGTCGGCGGGCTGGCCGACGATCGTGGTGTCGCCGGTGATCTGGGCCAGCCAGAGGCTGCCGTTCGCGTTCTGGGTGTCCGAGCCGTGCCAGGCTGCCTGGACGCCGCCGTTGGTCAGCGCGGTCAGCGCCGGGCTGGTGCCGGGGGCCACACCCAGGGAGTAGGGGGCGGCGGGCTGGCCGGAGATGTTGGTGCCGGTGCCGTGGGCGAGCCACAGGCTGCCGCCGCCGTTCCAGGCGACTTCCCAGGAGCCGTCGGCGCGGGTGACGATCGAGGGGCTCGTACCCGGCGTCACCCCGAGGACGTCGGGATCCCCCACCGCGGTGATGGTGGTCCCGGTCCCGGTCGCGATCCACAGGCTGCCGCCCGGGTTCTGGGTGTCGGTGCCGTGCCAGGCCGCGACCCAGCTGCCGTCCGGCTTCGAGGCCATCGAGACCGACGTTCCGGGGGCGACGCCGAGGACGTCGGGGTCCGCGGGCTGGCCGTTGATGATGGCGTCACCGGAGCCCTGGGCCACCCACATGCTGCCGTCGGCGTTCTGCGTGTCGGCGCCGTGCCAGCCGACCTGCCAGCCGCCGGAGGGCAGCGCGGTCAGCGCCGGGCTGGTGCCGCCGACGACGATCGAGACCGGGGCGGAGGTCGTCGAGATGCTGCCGCCGGCGGTGGTCGCGGTGGCCTGGGCGGTGATCGTGTGCGTGCCCTTCGAAAGGCGTGTCGTGTCCAGCGGGAAGGAGTACGGCGCGCTCGTCAGGGCTCCGCCGGTGAGGGTCCCGTCGACGAGGTAGGCGACGCTGAGCGAGGCACCCGGGGTGGTGTCCGAGGCCGAGGCGGTCAGCGTGGTCACCCCCGAGACGAGCGATCCGGACGCCGGGCCGGTGACGCCGACCTGCGGTGCCGTCGGAGAGTTGGAGACGGTGAAGCTGACCGGGCCGTAGGTGTGGTTCTGGCCGTCGATCTCGTTGGCCGTCGCGGCGATGGTGTAGGTGCCGTTGGCCAGGCCGGCGGTGTTCCAGGGCTGGGCGTAGTTGTTGGCTCCGCTGCCGCCGGCGATCGTGGCGGAGTAGCCGCTCGGGCCGGTGATCGTGTAGCTCAGCGAGTTGATGACGCCCTGGGCGCTGGCTATGGCGGTCAGGCTCACCGCGCCGGAGACCGTCTTGCCGGAGGCCGGCGAGCTGTTCAGGTCGACGGCGACGTTGAAGCCGCCCGGTACGGTCGCGGTGTTCTGGACGTTCTTGTAGCGCAGGGCGACGTAGTTGGAGGTCGGCCAGCCCTCCAACGAGGTGGAGTAGATATTGGCGGAGGTGGGGCCGTGGGTGGGGTCGGTCGGCTGGGATTCGGCGTAGTAGGTGAAGTCACCGTTGGCCTTGTTGGTCCAGGCGTTGAACAGGAATATGTGGTGGTGCGGCATGGCCATGCCGTCGCCGGTCTGGAGGTTGGTGAAGGCCCCGACGGCGGTGTCGTAGGTGCTGTTCGGGGAGCCGTCGGAGTTGGTGAAGGCCGGGCCGCCGTCCGTGACGACCAGGCTGGTGCCCAGGTGCCAGGCCATCGACACGTAGCCGGCGCAGTCCTCGCGGTAGTTGGTGCCCTGGGGGTCCGCGGTGAAGCCGTACTGGCTGTAGGGGACGTGGTTGTTCACCCAGAACTGGGCCCGGGACATCATCTCGCTCGGGGTGATCGGTCCGCCGATCGAACTGGTGGCGTGTGCCGCGGGGGCCAGGGTGAGCAGTCCGGCGGCGACGCCGGCGGCGGTCAGGGCGGCGGCGCTCAGGCGGCGCGAACGCGTGTTCTTCTTCATTTCGGGCTCCGTGATCGTTGTCAGTGGACTCAGGGGCTGTCGGGTTCGGCAGGTTCAGGAAGTGGAGTGGTCGGCGAGCATGGTCAAGACGGCGGAGTCGCCGGCGGTGTCGTAGCGGTGAGCGGGGTCGGCGCCGAGTTCGGTGAAGGCGGCGATGATGATCGTGGTGTCGTGGCGGACGAGGTAGTAGTGGTTGATCTGCGCGCCGCCCAGGGAGGCCCCGGGCACGCCGGTCCAGGTGCGGGACCAGGCCAGGCCGTGCGCGGTGGTGGCGGTCGCGGCGACGGTCGCGTCGACCGGGACCCCGGCGCCTTGCTGGACGTCCCGACTGGTCTGCTGGCAGCCGTTCAGGCCGGCGGCGATCGCCGCGTAGGCCTGGGCGGCGGTGGCGGCATCGGCGAAGCCGAAGATGTCCTCCTGCGCCGGGGTCTTCTGAGCACTGATGTAGCCCTGCTCGTGCCAAGCCGTGGCGCCGACGACCTTCGCGCACTCGCCCAGACCCACGGTTCGGCTGGGCGGCAGTGTCATCGCCACCAGGGCGCCCATCGGCTGCCAGGCCGCGACCGCGGCGTTCGGCAGACTGGCCGGAGGAACGGGCGCAGGAGGAGGCGGAGCCTGAGTCGGGGCCTGAGCCGGAGGGGGAGCCGGAGCCGTGGAAGTGGTGTGGGTGGCCGGTGGCGCGACCTTCGCGGTCGGCGGTGCGGGATGCGAAGCCGGCGATGTGGTGGTCGGGGCGGCGGTCGCGGTGGCGGCCGCCTGCGTCGGGGTACCGGTGGCGGTCGCTGCTGCCGGGGCTCCCTGGCTGCTTGCCGAGGATGTCGACGACGCGGACGTCGTCGAGGACGGATTCGCGGCCGGACCGGCCGAGCGCGGGTCGGCGTCATGGCCGCACGCCGCGAGGGCGGCGATCGTGAGCAGCGAGGCGGTGGCAAGGCGGATCGTCGAAGGCTTTCCGGGCATGGCGGAGGGCTCCTTGGTTCAAAATCAGCGAAGACGCGGCCGACAAGGCGGCGGTCGGCGGTTGGAGGCCGATGGTCGGCGGTCGGCGGTCTCGGGTGTGATGCGCGCCGAGGCTGCTCAAGGCGCGGAGTCGGACAGCGGCACAGCTGACGGGTCGCTCGCACGCCGACGCGGCTTCCCGGCACGACAGGCGGTTTCCGGCTGCTTCGTCACTGGTCAGGTCTGGTCGGCGAAATCTGTGGCCTGCGGCGCGCTGATGCGCTGGAGATCCGTAAGCGGGCGACAGTCCAGTTGTTCAATGCGGGTGCGGCGTGAACCGCCTGTTGGCATATACGCAGTGCGCGCTCGGCGACGTCGGTGTCGGCCGGGAGCAGGAACAATCCGATGACGTAGTCGCGGGGATCGGGTCCAGTTCGGACGCTGATGTGCTGGAGGCCGTCGGCCGGAGTGGCGTTGGCCCACAGGATGTCGGTGAGGACTTGGGGGCTGATCGGCGTCCTGGCCTGTGGCGTGGGCGCGGTCAGGACGACCAGGACGAGTTCCATGACGGGTCTGTCGGCTCGGTCGGCTCTGTCAGCTCTGTCAGCTCTGTCGGCTCAGCAGGCCATGCACGGGGTGGCGTCCAGCGCCACGACCGTCTGCGTCTTCGCGGCGGCACGGTGCCCGCGACACCGGTCGCGGTGGCGGTGGCGGTGCCACCGAGGATGAACAGGGCGGCGAGGGCGAGGGCGCGGACGGTTTTCGACATGGGACTGGCTCCAATCGGCACGGCGGGGGTGATCGTTCGCGGGTGCGGGGTGGACTGTTCCGGCCCGGCTCCGCGGTGTCGGCCGGTCCGTCCCGGCCCCACATGTAAGAGTTTCGCCGCAGGTCAGGGGGTGCGAACAGAGGTTTGGACCTTCATAAAAGGGCCTGGCCGTTTTATGACAGCGATCACGCAGGTGCCGATGATCGGGTCCCGGCACGAACCTGTCATCTGATCTTGCCGACGGCGAACCGGTATGCGAATCTCAGTACACTGAGACATAGCGTCTTCGGGCACGGGGGGTTGGGCACAATGCTGGACACTGTCGGGGTCGGTACCAACGCGCAGACCGTATACACCGCCATGCAGCAGCGGCCCCGCGCCGACGTCGCGGCCTTGGCCGTGCTGGCGGGCCTGAGCGAGGACCAGGTGCGCGAAGCCTTGGACGAGCTGGTCGCCCTGGAGCTGCTCCGTGCCTCCCGCGAATACGACGGCGAGTTCGTACCCGTGCCGCTGGCCATCGCGCTGCCGATGCTGGTGCGCCGCCAGGAAGAGGAGCTGGCCGCCCGGCAGCGCGCGATCGCCGACGCCCGCGCCACCGCGACCCGCCTGATCGCCGAGCAGATCGCACCCCGCTCCGACACGCGGGTGATCCCCGGCACGGTCGCCACCGAGCATCTGCTCGGCGCCGACGCCATCCAGAACCGGCTGGACGCGATGGTGGCCGGCGCCACCACCGAGGTGATGTCGCTGGTGCCCGGCAACGCGGTGCCCGAAGACGTTCTGGTGGCCGCCAAAGCCGCCGACACCGTCACCCTGGGCCGCGGCATCGCCTGCCACATCGTCTACCAGGACGCGATCCGCAACCACCCGCCCACGCTGGCCTACGGTCTGTGGCTCGCCGAGCACGGGGCCCAGGTCCGCACCACCGCCGTCGGACCCCAGCGGCTGCTCATCGCCGACCGGGCCGCCGCCGTCGTCCCCATCGACCCCGACCAGCCCTGGGGCGGACGCGTCCACACCACCGATCCCGGCATCGTCGCCCAGCTCGTCGCCCTGTTCGAACAGATCTGGGCCGGCGCCGCGCCCCTGGACGCCCCCCGCCCCGTCGAATCCGCCACCGGCCTGACCAGCACCGAGCGCGCCATCCTGCACATGCTGGCCGGCGGCGCCACCGACGAGGCCGTCGCCAAGAAGCTGGGTGTCTCCGGCCGCACCGTCCGCCGCATCATGGCCGACCTCATGGACCGTCTCGACGCCGAATCCCGCTTCGAAGCCGGCATCAAGGCCGCCAAGAACGGATGGCTGTAGCCGAGGAACGGTCACCAGGCGTGCGGGAAGCCGGCCCGCGGACGGCACCTCGGTCGTCCAGCCGAAGTTTGTCAGTATGCTGCGCCGCTTCGCTCCCGAACATTAAGCTCCTGGTCAGGGCTTCATGCACCCGCTATTGGCAAAGTGTCGCGATTGCGCATCGGATGGAATCGCGCCGTTCTAAGGGGACAGACAAAGTTGGTCGGGTACAGCCTCCGGAAGCCGTTGAAGACGGTGTCCTACACCCCGCACAAGTACGGCCTCGTCCCGGACCGCATGGTCGTCAAGGACCACGCCCACGCCGATCCCGAGCTGGCGGCGGCCCTGGACGGGTGCCGCGTCGGCGACTGGAAGCCGGCGATGGAAGCGCTCGTGAAGGTGGGCAAGGACTGGGACCGTCGCGGGCTCTACGTTTTCGAGCTCGGCTTCGCCGCGGCCCGCGGACCCCGGTGGCTGGACTTCTGGCGCCAGGCCGAGCCGTCGTCCGCCGATGCCGCCGTGGTCTACGCGCAGTCGATGGTGACCAGGGCGTGGGACGCGCGGGGCGGCTACTCCGCCTCGCTCACGAGCCGCCACCAGTTCGAGTCCTTCCACAAGATCTTGCGGGTCTGCGTCGGCTTCGCGCTGAAGGCGACGGAACTGGTGCCCGAGGACCCGACGCCGTGGACGACGTTGGTGACGGCGGCGCGCGGCCTTCAGTACTCGAACCTCGACTTCGAGCCGGTCTGGCAGGAACTGCTGATCCGCGACGCGCTGAACCGGCGCGCCCACGTCCAGGCGCTCCAGTACTGGCAGCCGAAGTGGTACGGATCGCGCGAACTGGCCGACACCTTCGTCGAGGAGACCGCGATCCGGGCGCCCGGATCGGCGCTGGCGTTCCAGCTGCGCATCGAGAACCAGATGGAGATCTGGCTGGACCGCGAGCGCAGGGGCGGCCGCGAGGCGTTCTTCCGCCGGGGTCCCGGCCGCGCGCCGCTGACCAAGGCGCTCGACGAGTACTGGGACGGGACCGTCCCGACCGCCCGGGGCCAGGGGGCGGGCGACGGCAACCGGCTGGCCTGGGCGCTCACGACCGTCGGCCGGTGGGACGAGGCCTGCGAGGTGTGGAAGGAGATCGGCGGCTGCCTGATCGACAGCTCGCCGTGGCTGTATGTGCGGGATCCCGCCGCCGTCTTCGTCGAGCTGCGGCGCGAGGCCTTCGTGAGGGCGTCCGTGCGGGCGGGGCGGAGGCCCGAGTCCTGAGTGCCTGAGTGCCTGAGTACCTGAGTGCCTGAGACTCGGGACCCCGGCCCCGCCGCCCCGGGTGCTCACGGCAGATACGGACCGCCCAGGCACTTCGAGGAGTAGGTCGCCGAAATGCTCCCCGACGCGTCGTGCACCGTGACCTGGACCGTCACCGAGCCGTTGGGAATGCAGCTCTCCGAGAAGTACAGGTGCTCGAAAGGCCCGCAGACGCCGTTCCAGCACGCCGAATAGTTGCCGTAGCCGCCGGTCGGATACACCTGGCAGGACACCGTGCTGCCGCCGATCGGCGCGCAGCCGGAACCCGGGCCCAGCGCCAACGGCGGGTAGGCCGACGCCGGGCCGATCCCGAACGCGGTCAGGGCGGCGGTGGTTCCCAGCACGGACAGCGCAGTACGCACTCGCATAGATCACCCCAGGTGGGACGGTGGGAACGCGGTCGGACCGACCGCGCCACCGACCTACCCAGAACGCTGATTCACTACACCGGCGGCCCGGCGCTCCACGAAGCGCCGGGCCGCCGGCTCACCGGGCCGCCGCCCCAGCCGGCGGCGGATCGGACGGATCGGTCGCCTCCGATCAGCCGTTCGGATCGGTCAACGCCAGATTCCGGCTCGCGGTCCCGGCCGCGCCGGTCTGCGAGCCGACCGCGAACAGCGTGGTCCCGACCGACGTCACGGCGGTCAGGTCGCCGCGCGAGGAGCCGGTCGGCGTCGGCTGGACCGTGGTGGTCGTCCCGTCCGACCGCATCGAGACGGTGGCCAGCGACTGGTCGCCGACGAACCAGGCGTCGTGGGCGGCGACCGCGGTCACGCCCTTGAGCACGACGCTGGCGCCGCTGATCGCCGGGGTCGGCACAATGCTCACCGAGGTGCCGTCCCAGTGCTCGGCCAGCGGGTGGCCGCCGAGCGCGCCGACGGCCCAGACATCGGTTGCCGAGGCCGCGGACACGGCGTTGAGCGTGACGTTGAGTCCGGCCGTGGTGGCCGGGACCGGCAGCGACTGCCAGGTTCCGCCGAGGAGCCGCTCGATGTACGCGCGCCGGGACACCCCTTCGGGCTTCACCGGCGTCTGCACCGCGCCGACTGCCCAGACCGCGCCGTCCGGGGTGGTGGTGACGCCGGTCAGCAGCGCGGTCGCGCCGGCGGGCAGCGCCGCGCCGGTAACCACGGACCACGCTGTGCCGTTCCAGTGCTCGATGATCGGCTGCGACTCGTTGACGCCGTCCTGGCCGACCGCCCACACGTCGTCGGCGGCCCGCGCGGCGACCGCGTTGAGGCGGTTGCTGACGCCGGTGTTCGGGCTCGGCACGATCGTCCAGGCGGTCCCGTCGTAGTGCTCGATCAGCGTGGTCTGCGCCGCGCCGGCGGTGGACTCCGCGCCGCCGACCGCCCAGACGTCGGTCGGCGACAGCGCGGCCACCCCGTTGAGCACGTCGAAGAAGTCCGGGCTCGGCGTGGGCATCAGGGTCCAGGCGGTCCCGTTCCAGCGCTGGATCGTGGCCTGGATGCCCGATCCGCTCGGGGCGAAGCCGCCGACCGCGAAGCCGTCGGAGGCGCCGAGCATGGCCACGCCGTGGAGCACGTTGTCGGCCGCGGTGCCGGCGTCGGCGCTGGGCACGACCGTCCACGGCGTGGTGGCGGCGGACGCGGTGGAGGCGAGCAGCGCGGCGGCGGTCACGGTGGCGGTAATGGCGGTAATGGCGGCGGCGGCGAAGGCTCGGCCGCGTCGGATCGCAGCGATGTATGTCATGCCCATGGATACCTGCGAGGGTTACCATTCGCGGGCTCGCGGCGGCGGCGGCCGGGAACCGGTTCGGCCAGCTCAGCGCCCCGGGCTCGCGCGCCGCAGGCCGCGGACGGCTCGGTGACAACCCCGAATCCGGCGCCCCCCGAATCACCCCAGCGCGTGGTGACCAGGCCGCACGGCCACGAACCGCCAAGATGGCGATCGATGGAACTGACACTCATCGCCGTCGCCGGCGTCATCAGCATCGTGGCGGTGGCCGCGTTCTCCGAGCGGCTCGGCCTGGCCGCGCCGCTGGGCCTGGTGATCGTCGGCATCGGCCTCAGCTTCGTGCCCGGCGTGCCGCGCATCGACGTCGCGCCCGAGGTGGTGCTCACCGGCGTGCTGCCGCCGCTGCTCTACGCGGCGGCGGTCAACATGCCCGCCACCGACTTCCGGCGGAACATCAAGTCGATCAGCGGCCTGGCGGTGCTGCTGGTCGCCGGGACCACGCTCGGCGCGGGCTGGCTGTTCCACGCGCTGCTGCCGGGCATCGGCTGGCCGACGGCCTTCGCGCTCGGCGCGGTCGTCAGCCCCACCGACGCGGTCGCGGCCACGGCGGTGGGCCGCCGCCTGGGCCTGCCGTCCCGGCTGCTGGCCGTGCTGGAGGGCGAGGGCCTGGTCAACGACGCCTCGGCGCTGGTGCTGCTGCGCTCGGCGGTGGCGGCCATCGCCGGTTCGGTGTCGATGGGCGGCCTGGTCTGGGACTTCGTCAAGGCCGTGGGGATCGCCGTGGCGGTCGGGCTGGTCGTCGGCTATGTCAACGTCCGGATCCGCGGGCTGCTGCACGACGGCGTCCTCAACACCGCGATCTCGTTCGTGGTGCCGTTCATCGCCTTCCTGCCCGCCGAGGAGCTGCGCGCCTCCGGCGTGCTGTCGGTCGTGGTCGCCGGCCTGGTGAGCGGCGAGCTGAGTCCCCGGTTCGTGCGCGCGACGGACCGGATGACCGAGCGGATGAACTGGCGCACCCTGGCCTTCCTGCTGGAGAGCGCCATCTTCTTGCTCATGGGCCTGGGTCTGCGCTCCCTGATCGACGACGTTCGCGAGGAGCACCTGTCGCCGTGGACCGGCCTGGGCGTCGGCCTGGCCGCGTCGGCCGCCGTGATCGTCCTGCGCATCGGCTTCGTGGCGCCGCTGATCGGGGTGCTGCACAAGGACCGCCGCCGGGCCGAGCAGGCCAAGCCGCGCGTGGAGCGGATAAAGTCGCGGATCGACGAGCACGACCTGACCGAGCGGTTCAGCCCCCGCCAGGCCGACCGCATCACCAGGCGGGTGGGGCGGGTCGCGGCCGACATCGAGTTCGAACTCAACGAGGCGCTGGGCTGGCGCGGCGGCGTGGTCCTGGCCTGGTCCGGCATGCGCGGCGCGATCACGGTCGCGGCGGCCGAGACGCTCCCGGTGGACGTGGCGCAACGGCCGCAGCTGGTCCTGGTCGCCACCGTCGTCGCGATCACGACCCTGCTGGTCAACGGCCTGACGCTGCCGCTGGTGATCCGCGCGGTGCGGATCCCCGGCGACGACCAGGACCGGATCCGCGCCGAGTACACCGAGCTGATGGCCGTCCTCACCGCCGCCGGCCAGGACTACCTCGACGATCCGGGGCTGGACGCCGATCCCCAGGTCGTCGCCGAGATCCGCGAGCGGTTCGGGCAGCCGCCGCGCGACGCGGACCAGGCGGCGCGGGACGAGCTGCGCGACGAGTACCTGCGCGTGACCCTCGGCGTCCTGGAGGCCGAGCAGCAACGGCTGTTCCGGGCCCGCTCCGAAGGCGGCTACAGCTCGCGGACCCTGTCCGGCCTCCAGCGGCGGCTGGACATCCAGACCGCGACGATGCAGCGGATCGGCGACTCCGAATAGTCCTCAGCCTGCATAGTCACCACCCGGACAACCCGCACCCGGACAACCCGCATCCGGACAACCCGCACCCGGATCGCTCCTACCCCGCGTTGGCCGGGACCGGGGTCCGGGCCCGGCGCACCCGCGCCCCGGCGTCGGGGTGCATGCGCAGCGCCACGCCGGTCACGCACAGGGACACCAGGGCCAGCATGAAGAAGGCGACGCGGTAGGCGGTCCCGGCGTCCGGCGTGCCGGGCAGCAGCCGGCCGAGCGGGCCGCCGGCCCGCAGCGCGATGGTGCTCACGGCGATGGCCAGGCCGGCCGAGACCTGGAAGCTGGTGGCGCTGATCGAGTTGGCGTCGCGCATCTGCTCCGGCGCCACGTCGCTGAACGCGACGGTGCTGAACGCGGTCAGGGCCACCGAGCGGGCGATGCCGCTGACCAGCACCAGCGCCGCGGTCAGGACGATCGGCGTGTGCGCGGTGAACAGGCCCGCGGCGGCCGTGGCGGCGGCCATGACCAGCGTGGCGGCGACCAGCACCGGCCGGAAGCCGAACCGGTTGAGCAGCGGGGTGGTGGCCGGCTTGATGCCGATGTTGCCGACGAAGATGAACAGCACCACCGCGCCGGACTTCACCGCGCTCCAGCCGAAGACGTTCTGGAACAGCAGCGGGAGCAGGAACGGGCCGGCGCCGACCACCAGCCAGAACAGCGAGCCGCCGGTGACCGAGGCCCGCAGCGTCGGCACCCGCAGGACCCTGATGTCGAGCAGGGGAGCCGGCGCGCGCAGCAGGTGCCGGATCGCGGCGGCGAGCACAGCGGCCGAGACCAGCGCGGTCACGGTGGCGGGCGTCCAGGCGATGTCGGCGTCGGAGAACAGGTGGGCGGCGTAGGTGAGGCCGCCGAGCCCGGCGCAGGTCAGCACGACGCCGAGGCGGTCCAACGGCGGCGGGCTCTGGCGCGGCGTGGCGTCGACGACCCGCCAGGCGATGCCGAAGGCGACGACACCCAGCGGGAGGTTGATCAGGAACAGCCAGGGCCAGGAGGCATAGGTGGTGATGAACCCGCCGGCCAGCGGCGCCACCACCGGCGCCATCAGGCCGGGCCACACGATGTAGGCCATGAGCCGCATCAGGTCGGTCTTCTCCGCCCCGGCCAGGACGATCAGCCGGCCGACCGGCACCATCATCGCCCCGCCGAGGCCTTGCAGGACCCGCATGGCTATCAGCACCGGCAACGTCGTGCTGAGAGCGCAGCCCAGCGAGGCCAGGGTGAAGATGGCGATCGCGGCCAGGAATACCGGCCGCGTGCCCCAGCGCTGCGTGAGCCAGCCGCTCAACGGGATCAGCGCGGCCAGCGCGATCAGGAACGAGGTGATCACCAGCCCGATCGCCGCCGAGCCGACCTGCAGCGACCGGGCCATCTGCGGCGCGGCGGTCGTGACGATGGTGCCGTCGAGCATCTCCATGAAGAAGCACCCGGCGACGAGCAGAGCTTTGTTGCGATGCGGTCGGTCGATCATGTCGCTCCTCGTTCGATCCGGGCGGGCGCCGCCGCGGGTTCGGAGTTAGAGTAGACGCAACGGTGCGTCTACTCAAGCGAGCCGGGGGAGTACCTCGGCCGGGAGGGGAGTGGGAGTCGGGGGAGTCGGGACGTCCCGCGCCGTTCGCGGGCCGTCCGGAATCGTATCGGGACGGCAGACCTCTGTCGCGGGACGGCCGGCTGCCGGCGGCCTCGCTTCGCAGTTCAGAGCGCCTTCTGTGTCAAGACCCGTTTCATCGCCGCGGTCTCGGGCACGCGGGGCCCAGCGACGAACTCGCGGAGGAGGAACCACCATGTCCACCATCCTTGTGGCCGAAGACACCGTCCCGCCGGTGCCGCTGCCTCCGGGCCATCCCGACGGACCCGAACCGCAGCCGCCGACGCCGGGGCCGCCCCCGGTCCCGAATCCGATTCCGCCGCCGACTCCGACTCCGGTCCCGCCGAATCCCGACCGGCCGGTGCCGTTCCCGGACCCTGAGCCGCCGAGACCCGGACCGGTGCCGACGCCGTCGCCCACTCCGGAGCCGCTGCCCGGCGTCGGCCTGGGGTCGTAGCCCCGTAGCCCGGCCCGACGCCCGGCCCGCTATCACAACGTTGATTACCATGAGGTGGCCAGCCTGCCTGCCACAACGGAGGAGCGTGCGATGCCGCCAGTAACCGATCAAGCCGCCCAAGCCGCCCACACCGACCCGGACGCGCCGGCCACGCTGGTCCCGGCCCTGACCTCGCTGCTGGACGGCCGCTGGGCCGCCCTCCGCGCGGACCTCCGGGCCCAGATGGGTGGCGAGCCCTATCAGGACCCGATCGGCCTGACCGTGGAGGCCCACCGCGCCCGGGTCCTCGACCAGCTCCAGGCGCTCACCGCGACCGACCGCCCCGGCCTCGGCTTCGACAAGGCTCACGGCGGCGGGGGCGACATCGGCGGCTCGGTCGTCTCCTTCGAGATGCTCGGCTTCGGCGACCTGTCCCTGATGGTCAAGGCCGGCGTGCAGTGGGGCCTGTTCGGCGGCGCGGTGCAGCTGCTCGGCACCGCGCCGCACCACGAGCGCTACCTGCGCCGTATCAAAGACCTGGACCTGCTCGGCTGCTTCGCGATGACCGAGCACGGCCACGGTTCCGACGTCCAGCACCTGCGCACCACCGCGACCTACGACCCGGACGCCGGCGAGTTCGTCGTGCACACCCCGGACCGCGACGCGATGAAGGAGTACATCGGCAACGCCGCCCGGGACGGCCGCATGGCTGTGGTGTTCGCACAACTCGTCACCCGTGGCGACTCCCGCGGCGTCCACGCCTTCATGGTCCCCATCCGCGACGACGCGGGCACGGCCGCTGCCGGCGTCACCATCGAGGACTGCGGCCCCAAGGCCGGCCTCAACGGCGTCGACAACGGACGCCTGGGCTTCGACCACGTCCGCATCCCGCGCGACGCCCTGCTCGACCGGTTCGGCGACGTGGCCCCCGACGGCACCTACACCAGCCCGATCGAGAGCGACGCCCGCCGCTTCTTCACCATGCTCGGCACACTGATCCGCGGCCGCGTCAGCGTGGGCGGGAGCGCGGGCAGCGCGACCAAGCGGGCGCTGGCGCTCGCCGTCCGCTATGGGGAGCTGCGGCGGCAGTTCACGAAGCCGGACGGCGAGGAGGTCGTGGTCCTGGACTACCTCGGTCACCAGCGCAAACTGCTGCCCGCCCTGGCCACGACCTACGCGCTGCACTTCGCCCAGGACGAACTCGTCGCCGCGCTGCACGACACCGGTGCCGACGCGCCCGAGGAGGAGCAGCGCCGGCTGGAGTCCCGCGCGGCCGGGATGAAGGTCGCCAACACCTGGCACGCCACCCGCACCATCCAGGCTGCCCGGGAGGCCTGCGGCGGAGCAGGCTACCTGGCCGAGAACCTGCTGCCCGGGCTGAAGGCCGACACCGACGTCTTCACCACCTTCGAGGGCGACAACACGGTTCTGCTCCAGCTCGTGGCCAAAGGGCTCCTGACCGACTACAAGGACTCGTTCCAGAACCTGAGCCCGCTGGCCACCGCCCGCATCGTGGCCGAACGCGTACTCGGTGCGGTGGCCGAGCGGACCGCGGCCCGGAAGGTGCTCGACCGGCTGACCGAGGGCGACGACCGCGAGGCGCTGTTCGACCGGGACTGGCAGGTGAAACTGTTCGAGGACCGCGAGCAGCACGTTCTGGAAAGCGTGGCCGATCGCCTCCGCAAGGCCGGCGACAATCCGTTCGGCGTGTTCAACGCGGCTCAGGACCATGTTCTGCGGGCGGGACGCGTCCACACCGACCGGCTGGTGCTGGAGGCGTTCGTCCGCGCCATCGACCGCTGCCCGGACCCCGGTGCCAAGGCACTGCTGGAACGGGTCTGCGACCTCTATGCGCTGGCGAACATCGAGGCGGACCGCGCCTGGTTCCTGGAACACGGCCGGCTGAGCGCCGGCCGCTCGAAGGCGGTCATCGCCGCGGTGAACACGCTGTGCGCCGAGCTGCGGCCGCATGCGCGGACGCTGGTCGACGCGTTCGGCATCCCTAGGCAGTACCTCGCCGCGCCGATGCTCGACGGGAGCGCGAGCTGACAGCCAGTATGGGAAGCGGACGGCTCGACCAGAGCCGGACGCTTGATCGGGGGCGGCTCGATGCCATCGCTGGAACGAGAGATCGCGGCGGTGGAAGCCGTGCTGACCGCCTCCTCCCGGCCGAAGGATCGGCACCGCGTGCTCGACGCCGATGCCGAGCGGGCAGCCGCGGCACTGGTCGCGGCGCTCGCCGACCGGCCGGAGACCTCCCCGGAATCCTTCGAGGCCCGGATCCTGCTGGGCCGGCTCTACGAGCGGCGCTACCACGCGGTGTCGTCCCGCCGTCAGGCTCGGGAGGTCAAGAGCGCGGTCCGGGTCCTGCTTCCGGTGTTCCTCGGCCGCTCCGATGCTCTGGAGGTCATCCCGGTCGAGTTCCAGCCCGCTTTGGCCACGGCGGTGCAAGACGCGGCCAAAGCGAGTGTCGACAGGGCCAGGGAAAGCCCGGGGGTCGAGGCGTTGGACGAGGCCATCGGCCTGTTCCGGCGTATTCTGGCCGCGTCCGACCCGACCGGGTGGGAGCACGGCGTCATCATGGGGAACCTCGGTGTGGTGCTCTACTTCCGCTTCGAACGGACCGATGACCCCGCCGACCTCGACGCGGCGATCGAGGCTACGAACACCGCCGTGGACGTTGCCCGGATCCGGCCGTGGGATCAAGTGAGCTGCCTGCGGCGTCTCAAGCTGATGCTGTACGAGCGTTACAAGCGGTCCGACGCCCCGGCGGACATCGAGGCCGTCGTCGCGGCCATCCGTGCCCGGCTGGCTCTCACGGCGCGCCGCATTCCCCACGACGACGATCCGTCGGACCTGCCCGCCGCCCTGACCCTCCTGTTCGCGCGGACCGGAGCCGACAGTGCGCTTCAGGAGTCCCTCCAGCTTGTCCGCGACCGTGACGATCGCCTCGAAATGGCGGCGGACGCGTGGGTGCAGCGGGTGAAGCGGACCGACGCCACCGACGATCAGGGCCGTGCGATCGAGGCCTTGCGGCAGGCTGTCGGCGGTTTGCCGTCCGACCATCCCGAGCAGGGCGAGTACCAGCTGACGCTGGGTGTCTATCTGGCCGACCAGTTCGACCGAACCGGTGTCCCCGGCCTGGAGGACGAGGCAATCCAGGTGCTGCGCGCGGTCGTGGCCCGGCCCGGACTGGACGACGACCGGCGCACGATGGCGCAAGCCGGTGTGACGGAGCTGATGCTGGTCCGGTACCGGCGGACCGGGGTCATGGAGAACCTGGACGTCGCCGTGCAGGCCTCGCGGGACGCCGTGTCCGCGGTGACCGACGACGCCGGCCGGCTCATCATCCACACGAATCTGGCGACCGCCCTGTCCGCCCGGTTCAACGAGTCCGACACCGCGGAGGATCTGGCGGAGGCTATGAGCTCCCTGCACACCGCGTTGGAGCTGGCCGGTCCCGACAGCCCGGATCGCACGCTGGTCCTGGTCAACCTGGCCGGCGTGTACGCGGTGCGCTTTGAGCGCGCCGGCCAGGACGAGGATCTGGACCAGGCCCACAGCATCATCCGGGCGGCCATGGCGGCCACCATGCTCGGCGAGCCGGACCGCCCTCGGCGGCTGTCGATCCTCGCCAGCGTGCTGATCGCGCGGTACGAACGAGACGGCACGCTGGCCGAGCTCGACGAGGCGATCGACGCCCTGCGCGCCGCCCTTGACGCCACGCCGGACCCGAGCCCGGACCGCCCGGGCTACGTCTCCCGACTCAGCATCGCCCTGCGCTACCGGTACGAGCGGCTGGGGGCGATGGCGGATCTGGACGAGGCGGTCGAGACGGGGCGCGATGCCGTCACCGCCACGCTGTACACCCACCCCGACTACGCGCGCCGTGGCGCCAACTACGCGGCCACGCTGCATCGCCGATTCCTCCGGACACGGAACTCGACGGACCTGGACGCGGCGATCTTCGCGGCCCGGGCCTCCGTCAACGCCACGCCGCCGGCCCACCCCGACCTCGGTCGGCGGCTGGGCAATCTGTCTCACTACCTCATCACGCGCGTTGCGCTGGCCCAGGCCGTGCAGGATGCCATGCAGGATCAGGCCGTGCCGGATCAGGCCGTGCAGGATCAGGACCCGCCGGTTCAGGACCCGCAGAATCTGGCCGATCTGGACGACGCCGTGGACGCCGCTCGCACCTCCGTGGACATCACCCCGGCCGTCCACCGGCGCCGCGCCATGTACCTGCTCGGGCTCGGCACCGCTTTGGCGGCCAGGGCCCGGGCGATTGCCTCGTCGACGGACCTCGACGAGTGCGTGGAAGTGGAACGGGCAGCGGTGCAGTGTGCGCTCGACCACCAGGTGCGTGCGCAGGCTCTGGTGAATCTGGGCAAGTCGCTGAAGTCCAGGTTCGAGTGGCGAGGCGCGCGAGAAGACCGCTTGGAAGCCCTGGCCGTCTGGACCGCGGCCCTCGAAGTGCCGGGAGCGTCGCCGTCGGAGCGCATCGAGGCGGCGAGACTGGCGGCGGACCTCGGCGGAGCCGAAGACGCGCATGCGATGGCGGACCTCCTGCACTCCGCGGTCGGCCTGCTGCCGGATCTCGCTCCGCGCCGCCTGGCCCGCGCCGACCAGCAGTTCGCGCTCGGTGAAGTCGCCGGACTCGCTGCCGACGCCGCGGCGCTGACGTTGTCAGACCTCTCGCTCTCCGCGACGGAGCGCGCCGCTCGGGCCCTGCGGGATCTCGAAGCCGGCCGGACCGTTCTGCTGAACCAGACCCTGGAGGTCGAACCGGACCTGGCCCGGCTCGGGCATCGGCACGCGGACCTGGCGCGGCGCTATGCCGAACTGCGCGCCAGGATCGATCGGCCCGTGGCGATCGGCGGCGAGGCGGCTTCGGCCGAACCGGGTCAGGATTCGTCCGAGGCGGCGGAGTTCGACGACCTGGTCCGGCAGATCCGCTCGGTCCCGGGTTTCGCGACCTTCGCCGACCTGCCGTCCATCGAGGAACTGCTGGGTGATGCTGCGGACGGTGCCATTGTGACGTTCAACATCACCGACATACGTAGCGACGCCCTGCTCCTCACCACGGACGGGATCACGGCGCTGCCGCTGCCCTCGGTGAGTTCGACCTCGCTGACGCTGCTCGCCATCCAGTTCCACGGCGCCCTGGAGCTGGCCGGCAGCCTGGACGTGAGCCCCGCCGAGCGCCGCGAAGCCCAGAACACGATCCGCGAAGCCCTGGTCCGCCTCTGGGAAGACGTCGCCGAACCCGTTCTCATCGCGCTCGGCCACGACTCCACCCCTGGGGAGGGGGACGGGGCGTGGCCGAGGGTCTGGTGGGCGACCGGCGGCCTCCTGGGCCTGCTGCCGTTGCACGCGGCCGGCTGGCACGACGAGGCGCATGCCGGCCAGGCCGTCATCGACCGCGTGATCTCCTCCTATACCCCGACGATCAGAGCCCTGCGCTATGCCCGGCAGAAGGCCGCCACCGCCGCGACGGGCCAAGGCGGATCCCAAAGCAGATCCCTGATCGTCGCCATGCCGACCACACCGGCGGCACCCGGCAGGCCCGAACCGCCGCCTCTGCCCCTCGCCGCCCGAGAAGCAGCTCTCTTGGCCGCCGTGTTGCCCAGGCCGGTCGTGCTCAGCGAGTCCCAGCCGCCCACCTGGCCCGCGGTCCGCGACCAGCTGCGCCACAGCACCATCGCGCACTTCGCCTGCCACGGCGCGTTCGACCCCACCAACCCGTCGGACAGCCACCTGCTGCTCCACGACCACGCGACCAGCCCGTTGACGGTCACGCGGCTCGCCCCGCTGCGCCTCGATCACGCCCAGATCGCCTACCTGTCCGCGTGCCACACGGCCTTCCACGCGGACCAGCGTCTGCTCGACGAGTCCATTCACCTGGCGAACGCTTTCCAGTTCGCCGGGTTTCCCCACGTCATCGCGACTCTGTGGCCGATCTACGACCCGATCGCCCTTACCGTTGCCGAGAGCTTCTACCGCTATCTCCGCCTCGGGCCGGACTCCGATCCCGCCCCGGACGACGCAGACTTCGACTTCTCCCGGTCGGCCGGGGCGCTGCACCACGCGATCCGTGCTCTGCGCGGTCGACCCGGACTTCGTAACCTGCCGTCGCTGTGGGCGGCGTACCTTCACTCCGGGGCGTGAGCTCTACGGAGCGTGAGGTTCTCCGGAGAGTGAGGCCCACCCGTCACCGCTGCCGGAACGTGGTCCGCAGCCGGTACCGCTCTCCCGCGTACTCCACCGTCGACAGCATCGCCGGCACCTGCTCCCGCGTGTACACCAGCTGATCGAGGGCGAGGATCGGGCCGCCGACCGGGATCTCCAGGTGCGCGGCCAGCACCTCGTCGGCCGAGCGCGACTCGATGGTCACCACCGAGCGGTCCAGTTCGACCCCGTCGGCCCGGAGCTCGGCGAACAGCGATGCGCTGGTGAAGTCGACGCCGGCCAGCCGCGGCGCGGTGGCCAGCGGGAGCAGGCAGCGGTCCACCGCTATGCGCACCTCGTTGAGCAGCCGGACGCGCTCCAGCCGGAACAGCGGCGTGCCGGCCGGGATGTCCAGCCGCTCGGCCTCGTCCAGGGTCGCGGCCCGCTGGTCCTGGCGCAGCACCAGTGAGCGCGCGGTCATGTGCTTGCTGCGCGCGGTGGCCGAGAACGACTCCAGGTCGTTCGGCCATTCCCGCGCCGTGGGCCGGGTCGCCACGAACCAGCCGCGGCCGTGCGAGGCGGTGAGCACGCCCCGGTCGACCAGGCTGTTCAGGGCCTTGCGAAGCGTCACCCGCGAGACGTCCAGCCGCGCGCACAGCTCGCGCTCCGGCGGGAGCTTGGCGCCGGAGGCCAGTCCGCGGGAGTCGATCAGGTCCAGGACGGCGTCGGCGGCCTGCGACCACAACGGATCGGCGCCGGTGTCCCGCTGCGGCACGCGAGGCGGCGCCGGGTCGATGCGCTCGGCGTGAGCGGTGCGCTCGGTACTCATCAGGGCCTCCGCGGCGGACGGCTGGTGGGGGACGGGACCGCGCGGGACGTGCCGTCCCCGCGTGGTGCGCTGAAAACATACCACTTGCTACCACTTGGCGATGCTGGTCTGCGTGGCGCGCGCCGATTCCTCGCGTGATGAGGGTTGAAGCGGCACGAACTATGGACTGTGAGGCAAACGCTGGATCACGAAAATGCATACCACTGTTGACCAATCGCAGATCACCGCATACCTTGATCGCACTGCGCCGGGGCGGCCCGCCGGCGGCGCCTCGTCGTGGAGGATCACCCATGCGGATATCGGTACGAACTGGACGCCGTCTGGCCGTCGCGGCCTGCGCCACGGCGCTGGCGGCGAGCGCCACCGCCTGCGGCGGCGGCAGCAGCGGCGGCGGCTCGGGCGCGGCGGGCTCGGGCGGCTCGGCCGACGAGATCGTCCTGCAGACCAACTGGACCACCGGCGGCCAGGAGAACAAGCCGCTGACCAAGGCCCTGGCCGACTTCACCGCGCAGACCGGCATCAAGGTCAAGGTCCTGGAGAACGGCGACGACCTGAACCAGGTCTACGAGACCTCGCTGCTGGCCGGGAAGGAAGCCGACGTCCTGCTCGTCGGCCTGCTGGAGAAGCAGCTCGACTGGGTCAAGAACGGCGCCGTCCAGCCGGTCGGCGACTACCTGTCCCAGTGGGGCCTGACCGACAAGATCCCGGCGAGCGCGATCACCGACTGGACCGACTCCGACGGCAAGCTGCGCGGCTTCCCCTACGCGGGCTTCACCTGGCCCTGGTGGTACAACAAGGCCCTGTTCGACAAGAACGGGATCACGATCCCGACCACCGTCGACGAGCTCGTCGACGCGGCCAAGAAGCTGCGGGCGGCCGGCGTCGGCCCGGTGGCGATCGGCGGCAACGACTGGTCCGGACAGAAGATCTTCCTCCAGATTATGGAGTCGTACATGCCCGCCGAGGAGGCCAAGAAGGTCTTCGCACAGGGCGGCACCTGCTCCAACGCCGACGCCATGAAGGGCATCGACCTGTTCACGAAGCTCCGCGACGCGGGCGTCTTCGTCGACGGCGTCGAGGGCCTGTCCGCGGACCAGGCCACCGCGCTGTACATGAGCGGCAAGGCGGCCGTCGCGCCGATGGGCTCCTGGAGCTACCTGTCCACCGACGCCTCCGTGCTCCCGACCACCATGCTCGGCGGCCTGCCGACCGTCCCGGGCGGCCCCTACACCAAGCCGACCGCCTACGAGGGCTCGACCTCGGCCGGCTGGTGGATCAGCCCGAACGGCGCGAAGAAGTCCGACGCGGTCAAGAAGCTGATCCAGTTCATGTACCAGCCCGCCGTGCTCAAGGCGATGGTCACCGACGGCGGCGTCGTCCCCCCGGTGGGGACCCAGGTCGACACCTCCGCGGTGTCCAACCCCCTGCTGGCCGCCTCGGTGTCGGACCTGCCGAAGAACGTGGACTGGGCCGTCATGCCCGACCTCTACGTCCCGGCCGACGTCGGCAACCCGATGTACCACGCGACCTCGACCGCGTTCACCAAGGGCAACGACTCGAAGGCCATCTGCGCCGCGGTCGACCAGGTGTACCAGGCCGCGAAGTAGGCGCGGGTCGGTACCGCTCAGGCCGGTCGGGCCGACTCGCCCAAGCCCGGTCCCGACCTGGCGCCGGTCCTGGCTCTGGCCCGGGCCCCGGCCTGGAACTGGCCTTGGCCTGGTTCGGGCCCGGGCCCCGACCCTGGCCTGGCCGTGGCTCCGACCTAGCCCTGACCTGGTCCTGGCCTCGGCCTGGTTTTTGGTCAGAGTCCGGTCCCGGCCTGATCCGGTCCCGGCTCGGCTCGGCCCGGCCTGGCGTGTCCGGACGGACCTGAGACCCGTCCGGCCGCGCCGGCCCGGCCCTGTCGGCCGATCCCGCAAGCCAGCCCCCAAGATCCGAACCCCAAGGCCCGACCCCGTAGCCCCGCCCGAAGGAAGGCATCCCGGTGACCACCACCGATGACAGAGCGGCCATGCCGGCGGCGGCGCGCTCCGAGGCCGCTGCCGCCCCGCGCCGTCCGCGCCGTTCGCGGAGGTTGCGCGACCTGGCTCCGCTCGGCTTCACCTTGCCCGCCCTGGGCTGGTTCCTGTTGTTCACCGTCGGCCCGTTGGTCAGCCTCTTCTACTACTCGCTGACCGACTGGCGCGGCTTGATCGCGCCGCGGACCTATGTCGGTTTCCGGAACTTCGGCCGGCTGTTTGCCCGGCAGGAGTTCCACCAGGCCGTCACGAACACGCTGGTGCAGCTGGTGGTGACGCTGCCGGTGGTGATCGCTGGGGCGTTCATGATCGCGTACTACCTGTCGCTGCGTCCGCGCGGCCATCGGTTCGTCAGGGCCGTGCTGTTCACCCCGGTCCTGCTGTCGGCGCCCGCGCTGGCGATGGTGTTCGTCGGGGTCTTCGCGCCGTCGGGGCTGGTCAACGGCCTGTTGCAGAACTTGGGCCTGGGCAGTGCGGCCAAGCCGTGGCTCGCGCAGTCCTCCAGTGCCTCGATCGCGATCCTCGTGGTCATCGTCTGGTCCTCGATGTCGGTGTCGGCGGCGATGCTCGCCTCCCGTCTCAACTCCGTGTCCGCCGAGATCTTCGAGGCGGCCGAGATCGACGGCTGCGGGCACTGGCGGCGGATGTGGCTGATCGCGTGGCCGGTGTGCCGGGAGTTCGTCGGCGTCGTGACGATGCTCCAGTTCCTGTGGACGCTGTTCTCCTCGGCGGCGGTCGTCCTGCTGCTGACGCGCGGGGGACCGGGCTACTCCACCGTCAACCTGTCGTACCTCGTCTACGACTACTCCTTCAACCAGTCGAAGGTCGGCTACGGCCAGGCCGTCGCGGTCATGTTGTTCGTCGTCGGCGTCGCGGGGCTGCTGGGCATCCGCCGGCTGTTCCGGCAGAACTACTGATCCGCGATGGCCTCCCGAGACCACGAACCTCCGAGAAAGGGGAGCCGGCCGTGAACCGCCGACCCATCCGCGGCCCCCGCGCCGCCCGTGTCCGCGCCCGCGGGCCGCTCCAGCGCAGCGGGCCGTTGAAATACCTCGCCCACTTCGGCGTGTGGGGCTACGTCGTGTTGCTGCTCGTGCCGGTGTACTACCTGGTGATCTCCGCCTTCAAGAGCAACACCGCGATCCTGAACTCGCCGTTCAACCCCTTCTCCGGCCTGGTGCTCAGCAACTTCGGCACGGCGATGTCCGACGCCGGACTGGGACCGGCCCTGGTGAACCAGGCCTACCTGACCGTCGGCGCCAGCGTCCTGACGCTGGTCCTGGCGGTGCCCGCGGCCTTCGCCCTGGCCCGGTCGAACGGGCGTACCGCGGCGCTGATCGAGCGGACGTTCGCGCTGGGCTTCCTGGTCCCCGGCTTCGCCGCGCTGGTGCCGACGGTGCTGCTGGCGATCTGGATGGGCCTGTTCCACACCCGCGAGTTCATGATCATCTTCCTGCCGGCCGGGGCGCTGCCGCTGTCGGTCATCCTGCTCACCCAGGCCATGCGGACGGTGCCGAAGGAGCTGGAGGAATCGGCCGTGCTGGACGGCGCCGGCAGCCTGCGCTTGATGCGCTCGGTCTACTTCCCGCTGGTGATGCCGACGCTCATCGTCGTCGCCGTGCTGAACTTCCTCGGGTTCTGGAACGAGTACTTCTTCTCGCTGGTCATCATCGGCCCGGACAAGGCCCTGCGCACGGCCCAGGTCGCACTGCCGACCCTGTCGATGGCCCAGTCGGCCCACTACGGCGTGCTGGCCGCGGGCATCGTGGTGACGCTGATCCCGGTCTACGTGCTCTACACGTTCTTCGCGAACAAGATGGAAGGGGCGGTGCTCGCAGGTGCGCTCAAGGGCTGATCACCGAATCCTGACCGGCCACCTGGGCTACGGCGCCGGGCGCGGCGGCGCGGTCGTGGTCGCCGTGCCGGACGGCGTGGCTCCGGCGCGGGTCGAGGTCGTCACGGCTGCCGAGGCCGCCGAGGCGATCGAGACCGGCACGACCGCCGAGACCATCGCGACCGCCGCAGGCCGCGACCTGGCCATCGGCCCGGTCCAGACCGTGCCGGGCTGGACGGTCGGACCGTTCGTCCGCTGCGAGCTTCCCCCGGACCTCCCCGCCGGCCGGTACGCCGTGCGGGCCCTCGCCCCGGACGGCACCACCGCCGTCTCGCAGCCGTTCGCCGTCGAACCCGACGGCGTCCAACGGCAGACCATGTCGGACGTCCTGGCCTACTTCAAAGCCATGCGTTCCTCCGGCGAGATCGACCGCAAGGACCGCACCGCCGCCTTCTTCGGCGACGACTCCGGCCGCACCGTCGACGCGCGCGGCGGCTGGCTCGACGCCAGCGGCGACACCAGCAAGTTCCTCAGCCACCTCACCTACACCCGGACCATGAGCCCGCAGCAGACGCCGCTGTGCGCCTGGGCCATGCTGGCCGCCCGCGACGCCCTCGCCGAACAGCACCCGGCGCTGACCCGCTCGCTCAGCACACGGCTGCGCGACGAAGCCCTGTGGGGTGCCGACTTCCTGGTCCGCTTCCAGGACCCCGCCGGGTACTTCTACGTCGGCATCTTCGACGCGCTCACCAAGCAGCTCGACGAGCGCGTGATCAACGCGCCGCTGCCGGACTGCGTGCGTACCGACCGCTACCAGGCCGCATACCGGCACGGCGGCGGCCTGGCGATCGCGGCGCTGGCGCGCGCCTCGCGCGCCGACGACGACGGCGACTTCCCCCGCGCCGAATACCTGCGGGCAGCCCGGGCCGGCTTCGCCCACCTGGAGAAGCACAACACCGACTATCTGTGGGACGGCGCCGAGACCGTCCTCGACGACTACTGCGCGCTCCTGGCGGCGGTCGAACTCGTCGCGGCCGAGGACCACACCGACAGCGCCGACGCGGTGGTCGCCGCCGACCGGCGCGCTGCGAACCTGATCGCCCGCTACCGCCGCCCCGCCGATGGCGGCCCCGGCTGGTTCGCCGCCGACGCCGAGGAGCGGCCCTTCTTCCACGCCGCCGAGCCGGGCCTGCCGATCCTGGCGCTGCTGCGCTTCGCCGAGGTCCTGCCGTTCGCCCGGCACGCCGAGGCCGCCCGGGAGCTGGCCGTCGAAGCCCTCTGCGACGTCGTGCGCCGCACCGACGCCGTCCCGAACCCGTTCGGCTACCCGCGCCAGCGCGTCCAGCCGCTCGACGGCCCGGCCAAGGACGCCTTCTTCTTCCCGCACAGCAACGAGACCGGCTACTGGTGGCAGGGGGAGAACGCCGGGATCGCCTCGCTGTCCGCAGCGGCCGCCGCGGTGCTCCGACAGGCCGGCGACCTTCTCACCGACGACCGGCGCGCCCGGCTCGCCGCCTTCGCCGACGACCAACTCGCCTGGATCCTCGGCCGCAACCCGTTCGACGCCTGCTTGCTCGCCGGGCGCGGCCGGGGCAACGTCGACTACCACAGCGATTTCCCCAACCTGCCCGGCGGCATCGTCAACGGGATCACGTCCGGCTACACGGACGAGAACGACATCGCGTTCCTGCCCGCCGACGCCCCGGAAGGCGACGGCTGGCGCTGGGCCGAGCAATGGATCCCCCACACCGGGTGGTTCCTGCTGGCCGTCGCCTCAGCCTCCTGACCCGACCCGACCTGACCCGCCCCCGGCCGGAGCACATTCACAACACTCATATCCACCCCCGCACCGGCAGCGGCATCCGCACCCGCCGCGGCTTCGCAACGCACTGCCACCACCACTGCACCACCCGAGGAGTAGGACGACTCATGACAGGCTCGCGCATCACCTTCCGCGAGGGCCGCGACGCCCAGCCCGCCGCCCTGGGCCGCATCGTCGCCCACGTGCGGGCCCAGCTCGGCGAGCGGCCCGCCGCCCTGACCGCCGCCGCCCGCCCGCTGTTCACCGGCATCGGCGCCTCCTACGCCGCGGCCGCCGTCCCCGTCCACGCGCTGCGCGCCGCGCGGATCCCGGCCCAGCGGATGCGCGCCGACGAGGCCGCCGACCAGCCCGGGGGCGTCGGCGCCGACCTGCTGATCGGGATCTCGCAGAGCGGCCGCAGCACCGAGACCCTCGCGGCCTTCGAGCAAGTGAGCGGCCCGGCGCGGATCGCCGTGGTCAACGTCTCCGACTCCCCGCTGGCCGCCGCCGCCGACCTTACCGTCGGCCTCGGCGACGAAGCCGACTCCTTCGCCTCCACCGTCGGCTTCACCGGCACCATCGTCGCGCTCGACCTGATCGCCGCGGCGGCGGCCGGCCACAGCGGCGCCGGGTGGTCCGAGGTCGGCTGGTCCGAGGTCGGCTGGTCGGCCGTCGGCACCCTGGTCGAGGCGGCGCGCGCCACCGCCGTCCCGGTCGCCGCCGTGGTCGCCGGGCGCGCGGCCGAGGCGTACGCCGCCGACTTCGTCGCCTCCGGGGCGTCCCGGGCCGCCGCCGAGGAAGGCGCGCTCCTACTGCGGGAGGTCGCGCGGCTCACCGCCGCGGCTTCCCCGACGCGCACCTACCTGCACGGGGAGATGGAGTCGGCAGGCCGCACCCTGCACGTCGTGTTCGGCGACGGCCGCGAGATCGAGCTCGCGCGGACGCTGGCCCGGGCCGGGCACCGCAGCGTCCTGGTGACGGCCGAGCCGGTCGAGCCGGTCGGCGACCTGCACGTCGTCGCGCTGCCGCGCAGCGCTCCGGGCGTGCGGGCGGTGCTGGAGACCGTCGTGGCGCAGGAACTCGCGGCGGCGCTGGCCGAGGCGCGGGACGTGCCGGTCGAGTCGTTCGTGTTCGCCAACGACGACACCAAGCAGGGCGGCCTGGATCCGGCCGACTTCACGACCGCGAGCGCGTCGTGAGGGCCGCTGCCATGATCGACTCCATGGACGCGCTGCTTCCGGACGCCGTCGCGGGGATCGACGTCGGCGGCACCAAGACGCACCTCGCCCTGTCCGCCGGCGGCAGGATCCTGCGCGAGGCGGTCGTCCCGACGCCGCAGTGGCGCACCGGCCGGCCGCAGCTCGACGGCCCGGCGCTGGCCGGGCTGGTCACCGAGCGCCTGGGCCGGGCGGCCGCCGCCGTCCCGCTCGGGGTCGGCGCGCACGGCTGCGACAGCACCGAGCAGTGCGCAGCGCTGGCCTCGTCCATCGCCGCGCACCGCTCCGGACCGGTCCGCGTCGTCAACGACGCCGAGCTGATGCCGTGGGCGCTGGGCACCCCGGGCATCGGCGTGGTCTCGGGCACCGGCGCGATCGCCGTGGCCCGCGACGAGGACGGCCGGCTGGTCCGCTCCGGCGGCTGGGGCTGGGTCCTCGGCGACGAGGGCGGCGCGGCCGCGCTGACCCGCGAGGCGGTCCGCGCGGTGCTGGACGCCCTGGACCGGCACGAGACCGCCGACCCGCTGGTCCCGGCCATGCTCGCCGCGTTCGGGATCGCCGACCCCGCCGACCTGGCCATGGCCGTCACCCGCGGCAGCACCGCCGAGTCCTGGGGCCGCCACGCCCCGGTGGTGTTCGCCGCCGCCGACGCCGGCTCGCCGCTGGCGGCGGCCGTCGTCGAGCAGGCCGCGGTCGATCTGGCCGACTGCGTCCGACGGCTGCTCGACCTCGACGTCCCCGCCGACCGGGTGGTCGCCGGCGGCTCGGTGATCACCGCGCAGCCCCGCCTGCGGGATCGCTTCGTCGCCGAGCTGAACCGCTCGCACCCCGATCTGGCGGTGGCGATCCTTGACCGGCCGCCGGTGGCCGGGGCGCTGGCGCTGGCCGCCGCCGCGTTGGAAGGGAACTGACGGGCGCCGTGCTTCGGCGGAATTCTGATAACGACTGATTACTCAAATTGCGCCGGTGAGCCGCTCGGTGACCAGCCGCGGCCACACGGTCGCCGCCGCCACTGACACCGCCCCGACCAGTACCGCGGCGTCGCCCAGCTCCGAGATCTGGACCCGGGGCGGAAACGGGACCATTTCCTTCAGCCGGGTGCGCAGCGGGTCCAGGAGCACCGCGCCGTCGGCACCGAGCTCTCCGCCCACAACCACCAGCGGGACGTCCACCACCAGGGCGATCATCGCGATCGACGCCGCGACCCGGCGGGCCTGCTCGGCCACCGTCCGCAAGGCGAAACCGTTGCCCTGCCGGGCCTGTTCGAACAAGGTCTGCGGGGTCGGCGGCTCCTGCCCCGGGGGAATCCGGCCCGCTCGGGACTCGGCCCGGTGAGCGGTGGCGATGAGGTCGCGCAGGGAGTCCGCCGCCGGACTTTCGGGGGCGAAGGGGAGCCGGCCCGGGTAGTCGACTTCTCCGGCGGCGCCGTGGTGGCCGCGGCGCAGGCGGCCGTCGAGGACCAGGCCGGCGCCGACGCCCGAGCCGAGCGACAGGAACGCGAAGTCTCCGCTCTCCCGCCCCGCGCCGCGCCGCAGCTCGCCGAGCGCGGCCAGGTTGACGTCGTTGTCGACGTCCAGGAGATGGGGAAGCACGGGGCTGAGAGTGTCCACGATCGGGTGGTCCTCCCATTCCGGCTCGCTGCTGACCCGGATGCGGCCGGAACCCGGCTCCACGATCCCGGCCACGGCGGCCACCGTGCCCAGCACGGTCTCAGGGGTCGTCTCCGCTAATCGGGTCACCTGTTCGAGAACCGCGGCGGCGTCGGCGCGCAGCGCTTCGGCGCCGGTCCCCGAGCGCGGATGGTCGTACCGGGCGAGCACGGTGCCGTTGAGGTCGGCCAGGGCGCCGCGGACCACGCCGGCCCCGAGGTCGATGCCCAGCAGATGGCCGGCGTCGAAGGCCGGCTCATAGAACACGGCCCCGTAGTGCAGCCCGTCCGTCGGGCGGGCCGCCTCGCGGACCAAACCGGCCGCGACCAAGGCCTCGATGACGTGGTTCGCGGTCGGCTTCGACATGCCGAGACGGCGGGCGACCTCGGCCCGTGACAGCCGGGGCTCGCGCACGAGGGCGTCGAGAACGGCGCGCGCGTTGAGTTCGCGCAAGGTGGCAAGGGTGGCGCTTTTGGCTGTCACGGGCCTCGATCGTAGTGCCGGACGTGCACCGGACCGTCCGGTCTGCGGCCCAGCGTGCCACAAAATCTAGTAAAGTAAAGATACTTGACTTGATGTTGGCGTCGCCGGATACTGACGAACACCCAGCCCGCGCCGGCGCCGTACCCCGGGAGCCGGTCCCCTCTCCAGCGCGGCCCCTCACCTCCCGGTGCTCCCTTCCGGAATCTCGACCGCGGCCGCGCCCTGCCCAGAAAAGGAAGGCGCATGCCCCGTATACGAAAACTGACCCGCTATGCCGCCGTCGCGACCGGCGTTGTCAGCGTCCTGGTCACGGCGGTGGTCAGCGTGAGCCCGTCGGCGAGTGCTGATACCAGCGGCGCGCTGACGGTCGGCTCGGCGAACGCCGTGAGTTTCAACCCCTTCCAGGGGCTCGGCACCACGATCGACTCCTTCGACGCGGTGCAGGGCATGACCCATTCCCTGGCCAACGGCGTCACCGACCCCAGCGGCAACGACCCGGGCACCCGTCCGAAGCCGGGCTTCGACGCCGACCTGTTCACGCCGGACGAGGCGTTCAGCGCCTCCAACATCTCGCACCTGGCCACCAGCGGCCTGCGTCCGCTGTCCTACCGGCTGGTCACCGAGCTGCGGGAGGAGACCTGGCACTGGGGCAACACCGGCAGCCTGAGCGAGGGCACGACCGGCTACTGGACCAGTGCCCCGGACGGCAATCCGGTCAAGGAATCCTACGGATACGACATTGCCCACGGCGGCAGCTCGCTGCCCGGCGGGGAGAACGCTTATATCTCCCGCCTGGACGACGGCAGCACCTCCAGCTATTGGAAAAGCAATCCGTATCTGGACCAGACCTATACCGGCCAGCCCAATTCGGCCCATCCCACGTGGGCGGTGGTGGACCTGGGCGCCAGCACCACGGTCAACACGGTGAAGATCAAGTGGGCCGATCCGTACGCGGTCTCCTACCAGGTCCAGTTCTGGCACGCGGACTCCTCGGCCGCCAGCGACCCGAACCCGTTCGACACGCCGGACCAAGGACACTGGCAGACGTTGACCGGCGGTTCGGTCACCGCCGGCCACGGCGGCCTGGCGACCATCAGCGTGACCCCGCAGAAGGCGGAGTTCATCCGGGTCCTGATGAACACCTCCAGCGGGACCTGCGCCGGCGGTGACAGCGCCGATCCCCGCAACTGCCTGGGCTTCGCGATCGACGAGCTCTACGCCGGCAACACCAGCGGCGGGACGTTCACCGACGCGGTCAAGCACGGCAACGAGACCAAGCAGTCGACGACCTACACCTCGTCGAACGACCCCGCCGAGGACGCCTCCTCGGTCCGGCAGTTCGATCAGCCGGGCCTGGACGCCGTCTACGACAGCGGTGCGAACCAGAACCTTCCGATGATGGTGCCGGTCCCGGTGCTGTACAGCACGCCGGAGAACGCCGTCGCGCTGGTGCGCTACCTGGAGTCGAAGGGCCGCAAGATCTCGTCGGTGGAGATCGGGGAGGAGGCCGACGGCCAGTACACGACCCCTGAGGACTACGCCGCGCTGTGGTCGCAGTGGGCCACGGCTCTCCACGCCTTCGACCCGACCCTGGTGCTGGGCGGCCCGGCCCTCCAGGACTCGACGGCGTCGAGCTGGAACGACGCCGCCCAGAGCGACGTCGACTTCGGCACCCGGTTCATCCGCGCGCTCAAGGCCTACGGACACCTCGGCGACCTGGGCTTCTACTCCTTCGAGCAGTACCCGGTCTTCGACGTCAACAACTCCACGGACGCCTACAACCTGCTGCTGAACGAGCCGAAGCGCAGCGCCGCCGTGCTGGCCGAGCTGCGCAGCACCATCCCCGCGGGCATTCCGTTGATGGTCACCGAGCAGTCGGCCTACGACGACACGCTTCAGGGCGGCCTGTGGCAGGCGGACTTCCTCGGCTCGATGTTCACCGGCGGCCTGGCCGCCGACTTCAACTACCAGGCGCTGCCGCAGCACCTGTTCGACGGCATCGCCTCCAACCTGTTCACCGCCGACTCGCACGGGCAGTACAACGGGACCACGTCGCAGTACTGGGCCAGCTCCCTGCTGGGGAACACCTGGCTCCAGCCGGTCAACGCCGCCCAGCAGCTGTATCCGGTCTCGGTCCCGGCCACGGTGAACTCCAACGGCCAGCAGCTGCTGACCGCCTACGCCGTGCACCGTCCCGACGGGCAGTGGGCCCTGATGGTGATCAACAAGAGCAAGACCGCGACCTACAAGAAGCCGGTCAGCATTCAGGGCTCGAACTTCACCGGGACGGTCGACAGCTACACCTGGGGCGCGAGCCAGTACGCGTGGCACGTCTCCAGCGGGGTGGGCAGTGCCTCCCCGAACACCGGTCCGGCCCACACCACGGGGGCGGCGGCCACCAGCTACACCTTCCCGCCGTTCTCGATCACGGTGCTCCGGGGCAAGGTCGGCTGACCTGTTCCGCCGACCTGGTCCGCCGATCCGTTCGGCCGACCATCGCTGGGGCCCGTCCCGTCCTGACCACCGGGTCGGGCCGGGCCCCTGACCGCTACCGGCTCGACGACCGGCTGCGGGGCGGCGCGGGGGAGGGGTGATGCTCCGAAGCGGCCGACGACGACGGCGGCGGCGGATAGTCGACCCCGGCGGCGATGAGCAGCGTTTCGCAGTAGGCGATGATGCGGTCCTCACCGCCGGCCACCGCCGTGAGCTGGTCCCGCGCCGCCGGATCGATGGTCTTGCTGTGCAGGCCTTTCTGGTCGACAAGGATCACCTTGCACAGGGCCAGGTCGGACATGAGCGTCCCGGTCGCGCCCGGGCTCGGGGGCGGGCCCGGCAGCGACACCGCGGACGAGGAGCCGACGGGCGGCATGCCCGTCGGCCGGTCGGTGGGCGGGGGCGTAGGGGCTCCCGGCCCACCGACGCTCACCGTGCTGCTGCCGTCCCGGTGCCGCTGGCCGTGCTGCGGAACGCCGATGCCGCCGAGCACGGTGTGCGCCATCTGCTGGACCGGGCCCGGCAGGGCGCCGGTCTCGGCGACGGTCGTGGTCGCGACGACGAGCAGGGAGGCGCTCACCGTGGCGGCCAGGACTGGTTTGCGCCAGCGGGGAAGGCCGCGCCGGTGTGCGGAACGGGAGCCGGAGGGGGAGCGGCCGTGGGGGCCGAGAGCGTCCGGGTGCTGCGACGCCGGATCGGATACCGGACCGGATGCCGGATCGGATACCGGCTCGGACACCGCGGATCGGAACGCGTCCAGGGCCGGTTCCAGCCCCGCGAGCTCCTCGGGGTGACCGGGAGCGCGCAGCGCCTTCTCGAAGGCCTTGCTCGTCGGATCGTCATGCCCCTTGTTCCGCACTCGCACCCACACTCGCTCCTCGGTTCCGCGGCCCGTTCGGCTCTCCCGGCTCATCCGGCTCATGACGTGGCCCCCTTCCGCACGGCGCCGGACCGGCCACCGCCGCCCCCACTGCCGCCCCCGCCCCCGCCCGGGTCACCGCCGTCACCGCCGTCACCGTCGCCGCCACGGCCGTCGTCATTCTCCCCGATCACCTGCGCCAGCCGCCGCAATCCCCGCATGGCGTTGATCCGCACCGCGCCGGCGCGCTTGCCCAGCACCTCGGCGGTCCGCGCGACGTCCAGGCCGACCATGACGCGCAGCAGCACCGCCTCGGCCTGGTCCTTCGGCAGCGCGGCGACCAGGCTCAGCGCGTCGTCGGTGGCGAGCCGCTCCAACGCGCTGGCGGCGGTGTCGCCGGCGGCCACCCGGTCGTCGGCGAACTCCGCGAGGTCCACCGGCGCCGCCGGGGACTCGCGGTGACGGCCCTCGCGGCGCAGCTCGTCGACCGCGCGGTTGCGGGCGACCCGGAACAGCCACACCCGGAACGCCGTGCCGTCGCCGCGGAAGCCGCGCAGCTCGCGGGCCGCCTTCAGCCAGGTCTCCGAGGCGATGTCCTCCGCCGCCTGCGGGATCAGGACCCGCAGGTAGCGCAGCAGCAGCGGTTGCAGCAGGTGCCACAGCTGGGTGAAGCCCGCCTCCTCGCCGGCCTGCGCGCGGCGCAGGGCCCGGCACAGCTCTGCTTCGTCCACCGAGTCGGCTCCTCCCCGAGTCGGCCTGCGGTCCGGGATCTCCCGGGACCGGGTGTCCGGCGGGAGGTGTAACAGCGACGCGCGCATCATCGTCCCTTTCCCCGGACCGCGTCACCAGGACCGGGTCACGAGTGCCGGACCGCGAGCACGTCGACCGCGAGGTCGCGGACGGCCGCCTCGTCGACCTCGACGCCCAGACCCGGTCCGGCCGGCACGTCCGCCCAGCCGTCCTCCACCCGCACGGTGGTCGGGGCGTAGGGCGAGGCCACGAACTGCCGGCCGTTCAGATCGACCGGACCGGTGACCCCGAAGGCGGAGAACAGATGCAGGGAAGCGGCCAGACCCACGTCGGAGTCGGTGAGCCCGGATCCCATGAGCCGCACCCCGCTGTCCTGCGCCAGCTCGCACAGCCGCCGGGACAGCGTCAGGCCGCCGCTGCGCTGGACCTTCGCGATGGCGACGTCGACGGCGTCCAGCTTCACGAAGGTCGCCAGGTCGGTCGGATGGCGCAGGCTCTCGTCCAGGGCCACCGGGATCGGGCTCACCTGCCGCAGCCGGCGCAGACCGGCCACGTCGTTGGCGGGCAGCGGCTGTTCGAAGGCGGTCACGCCGTACTCGGTCAGCGCCCGGGCCAGGGCCAGGGCCCGGTCGACGGTGTAGGCCTGGTTGGCGTCCACCCACAGCGGCGCGTCGGGTGCCGCGTTCCGCACCGCCGCCACGATCGCCAGGTCCTCGGCGTCGCCGTGCAGGCCGATCTTGACCTTGAACGCCCGGTACCCGAGCCCGGCGCCCTCGGCGACGGAGTCCGCGACCGCCTCCGGCCCCGGCCCGGAGACCACCCAGCCCAGCTGGATCCGCTCGGCGCGGCGCCGGCCCCACAGCACGCCGACCGGCACGCCCAGGGCCCGGCCCAGCAGGTCGTGCAGGGCGACGTCGACCGCGCACTTGGCCAGCGGCGCGCCGATGGAGAACCCGCGGTTGATCGCGCGGTCGAAGGCGGTGGTGACCCCGTCCAGGTCCCAGGCCGGGCGGCCGAGCAGGGCCGGGGCCAGGTAGCGGTCGACGGTGGTGACGATCGACTCGGCGGTCTCGTAGGTCCAGGCCGGGATCGGCGTGGCCTCGCCCCAGCCGTGCACGCCGTCCGCCGACACCTTCACCAGGACCCTGATGCTCGGGCGGCCGGCCTCGGTGACGGTGCCGCCGGCCACCCCGAAGGAGCGAAGCGTCGGCAGCGCGACGGCGAAGGTCTGCACCCGGTCGACCACGAGCTCTGCGATGGACATTCCAGTCTCCGAACTTAGAGAAGCGATTTGCTTGACCTGATTGAAACACAGACCTACGATCCGGGAAAGCGCTATCCCGAAACGTGTACGGAACATTTACCAGGATCATTCACCGAAGTTTTCCAGGACGGAGATCGATGAAGCTTGCCCAGCTCAGAACCAATGAAGAAGTGAGGAGTGAACCCGTGACCCGATCTTCTTCATGGCGTTCAAATGCCGCCTCTGCGGTATTTCAGATATGGCGTCCGGCGGCTTTGCTCGTCGGCTGCCTGGGGATCTGGTGGCTGATTTCCGCAGCCCATTTGGTCAAGGCGTACCTGGTGCCCTCGCCGGCCGCCACCGCCGAGGTGCTGACCCGGCAGTGGCCGTACCTGTCGCACAACGCCTGGGTCACGCTGTACGAGACGCTGATCGGCTTCGCGGTGGCGGTGGTGGTCGGCGTGGCCGCCGCGGTTCTGATGGTGTACTCGCGGAACGTGGAGGCGGCCCTCTACCCGCTGCTGCTGTTCGCGCAGGTGGTGCCGAAGATCGCGGTCGCGCCGCTGTTCGTGGTCTGGCTCGGCTTCGGCCTGACGCCGAAGATCCTCATCGCGGTGCTGATCGCCTTCTTCCCGGTGGTGATCTCCGCGGTCACCGGTCTGAAGTCGGTCGACCCGGAGATCCTGGACCTGGCCGCGACCATGGGCGCGGACACCTGGAAGACCTTCGCCAAGATCCGGTTCCCGGGGTCGCTGCCGTATCTGTTCTCCGGGCTGAAGGTGGCCGTGACGCTGGCCGTCACCGGCGCGCTGGTCGGCGAGTTCGTCGGCGCGAACGAGGGCCTGGGATTCGTGATCCTCCAGGCCAACGGCAACCTCGACACCCCCACGCTGTTCGCCGGGCTGCTGGTGCTCACCGCCATCGGGGTGGTGCTGTTCGCCGCCGTCGAACTCGCCGAGCGCTGGGCCCTGCCCTGGCACGCCAGCCGCCGTGGCCGGGGCGCCGCGGCCACCACGCTCTAGTCCCTACTCATTCTCTGGAAGGGCACTTCTGTGAAACTGCGCACCACCCTCGCCGCCTTGGCACTGGCCTCGATCCTGCTCGCCGCCGGCTGCGGCTCCGGCTCCGGCGGCCACGGCGCCGGCCCGGCCGGCACCTCCGGGTCCCCGGCGCACCTGGACAAGGTCACGCTCACGTTGAACTGGTACCCGTACGGCGAGCACGCCGCCCTGTACTACGGCCTCAAGACGGGCGTCTACCGCAAGTACGGCATCGACCTGACGATCCAGGCCGGCCAGGGCTCGGGCAAGACCGTGCAGGCGGTCGGCGCCGGGCAGAGCGACTTCGGCTGGGCCGACACCCCGGCCCTGATGCAGGCGGTCGGCAAGGGCGTGCCGGTCAAGAGCCTGGGGGTGTTCCTCCAGACCACGCCGGCCTCGGTGCAGTTCTTCTCCGACAAGGGCATCACCGGCCCGGCGGACCTGAAGGGCAAGAAGGTCGCCGGAACGGCCGGCGACGCGCTGTCCAAGACGTTCCCGGTGTTCCTCCAGAAGAACGGCATGCAGCTCTCGGACGTGTCGGTCCAGAACACCGACGCCGCCGGCAAGCTCGCCGCCGTCATCTCCGGCCAGGCCGACGCGCTGCTGGGCAACGCCAACGACCAGGGCCCGACCATCGCCGACAAGACCGGCCGGCCGACCACCGCGATGAAGTTCTCCGACTACGGGCTGACCTACTACAGCGACGGCCTCATCGCCTCGGACGGCACCGTGGCCAAGACCGACCTGGCGACCCGGATGGTCAAGGCCACCAGCGAGTCGTTCACCGCCGCGGCGGCCGACCCGGACGCGGCCGTGGCCGCGATGGCCGGCTCCTCCCAGCAACTGCCCTCCGCGACCGTGCTGAAGGCCCAGTTCGCCACCACCCTGGGCCTGCTGCACACCGCGGCCACCACGGGCAAGGCCCCCGGTGCCGACACCGAGGCCGACTGGCAGGCGACCATATCCGTGGTCTCCGGCGCCGGGCTGATCGGCGGCTCCGGGAAGATCGGCGACTACTGGGCCGAGTCCGTGGCGCTGAAGGCATGAGCGTGTCAGCCCACCGCACCCCGGCCGCGAGCGGCTCGCCGGCCGACGCCGAACCCCTCGGCCGCGCCGGCATCGTCGCCGAGTTCCACGACGTCTCCGTGCGCTTCTCCAGCAAGAAGCGCGATGTCCTGGCCCTGCGTAACGTCGGCCTGGAGGTCGAGCACGGCGAGTTCGTGTCCATCGTCGGCCCCTCCGGCTGCGGCAAGTCCACCCTGCTCAAGCTCCTCGCCGGGCTGCTGCTGCCGACGGACGGCCGGGTCGTCCTGCGCCGCCAGCGCGTGGTCGGGCCGCGCAGCGACATCGGCTACGTCTTCCAGCGTGCGGCGCTGCTCGAATGGCGCACCGCGCGGGGCAACATCCTGCTCCAGGCCGAGATGCGCCGCATGGACTCGGCCCGGGCCGCGCGCCGCGCCGACGAGCTGATCGAGATGGTCGGCCTCGCCGGCTTCCAGGACGCGCTGCCGCACGAGCTCTCCGGCGGCATGCAGCAGCGGGTCGCCCTGTGCCGGGCCCTGCTGCACAATCCCTCGGTCCTGCTCATGGACGAGCCGTTCGGCGCCCTGGACGCCCTGACCCGCGAGCAGATGAACGTCGAACTGCACCGGGTGTGGAAGCAGACCGGCACCACGGTCCTGCTGGTCACGCACTCCATCGCCGAGGCCGTCTACCTCTCCAACCGCGTCGCGGTGATGACCGCGCGGCCCGGCACCGTGGCCGCCGAGATCACCGTGCACCTGCCGGCCGAGCGGGACTACGCCGCCACCATGACCCAGCCGCAGTTCACCGCCGCCGCCGGCCGCATCCGCGAACTCCTCGGCGCCGAAAGCCACGCCGAGTAGCCCCCACCCCCTCTCGAAAGGCAGGACAGTCCATGAACGAGGTACGAAGACGCGCGCTGCTCGGCGCCGCGCTCGCGCTGCCCGCGACGGTGATCGCCGCGGGCTCGGCGGCGGCGTTCGCGGGCGGCGCGGCCCGGAACCCGGACGGATCCGCCGTGCCGGCCGCGACCCGGCGCAGCAGTTCGCGCTCGTCGTCGAAGTCGTCCTCGCCGTCGTCCCCGTCCTCGCCTTCGAGCTCCAGCTCGGGGCCCGGCGGCTACTACACCGGCGACTACAAGGTCAGCCTCAACCTCTACAGCTTCAACGTGAACCTGATCGCCTGGGTCGACAACCGGCGCGGCGCGCCGCCGCTGGACACGCTGTCGGCGATCAAGTGGGGTGCCGGCGCCGGATTCGAAGGCGTCGACGTTCCCATGTACTACGTGCCCGGGTATTCGGGCACGGCCATGCCCACCGCGTCCACCGCCTCCATCAAGGCCTTCGTGGACCAGATCAAGGCCACCGCGGCGGCCCAGAACCTGCCGATCACCGGCACCGGCATCGGCAACGACTTCGCACAGGCCGACAGCGCCGCCCGGGCCCTGGACGTCCAGCGCGCGCACTTCTGGATCGACATGGCGGCCGAGATGGGCGCACCGGTGTTCCGCGTGTTCTCCGGCGTGGTCCCGGCCGACCTGGCCACGGCCGGCGGCTGGGCCGGCGTGGCCCAGTCCCGGGTCGTGCCCGCGCTCCAGGACGTGGCGGCGTACGCGGCCACCAAGGGCGTGAAGGTGGCCTTGCAGAACCACGGCGACATGACCGCCACCGCCGACCAGACGATCCAGATCCTCCAGTGGGTCGGCAACCCCAACCTGGTGCTGCTCGACGACACCGGGTACTTCCGGCCGTTCCAGGCCGCGACCGGAGACAACTACGACTGGTACGGCGACATCGCCAAGGTGCTGCCGTACTCCGGGGACATCCAGGTGAAGCTGAAGCCGGCCGGCGCCGACTCGGCCGGCCCGGCCATGGACTTCGCCAAGCTCCTGTCGAGCGTCCGGGCCTCTCCCTACCGGGGCTACGTCAACCTCGAACGCCTCTGGGCCAAGACCGACTCCGACAACCCCAAGACCCAGCCCGCGCCGCCGTACACCGAGGTCTCGCAGTTCCTGACGCAGGTGCGGACGGCGCTCGCGGCGACCAAGGCGGGCCCGGTCGGCTGACCCGCTCAGGCCCGAGATCGGTATCAATCGGTACCGATCCAGATCACCCGAACAATCGGAATGGAAGGTACCTCCCATGACCCCACGACGCATCCGGGTCCTGCTGGCGGCCGTCGCCGCCTTCGCGATCCCGGTGACCGTCGCCCTGGCCGCGCAGACCGCCAGTGCCGGCGGTACGCACCCCGCCGCCGCCGTGCCGGCCGCGGGCAGCAACCAGGGCAAGTTCGAAAGCGTGTGCTTCTACAGCCACGCCGCCAAGAACGACGCGATCATCTACCCGAACCAGCCCGGCGCCTCGCCGCACATCCACGACTTCCTCGGCAACCCGAGTACTGACGCCAACTCGACTGTCGCCAGCCTCCAGGCCGCCGGGACCAACTGCGTGAACAACCTCGACTTCGCCGCCTACTGGGTGCCCTCGCTGCTCAAGGGCGCGACGATCCCGCCCGGCGGCGGCCTGCCGGTCGGCGGCACGCCGATCCAGCCGTCGAGCGTCACCGTCTACTACCTGTCCAACGGGAAGAACAACACCCAGCCCTTCCCGCTCGGGCTGAAGCTGATCACCGGCAACGCGCACGCCACCTCGGCGGCGCAGGAGTCCAATGTGTACTGGGGCTGCTCCACGTCGTTCCCCACCTCGCCGACCGCGCCGACCTGCGCCTCCGGTGAGGAACTGCACGTCCGGGTCGACTTCCCGGACTGCTGGAACGGGACCTCGCTGGACAGCCCCACGCACACCGGGCACGTGGCCTACTCCGACGGCAAGGGCACCTGCCCCGCCGGATTCCCGGTGCCGGTGCCGCAACTCAGCATCCTGGTGAAGTACCCGAACCCGGGCACCTCCAACTTCCTGCTGTCCTCGGGCCCGACGTACACAATGCACGGCGACTTCATCAACGCCTGGGACGCGGCCGAGATGGCCAAGCTGACCAAGGTCTGCCTGGACGCCGGCGTCAAGTGCAACCGCGACACCTCCTTCTGAGGATCGCTGGTCTCCTCCCGTCGCACCCGGCGGGAGGAGACCGGCCCCGGCGGCCGGTCGTGCCGGTCGTGACGGTCGTGACCGCCGCCGCCCGGGTGGCGATCGTCACGGCGGTGGCCGGGCTGCTCCTCACCGGGGCGGCGTCCCCGGCCTCGGCCCACGCCTCCGTGGTGGCGACGACGCCGGGCGACGGCACCGTCCTGACCACCGGGCCCGCGACCGTCGCGGTCTCCTTCGACCAACCGGTGACAGCCGGAACCGGAGCGCTGCGAGTGCTCGCACCGGACGGCCACCGCGTGGACAGCGGCTCACCGTTCCACCCCGCCGGCCGCGGCTCGGACCTCGCGGTGACCCTCGGCGACCGAAGCGAGCGAGGGACCTACACCGTCGCATGGCGGGTCGTCTCGTCCGACTCGCACCCGGTCTCCGGCGGCTTCACCTTCAGCATCGGCATCGCGACCACCGTCACGTCACCCGACGCGGCCGGCCAACCGACCGGGAGCCGCACGGTCGGCGTCCTGTTCGGCATCGCCCGCTGGACCGCGTACACGGGCTACGCCGCCCTGGTCGGCGGCACGACCTTCGCCACCTGGTGCTGGCCGGCCGGCAGCGCACTGCGAAGCACCCGACGCATGCTGACCGCCGCCTGGGCGACAACCGTCGCCGGAACCCTCGGCTGCCTGCTGGCACAAGGGCCGTACGGCGCCGGCCTCGGCCTCGGCACGGCGACGTCCTGGCCGGTGCTCAGCCAGACGCTCGCCACCCGGCTCGGAACAGCGGTGCTGGTTCGGCTCGCCCTCCTGGTCGCCGCCGTGCCGGTGCTGATCCTGCTGCTCCAACGCCGCCATCGCCCGGCCACCGGAACACTCGCCAGCCTCATGGCGACCGCGCTGAGCGTCACCTGGGTCGCCGCCGACCACGGAGGCAGCGGCGAGCAGGTGGAGATAGCGGTGCCCGTCAGCGCACTGCACCTGCTGGCCACAGCCATTTGGCTCGGCGGTGTCGCCTTTCTCGCGATGGTGGCGCTGCGGGAGGGGAGCAGCGCGGCCCGGGTCCGGGCGGATGAGGAGTCCGCCAGCAAACCCGAATCCGGACCGGGCCTCGAAGCGGGCAGCGGACTTGATTCGAGTACTGGCGCCGGATTCGGATCGGACCTCGAAGCGGGCGTGAAGCGTTTCTCCCGCCTGGCGCTCGCTTGCATCATCGTGCTCCTCGCATCAGGGCTCTACGACTCGTGGCGCGGAGTCGGCACTTGGGCAGCACTTATCGGCACCGCCTACGGCCGCCTGATCATCGGCAAAACCGCCGGCTTCGCCCTCGTGCTCTGCCTCGGCGCGACCGCACGCCGCGCCCTCGCTCGGCGCGCCCTGCCGAGCCTGCGCGACACCGTCGTCGTCGAGACCGGTGTCGGCCTGGGCGTTCTCGCGCTGGCCGCCGTGCTGGTCGAGGTCCAGCCCGGCCGCACGGCCTACGCACCGCCGGTCCATGCCACCGCGGCCTTCGACACCGGCGGGCCGCATGGTGCCGGCACCGCGCAGCTGGTCGTCGATCCGGCCCGCACCGGGTTCGCCACCTTCGACCTCGCGATCGTCGACCCGGCGCGGTCCCCGGTCCGCGAGGCCGAGGTCAGCGCCGCCCTCCAGCTCGACGCCCAGCGCCTGGGCCCGCTGCCGGTCACCTTCACCGACGTCGGCACCGGCCGCTACCGCGCCACCGCCTCGATCGCCGTTCCCGGCGCCTGGGTGCTGCGCGTCACCGTCCGCAGTGACGCGCTCAACGAGACGACCGTCGCCTTCCCCGTGAAGGTGCACTGACCGAGAGGGACCCCATGAGCAAGGACCGCATGAGCAAGGACCGCATGAACCTGGAACGCCGCACCCTCCTCAAGCTCGCCGGCGGTTCCGCCGCCGCGCTGACCCTCGGCCTCCCGCCGGCCGCGGCGCGCGCCGCCCAGGCCCCCGGCACCGTGCCGCACCACTACTTCGACGGCGACTACCTCGTCAGCATGAGCCTGTTCTGCTTCAACCAGAACATCGACACCTGGCTCCGCGGACGGGCGAACGGCGCCCCGCCGCTCACCACCGCGGCGGCCATCGACTGGGCCAAGGCCGCGGGCTTCGACGGCGTCGACATCACCGCCTACTACATCCCCGGCTACGACACCCACACCATGCCGACGCTGCCCACCGACCAGATCGTGGCGTTCGCCAAGGGGCTGCGCGCGCAGTGCGAGCACCTGAACCTGCGTGTCACCGGCACCGGCGCGTTCAACGACTTCGCCGACCCGAACGCCGCCCGCCGGGCCCTGGACGTGCAGCGCGTCCAGTTCTGGACCGACATCGCGGCGGTGCTGGGTGCCCCGGCGATCCGGGTCTTCAGCGGCGTGGTGCCGACCGACCTGGACGCCGCCGGCGGCTGGGCCGCGGTGGCGCAGCAGCGGATTGTCCCGGCCCTGCAACAGGTGACGGCCTACGCCGCCACGCGCGGTGTCAGGGTCCTGCTCCAGAACCACGGCGACATGACCGCCACCGCCGACCAGACCATCCAGCTCCTGCAATGGGTCGGCGACCCGAACATCGCCATCATCGACGACACCGGCTACTTCCGCCCCTTCCAGACCGGGGACGGCGCCGCCTACAACTACTACTCCGACATCGACAAAGTGGTCCCGTATTCCCGCAGCATCCAGGTCAAACGCAAGCCCGGCGGCGAGACCGACAGCGCGCTGATGGACTACCGCCGCCTGTTCACCGGGCTGCGGATGGCCGGGTACCGCGACGTGATGCCGTTGGAGCGGCTGTGGGCCAAGACCGACCCCGACACCCCCAAGAACCAACCGACGCCGCCGTACCAGCAGGTCGCGGACTTCCTGGCCGAGGTCCGCGCGGGACTCGCGGCGACCAAGACCAACGCCTTCGACGCCGTCCGCAAGAGCATCGACCGGCTCGGCGCGGCCGGGCAGATCGGCCACGGCAGCCGGTCCGCGCTGGTCGCGCTGATCAGCGACGCCGGACACCGCTACGACATCGCGCAGCCCGCGCTCGCGCTGAGCGGCCTGCGCGAGTTCTTGGCCGTGCTCGCCGCCGCCCCCGCGGACATGTCCGCCGACGCCGTCGCCGCGCTCACCTCGCAGACCGGCGGTCTGCTGCTCGCCGCGAACGACGTCTTCGAGTCCTGACGGTCCGGCGGCTGCTGTGCCGCCGTCACGATGACCGCCTCCACCCGGCACCATCCACCCCACAGAGAGGAACCACCGTGTCCCCCCGCACTAGGCGCACACTGAGCCTGGGTGCGACCATCAGCACCCTGACTCTGGGCCTGATGACCGCCACCGCCTCGCAATCCGCACACGCCGCCGGTCCCGCCCACGCCTTCCCGTCCCACCAGACCTACAAGGTCGGTGTGATGCCGTCGGCGTCGCAAGCGGTCCGCGACGCCGCAGTCCAAAAGCAGTACGACTCCTGGAAGGCCACGTATCTGGTCCACGGCTGCGCCACCAACGAGTACTACGTCTCGACCAAGGGAGACAAGGACGCCACCAACAACGGCCCGGTCTCCGAGGGTCAGGGTTATGGGATGAACATCGTGCCGTTGATGGCCGGGTACGACGCCAATGCCCAGGCCGAGTTCAACGGTCTGTGGCAGCTGGTCAAGGACCACGAGGACCAGTACGGCATGATGCAGTGGCAGCTGGACGGCAAGACCTGCAAGTACTACAGCTCCGGTGCTCCGGACGGCGCGACCGACGGCGACCTAGACATCGGCTACGGTCTGATCCTGGCCGACAAGCAGTGGGGCGGCTACCAGGCCGACGCCCTGAACTGGCTGAGCAACTTCTACGCCCACAATGTGGCGCCGGACGGCCACCTCAAGTGCGAGGACGACGGTCCGAACACTGACACCCGTCCTTCGGACCAGATGATCGACCACTTGCGGGCGTTCGCGGCGTACGACTCCGCGCACGACTGGAACAAGGTGATCACCCGCACCGAGGCCGTCGACTCCTCGCTGGTGAGCAATTACTCCTCGGCCTACGGTCTGCTCCCGGACTTCGTGGTCGGCGCCAACGCGACACCGCAGCCCGCGCCCGCGCACTACCAGGAGAACCAGCCGGACAACATCGTCGGCTACAACTCCATCCGCGTCCCCTGGCACATGGGAACCGACGCGCTGCTCAACGGCACCGCCGCGAGCTTCGAGCTCAGTGACGCCACCAAGTGGTCGAACTGCGCCAAGCAGGTGTCCGGCGCCAACCCGGGCAAGGTCTATCCGCACCTGAACCTGAACTGCACGGGCTACAACACCACCGATCTCGCGGAGGAGGCCGGCGACGCGATCGGCCCGTCCGCGATGGCGGCCGGCGACCAGGCGTGGACCGACACCATCTGGAGCTACCTCCAGACCAACCCCTACGGTGACGGCTACTTCGGCGAGTCCATCAAGACCCTGGTCATGATCGTGATGGCCGGGGACTACTGGAGCCCGGCCGCGTCCAGCACTCCGCCGCCGGCCAATAACTTCTCGGTGTCCGACGCGCCCGCCTCGGGCACGGTGACCGCGGGTTCGTCGGTGTCCTCCACGGTGTCGACGGCCGTGGTGTCGGGTTCGGCGGAGTCGGTGTCGCTGACGGCCTCGGGCCTGCCGAGCGGGGCGACGGCGTCGTTCAGCCCGGCCGGCGTGACGGCCGGTGGTGGCAGCACCCTGACGATCGCGACCTCCGCGTCGACCGCGTCGGGGACGTATCCGGTGACCATCACCGCGACGGCACCGTCGGCCACCCACACCGCCACGTTCAGCTTGGCGGTCACCGGCCCCGGCGGTGGCGGCGGTGCGATCGTCAACGGCGGATTCGAGTCCGGCAGCCTGACGGGATGGACCGTGAACAGCGGTTCGGCTTCGGCGGTGTCCTCCCCGGTGCACGCCGGTGGATTCGCCGCCTTGGTGGGCGCCGGCGCTGAGACCAATGGGCTGTCCAAGCTGTCGCAGAAGTTCACGGCGCCCTCCGGAAGCAGCACCCTGTCACTCTGGTACAACGTGAGCTGCACCGACAGCAGCGGCGGGTACGCCACGGTGCTGCTGGTGGACAACACGTCCTCCTCCACCACGCGAGTCCTGAACCGGGTGTGCACCACCGGTCAGGGCTGGAAGAGTGCCTCGGCCGCACTGACCGCGGGCCACTCCTACACCGTGGAACTGGAGTCCCGTGACGACGGCGTCAGCGGCACCCCCACGAACGCCGTCTACGACGACGTGACCGTGAGCTGACCGTCGGCTGAGATCCCCAAGACGTCCGGTCGCCGACTGCGGAGCGCGGCGGCCGGACCCTTTGCCATGCCATCGTAAGTATCCTGAGCTGCATATTAATCAACAGCTGGCTGAGAAAGAGCTTGCCGTCAGAGCTTGACGCCATCAGGCCCCGAAGTTAGCCTCCACCACGAGTTAGGAAAGCTTCCTAACTTGAACTCCCCCTCCCTGCGCAGGAGAGGCCCCGGCCGGTGTCCGCCGGCCGGATCCCCGTCTTCATCGAAACGGTAGGTGGGACATGCGAACACGAATACGCACGTCGGCGGGAGCGCTGGCCGCGACCGCCGCTCTGGGGCTGGCCTCGGTCGCCGCGGCCTCCGCGGGGCCGGTGCGGGCCACGACCGCCACCAAGAGCGTGACGGCGTCGGGCGTCCCGGCATCTGTCGCGCCGGTCCAGGCCGACGCGCTCGCGGCGTCCGTCCACGCGTCGTCGGCCGGCTCCCAAAGCGGCTCCACGGCGCTGACCACGCTGGGCGCCGCGGGCGGCTGGAAAGTCGTGACGAGCACGACCGCGACCCAGAGCGGGGCGCAGATCTCCGCGCCCGGCTTCAGCACCTCCGGCTGGCTGCCGGTGGCGAACGACGACGGCGGCGCGCCGGGCACCGAGATCAATGCCCTGCTTCAGAACGGCACCTGCCCGAACGTCTTCGTCTCCTCGAACATGAAAAGCTGCTTCGGCCAGATGACGAAGGTCGGCCCGGACACCATCGCGCAGTTCAGCGTGCCGTGGTGGTACCGGACCGACTTCGCGGCGCCGCCGGCCGGCCAGGGGGCCAAGCTGGTCCTGAACGGCGTTGTCGGCACCGCCGACGTGTGGGTGAACGGTACGCAGGTGGCCGCGTCGGTGACCGGCGGATACGTCCGGAACGTCTACGACCTCACCGCGCTGCTCAAGACCGGAACCAACTCGCTGGCCATCGAGATGCACCCGAACGACCCGACCAAGATGCTGACGCTGGACAACGTGGACTGGAGCCAGATCCCGCCGGACAACAACACCGGCATCCAGTTCCCGGTGCAGCTGGAGGCCGGCGGGGGACTGGTCGTGGACAACGCCCACGTCAACCAGAACACCGCGGCCGACCTGTCCAGCAGCGCCCTGACGGTCAAGGCCGACGTCGTCAACACCACGGCGAGCTCGCAGACCGGAACGGTCACCGCGACCGTGACGCCGCCCGGCGGCGGCAGCCCGATCACCGTCAGCCAGAGCGTGACGGTCGCCGCGAACAGCACCGGCACCGTGTCCTTCGCCCCGGCCGGGAACCCGGCGCTGACCATCGCGCACCCGCAGATCTGGTGGCCGTACCAGATGGGCGCGCAGCCGCTGTACACGCTGACCACCGCGGTTTCGCAGAACTCGACGGTCCTGAACACGGCCACTGAGAAGTTCGGCATCCGGAACACCACCACGCGCCTGGTCGGCTCCTCGACCGGGGCCCCGCAGGGGGTGCGTCAGTTCTCGATCAACGGCGTCGCCTTCGACGTCCGCGGCGGCGGCTGGGACCCGGACCTCTTCCTGCGCTACAGCGCGGCCGACACCGCCAAGCAGATCGGCCTGCTCAAGGCCCTGGGCATCAACACCATCCGGCTTGAGGGCCACCTCATGCCCGACGACTGGTACCAGCAGATGGACGCCGCCGGACTCCTGGTGAACGCCGGCTACCAGTGCTGCGACTTCTGGGAGGGGAGCTCGGCCGGGACGGTCTACCAGAGCACGGCGCAGTCCGTCGGCGCCGTGCTGCGCAACCACCCCAGCGTGACCAGCTTCCAGTGGAGCGACAACGCGCCGTCCTCGGCGCAGGAGACCCAGGCGCTGGCCGGGTTCGCCGCGTCCGACTTCACAGTGCCCTTCATCTCCTCGGCCGAGTACAACACGAGCCCCAAGCTCGGGACGTCGGGGGAGAAGGAGGGCCCTTATGACTGGGTGCCGCCGAGCTACTGGTACGACACGTCGCACTACGCCTCCGGCGACTCCACCCAGACCAACGCGGGCGGTTCCTGGGGCTACGACTCCGAGGAGAGCGCCGGCAACACGGTGCCGACGCTGGACTCGATCAACCGATTCATGTCCGCCGCCGACCAGAGCGCGCTGTGGCAGACCCCCGGCGCCAACCAGTACCACGCCAACTACGAGGGCACGAGCCACAGCGGCTACCACTTCGGCACCCTCTACAACCTGGACCAGGCCATCACCAACCGCTACGGCGCCCCGGGCAGCCTGAACCAGTACGTCGAGGAGGCGCAGGTCCAGAACTACGAGGACACCCGCGCGCAGTTCGAAGCGTTCATCGACCACTGGAACAGCAGCTCGCAGCCGTCGACCGGCACCGTGTACTGGCAGGTCAACAAGGGCTGGCCGACGCTGCTGTGGTCGCTCTACAACAACGACGGGGACCAGGCCGGCGCGTTCTTCGGAGCACAGAAGGCCAACCGGACCCTGCACGCCCTCTTCACTCTTGACGACCACACGGTCACCCTGGACAACCTGACCGGGCAGAACCAGTCCGGGGTGACGGTCGAGTCAAAGGTCTACGACACCAGCGGCGCGTTGCTGGACGACCAGACCTCGGCCGCCGCCGGCCTGGCTCCCCAGCAGGTGGTCAACAAGGTCCTGACTCCCAAGACCCCGACCGCCTCCGGCACCGTCTTCTTCGTCGAACTGCTGGTCCGGCAGAACGGCACGCTGGTGGACCGCAATGTCTACTGGCAGCCGACCACCGGCGACGTGCCGAACTGGTCCTCGACCATCGGCAACCCGCAGGCCGCGATGACGTCCTACGCGAACCTGACCGCGCTGCGGAACCTGCCGCAGAACTCCGCGGTCTCGGTGAGCGCCGCCACCACCGACGCGCCGGGCCCGAACGGCGCGGACAAGAAGGTGACGGTCACCCTGACCAACAACTCCACCACCAAGACCGTCGGCTTCTTCCTGCGCGCCGACATCCGGCGGGGCACCGCGTCCGGCCAGGAGCTCTCCGGGGACAACGAACTCCAGTCCTCGATCTGGGGCGACAACGACGTGACCCTGTGGCCGGGCGAGTCCGAGACGCTGACCGCGTCCTACAATTCGGCCGACCTCCAGGGCGCCACTCCGGTGGTGAGCGTCTCGGGATGGAACACGCCGAAGACCGATGTGGTGGCCGGCACCGCCACCAGCAGCAACGACTTCTCGGTCGCGACGGCGTCGCCGTCCGGCGCGGTGTCGGCGGGCGCCGCGGTCACGACGACCGTGTCCACCGCGCTCGTCTCGGGCTCGGCGGAGCCGGTGGCGCTGACGGCCTCGGGCCTGCCGAGCGGGGCGACGGCGTCGTTCAGCCCGGCCACGGTGACCGCCGGGAACAGCAGCATCCTGACGATCGCCACCTCCGCGTCGACGCCGGCCGGGACCTACCCGATCACAATCACCGGTACCGCGCCGTCGGCGACGCACTCGACCACGTACACGCTGCAAGTCTCCAGCGGCACGCCGACCAACGACTTCTCGATCGCGGTCGCCCCGACCGCCGGCTCGGTGTCGGCGGGCGGAACCGTGACCGGGACCGTCGCCACGACCGTGGTGTCGGGGTCGGCGGAGCCGGTGGCGTTGTCGGCTTCGGGTCTGCCCGGTGGGGCGACGGCGTCGTTCAGTCCGGCGACGGTCACTGCCGGGGCGAACAGTGCCCTGACGATCGCCACGTCCGCGTCGACACCGGCCGGGAACTACACGGTGACCATCACGGGCACCGCCACCTCGGCGACGCACACCACCTCGTTCGCTCTGACCGTCACTCCTGTCACCGGCGGCGGTCCGATCGTGAACGGCGGGTTCGAGTCCGGAACGCTGACGGGATGGACGGTGAACTCCGGCTCGGCCTCGGCGGTCTCCTCGCCAGTGCATTCCGGCGGCTTCGCCGCGTTGGTCGGCGCGACCGGTGAGACCAGCGGCACCTCGAAGCTGTCGCAGACCTTCACGGCGCCGTCGGGAAGCAGCACTCTGTCGTTCTGGTACGACGTGAACTGCACCGACACCAGCAGCGGCTTCGCCACGGTGTTCCTGGTCGACAACACCGCCTCCTCCACCACGCGGGTCGTGAACCGGGTGTGCGACACCGGAAAGGGCTGGAGGAGCGCCTCCGCGCCGCTGACCCCTGGCCACTCCTACACCCTTCAGCTCGAAGCCCGCGATGACGGCGTCAGCGGCACTCCCAGCAACGCCGCCTACGACGACATCACCGTCAGCTGACCGCCACCGTCGGAAAGGGATTCCGTATGTCCGTCAGACCTCGGATCAGGCTACTGAGCCTGTTCCTCACCGCGATCCTCATGGTCGCGGCGGCGCTCGGCATGAGCACCGCCCGCGCATCGAGCGGGCCGTCCAGCGCGTCATCGAGCAGGGCATCGAGCAGCGCGGCACCGGCCGCGGCCACCGGCACGCAGCAGATGTTCCTGACCTACTACGGCTGGTGGGACAACACACCGCCCGGAGGTGACATCTCCTACCCGAAGCTCCACAAGACCGCGGGCGGCACCGGGACCTACGCCGACCCGATCACCTTCGCCACCTACACCGGCGAACTCCCGGCCGGGACCATCGTGTACGTGCCGCGCGTCGGCAAGTACATGATCATGGAGGACTCCTGCCAGGAGTGCCAGGCCGACTGGAGCGGCCACGGCCCCAACGGCGGTCCGAACCTCTACCACATCGACATGTGGATCGGCGGCCAGGGCGGCAACGCCTTCGACGCGATCAACTGCGAGGACGCGCTGACCGACTACAACACCAACGGCACACCGACCCTGGAACCGATCGTGGTCAATCCGCCGAGCAACCTGGCGTACGACCCGATGCCGTTGTTCAACACCTCCACCGGCCAGTGCTATGACAACGCACAGTCCCCGGCGACGGTCGGCACCTACAAGAACGGCGCCAACGGCCAGTGCATCGACGATCCGAGTGACAGCACCACGATCGGCACCAAGCTGGTGACCACCGCCTGCACCGGCTCCGCCGAGCAGCAGTTCACCTTCCAGGGCGCCTTCCTGACCCGGAACAACCTGTGCGCCGACTATGGCGGCGGCTCCGGCGTCTCGCTCCAAAAATGCACAGCGGGTCCCACACAACAGTGGTCGGTCAACCCGAACGGCACCATCAGCGACATCCAGACCGGCCGTAAATGCATAGCGACCTCCGGCACCTCGGTCGTGGCCGCCAGTTGCTCGGGCACCGCCGCGCAATGGGCGTTCACCTCCACCATCGGCGTCCAGCCCGACTTCTCCATCACGGCGCCGAGCACCGCGACAGTCCAGGCCGGAGGCTCGACCACGGTCACGGTGAACACCGCGGCCACCGTCGGAGCACCGGAGAGCCTGAGCCTTCGGGCAGCGGGCTTTCCCACCAACGGCACGGGCACGTTCAACCCCGCCGCCGTCACCGCGGGGGGTAGCAGCACCCTGACGATCAGCGTGCCCTCCGGCACGGCGAACGGCACCTACACCATCGCGGCCACGGCCAGCGGCCCGACCGGTACCCACACGGCCTACACCGCACTGACCGTCGGTCCCGGCGGCCCGCCGCCGACCAACGACTTCTCGATATCGGATGCTCCGGTGTCGGGCTCGGTGGCGGCGGGTTCGTCGGCGTCCGTGTCGGTCTCGACAGCGGTCGTGTCGGGGTCGGCGGAGTCGGTGGCGTTGTCGGCTTCTGGCCTTCCGGGTGGGGCGACGGCGTCGTTCAGCCCGGCGACGGTGACCGCCGGTGGTAGCAGTGCACTGACGATCGCCACGTCCGCGTCGACGATCGCCGGGACCTACCCGGTGACGATCAAGGGCACTGCGACGTCGGCCACACACACCGCGACCTTCACCTTGACGGTCACCGGTCCCGGCGGTGGCGGCGGCGCGATCGTGAACGGTGGCTTCGAGTCCGGCACGCTGTCCGGGTGGACGCTGAACTCGGGTTCGGCCTCCGCGGTGTCGTCGCCGGTGCACTCCGGCGGTTTCGCCGCGCTGGTCGGCGCGACCGGTGAGACCAGCGGAACGTCGAAGCTGTCGCAGACGTTCACGGCACCGACCGGGAGCAGCACTCTGTCGCTGTGGTACTCGGTGCGTTGCACCGACACCAGCAGCGGCTTCGCCACTGTGTTCCTGGTCGACAACACCACCTCCTCCAGCACGCGGCTGTTGAACCGGGTCTGTACGAACGGTCAGGGCTGGAAGAGTCTTTCCGCTTCGGTGACGGCGGGCCATTCCTACACCCTGCAACTGGAATCCCGTGACGATGGCGTCAGCGGCACTCCCAGCAATGCCGTTTACGACGACATCACTGTGAGCTGATCGGTCAGCTCACAGGTTCGGCCGCCGCGCTCCGTGCGCGGCGGCCGAACGCTTCGTTGCGTGGGGGAGCTATCAGGCCTGAATGTTCTCCAGGTCCTCAAGGAGGCTCGGGTGCTTAGGCTCCCAGCCGAGGGCCTGCCGGGTGTGGACGCTGGAGGACGGCTGGTCGGTCGCGAAGATCTGGCCCAGGGTGCCGAAGCTCTCCGTCGGGACGGCCTCGACCGGCAGGTTCAGGCGGCTGCCGATGACGGTGGCGATGTCGCGCACCCGGTCTCCCTCGTCGGCCACCGCGTGCCACGAGGTACCCGCTTCCGCCTGCTCCAGGGCCAGGCGGAACAAGACAGCCGCGTCGAGAGCGTGCACGGCCGGCCAGCGCTGCTCCCCGTCACCGGGATAGCCGGACACGCCGCTGCGGCGCGCGATGGCGGTCAGCAGCCCGGCGAAGCCGCCGGTGCCGTTGTTGTGGACGGTGCGCGGCATGCGGACGGCCGTGCTGCGGACGCCGCGCGACGCCAGCTCCAGGGCCGCGGTGACCGAGCGGCCCCGGCCGCCGACCGGCCCGGCGGTCGACAGGGGATCGGCTTCGGTGGAGGCGCGGCCCGGGATGTAAGGCGTGCCGGCGACGGTGACCAGGGGACGGCCGCTGCCCGCCAGCGCCTCGCCCAGGGCCGCGAGCGCGGCGCTCTCCTCGGCGACGCCCTGGGCCAGGGCCTCGGGGCTGCTGAAGTCGTTGCTGAAGGCCAGGTGGATCACGCCGTCGGCGCGGGCCGCGCCGGCGCGCAGGACGTCGAGGTCGGCGAGGCTGCCGCGGAGCGGCTCGGCGCCGGCCTGCTCCGCGGCCTGCGCGGAAGCGTCGGAGCGGGTGAGCGCGAGGACGGTGTGGCCGTTGGCGAGCAGTTCGGCGACGACCGCGGAGCCGATCAGGCCGGTGCCGCCGGTGATGAAGACGTGCATGGGAGAGCCCTCCGCCAAGTGATGGGACCTTTGTCTCATCACCGTACCAGAAGTGATGGGACAAAGGTCCCATCGCGTAGGATGGGCCCATGGGGCGATGGGAACCAGGTGCGCGCGAGCGCCTCGTCGTGGCCGCCGTCGACCTGTTCACCGAGCAGGGGTACGACGCGACGACGGTCGCGCAGATCGTCGAGCGCGCCGGCGTCACCAAGAGCACGTTCTTCCGCTACTTCCCCGACAAGCGCGACCTGCTGATGGCCGGGCAGGAGACGCTGAGCCGACTGCTGGCCGAGGGGATCGCGGAGGCGCCCGAGGGGGCCACCCCGCTTACGGCGGTCGCCGCAGGACTCGAACGCGCGTCGGGGGCGATGGGCGAGTTCAATCGCGACCTAGCGCCGCGCCTGAGGGCCGCGGTGGCGGCCAGCGCCGAGCTGCAAGAGCGCGACGCCCTCAAGAGCGTCAGCCTCGGGGCGGCGATGACACAGGCTCTCGTCGCGCGCGGCGTCGCCGACGCGACGGCGGCGCTGGCGGGCGAACTGGGCGTTCTCGCTTTCAAGCGAGGCTTCGCCGCCTGGTCCGAAGGCGGCCGCGAGGCTGCGGACGACCTCTCCGTGCACACGTCGGCGGCTTTGGAGGAGCTGCGCGCGGCCAGCGCGTCGCTGGGCTGACGGCTATACAGCTGTGATGGCTATACAGCTGTGATGGCTATACAGCAATAACGGCCATGGCAGCAGTGACGGCTATGGCATCAGAAGCAGGCCACGTACGGTCAGGACACCACAGGCAGCACTGAAGCCCGACGCCGTCGCCGGCGCCGACCGGGCTGCTGCTCGAACCCGAGCGCCGCCCGGGCATCGCCCAAACACGTCCAGCGCGGATCCCTCGGCGGACACTCGGCCAGTGCCACCACCTGCGGCAGCGCGGCGGCGAGCCGCCACTGCACTCCGCACCGGCAGGCGATCTCGACGGCTCCCTCGCCGACCGCGATGAGCCAGTCAGTGATCCGATGGCACTGCGGGCACTCGACCAGTTCCCGGACCTCGCGGCCCTCCGCCTGCAAGTCGGTACGGATATAGGCCACATCGGCCACCCGCAACAACGTCGTCGATTCCCACGCGATGGACACGGTGCCTCCCGGGCCGGCTTCGTCGCCGTGGTCGTCCGTGTACCTCTTCGAACGACATGAGATTCGCACGTCGAGACGCCGTTGTCCACCCTCACGCCCCTTGACGTTCGATCCCTGATAACCCTGTACTGCGTCGGGGCGCGGGGTTGGTTTTCATCTGCGGCGGCGCAGCCTCGACGTCACACCTGCATCCCCGCCGTGGAAGCATGCTCATCCAGCTCCGGAAGTCGCGATTCGAGCAAGTCGCTGAGCGCATCTCCAACCTGTGTCGTCAGTATTCCGCTGTGGTCGATGCCCAGGGCGCGAGCCAGATCGCCAGTGTGCAGCCGCACGGTCGCCTCGATGAGCTGGGCATACGCCTCGGCGGCAGTACGAGACCGTTGCCGGGCCGTCATCGCGAGAAGCAAGCTGACAAGGGCCGCCGGCCACCAGATTGCGGTCAGCGGTGCATAAAGCACCGCCCAAGCGGCCAGGACGTATGCCGCGGTCATCTCCTGGCGGGCTGTCGAGATCTCGGACCGTTCGGTGTCGGGGAGCGTGAGCCAGAGGTGAGGCCACAGCAGCGCGGTTTCCAGATGATGGTCCCGTCGGAGGCGGACGGTGGCCGCGTCGATGCGGTCTCCGGTCCATGTCGGGCGGCTGGGGCGCTCGGGCGAGATGCGGTCGAGGGAGCGGCGGGCCTCGTGGAGTTCCTGCGGATCGTGCGGGCGGCGCAGGGCGCGGGCCCGGCCGGCCTCTTCGCGGCGTTGGTGGACGACGAGCCGAGCGGCGTCCCAACGCGTACGCCTGGCCGTAACACGCGCCGAAGCCAAGCGGCGCAAGGGCCCCGGCCAGCTGCTCCAGTCGGCCGCCAGGACCACGCGTTCGATGGCGGCGGCCAGTGTGCGGGCGGCGATGCCCGCGACGGCGGCCGCGGCCAGCACGGCGCAGAGCAGCACGATCTGGCCGCCGACCGTACGCACGGCCGGGTTGGCGGCCCAGGCGGTGACCTGGTGTGCCAGGCGCGGCAGATCGAAGGGACGCGTCTGGCCCAAGGTGAGCGCGGCCCGGATCGTGGCCAGGTAGAGGGCGCCGGGCAGGACCAGCAGGCTGAGCCAGCGCTCTGCGAGCTTCTCGCCGAGCCGGGCCAAGAACGCTCCCATTAGCCGACCGTGTCCCGGCGCAGCGGCTCGTCGCTGATCTTGCAGCGCGGTATGACGCCCGAGCTGGGCCATGCGAAACGAGCACAGGGATATTCGTTACGGGGACACAGGAACACCGCCTCCGGGCGGGCGTATCTGTCGACTCCCGCCGGGGTCAGGCCTCGAGCATGACCGTAGATACCCAAGGCGTCACCGGCGACACGAAGCGCTCGATGCAAGTCCTCCAGCGACGCGCGCGGGTCTTCGCCATTTTGCAGGGCGCTGATAACCACGTCGAGCACGCCGGCCGAGCCCTCGGCGGCCAGGACGGCACGCACCTGTTCCACGTATCTACACACGTAGTCCACGGCATCGGCAACCTGATCAGCCGACCGCTCCACCCCCTGCGCCATCCCACTCCTTTGCCATATCGTTCCTCACAGCGCGAGCGTCGCCCCGGATCCCGGGGCCGCGATGATCCACGCCCGGAAACCGTGATCGTATGCTGTCACAGGTGGCGCCGGGGGGCGTTCGAGGGGGATAGATGGAACCACTCTATGCAGTCTCGGCATGCCTGACCGAGGTCGCCAGTACTCTGAGTCTGGCGCCGGTACTCACGCGCGGCGCTGTCCGTGATGCCCAGCGGCTGGCCGCGGCTCTTGACGCCGGCCTTGTCGACGGAGCCCAGGCCCGGTATCTGCTCGGATGGTTCCACTGGTACCGCGCCCAATCTGTGCCAGAAGGCGAAGACCGGGAACTGCTGGATCAGGCTCTGGCTTATCTCCTCCACTACTTCATCATCGACGGCACTGAGGATGTCCCCGAGCCCTTGAGGTCGGAAATCGCCACAATGGCGATGCCGAGCGCGTACGCCCACCAGAGCCGCACTCTCGCGAGCCCCGATCCGCTGTCCGTCGACGTCGCCGTGGGCCTGTGGGACCGTATCGCCGAGGCGCTCGACGAGGATGACGGCATGAGGGTGTTCTGCCTGACCGGGCTGTGCACGATGTTGCAGATCCGGTGCCGGCTCAACGGCGATCCCGAGGATCTGGACGAAGCCGTTCGCGTGGGCCGCGAGGCGGTTGCCCTCAGCGGCCAAGCGGCTGAGGGCAGCGGAGTGCGCAGCGCTCAGGCGGCGGCGCTGTCCACGCTCGGCGCGGCGCTTCGTGACCGGTTCGGTTTCGCTGGCGCGCTGGGCGACCTCAACGAGGCCGTCGAGGCCAGCCGGCGAGCGGTGCGGACGGCCCGGCCGGACGACAACGATCTGGCGGGCTACCTGTCGAATCTGGGCACAGTGTTGATCGTCCGCTTCGAGCACGCGGAGGATTTGGCGGATCTGGACGAGGCGATTCTGGTCTGCGGCCAGGCCGTCGCTCTGACCGCCGATGGCGACCCTGATCGGGCCCCGAGGCTGTCGAATGTCAGCCTTGCGTTGCAACACCGTTTTCGGAGGACGCAGGATCCTGAGGATCTGGATGAGGCGATCACGTCCAGTCGGCAGGCTGTGCAGTCCACAGCTGAGGGCCATCGTGAGTGGATCACGCGCTTGGCAGTACTCGGCACCGCGCTGCGTCGTCGGTACGATCTCGTCGCTGACGCCGAAGACGGCGACGAGGCGGTTCTCGTCGCGGCGCGTGTCGTCGATGCCACTGACGAGCGCCAACCTGAGCGAGCGAGCCGTCTGTACGAGCTCGGCGTCTCGTTGGTGGCTCGATATAAGAAGTCTCATGCCCTCGACGACGTCCTCCAAGCGGCGGAAGCCTTCGCCGCCGCAGCAGCGGTCACCACTGCGCCGCCATCGACGCGCATCCGCAGTGCGAGTGTCGCCGCTTCGCTGATCGCGCCGCTGGACCCGTCGCGGGCGGCGGATCTTTTGGAGGGGGCTGTCCTTCTCCTGCCCGAAGTCGCCCCGCGCCGCCTCCTGCGCTCCGACAAACAGCGGGCCCTCAGTGGCTTCGCCGGCTTGGCCGGAGACGCAGCCGCCCAGGCGCTGTCCGACCCCGACGCGTCGCCGGCCCAGCGTGCTCAGCGCGCGATGTCCCTGCTGGAAGCGGGTCGTACCGTCCTGCTCGGCCAGATGCTCGACACCCGGGGCAGCTTGTCGGACCTGCACCCCGACCTCGCCGCCCGGTTCACCGCACTGCGCGACCGCCTTGACCGGGACGACGTCGCCGATTTCCCGTCCGCCTCGGCTTCCGACCCGTTCCGGGCGCCGGAGGATCGCGTTGATCTGGCCCGCGACCTCGCCGCGACACTCGCCGAAATCCGCCGCCAGGACGGCTTCGAGTCGTTCGGGCTGCCGCCCAGTCTCCAAGAGCTGATTCCCGAGGCAGCCCAGGGCCCCGTGGTCAGCTTCACTGTCAGCGCCCAGCGCGGCGACGCCATTCTGCTGACGGCTGATGGCGTCAACGTCCTGCCACTTCCCGGGCTGAGCCTTGAGGCCCTGAACGCCCGGGTCAGCGGCTTCCACAGCGCGCTCACCGCCACCACCGATCCCGAGCAGGACCGCGGGGCCGCGCAGGCTGTGCTGGCCGAGACCCTCGAATGGTTGTGGGACACGGTCGCCGAACCGGTCCTCAATGCCCTGGGATACCGCGCCGCGCCCGCAGCCGGTGCGGCGTGGCCCCGGGTCTGGTGGGCGCCCGGCGGGCTGCTCGGCCTGCTACCGCTGCACGCCGCAGGCCGCCACAGCGAGGACGGCGTGCGCGACGGGGGATCATCGGTCATGGACCGAGTTGTCTCCTCCTACACGCCCACCGTCCGCGCCCTGCGCCACGCCCGCAGGCGCCAAGCAACCGGCCCAGGCACGTCCAGCTCCCTGATCGTCGCCATGCCCACCACTCCTGGGCTTCCTGGCGATGGCCGACTTGCCCACGTGCCCGGCGAGGTCGCGGCTCTGCGCCGCCGGCTGCCGAACCCGCTGGTGCTCAACGATTCCATCGCGACCCGACCCTACGTCCTGAACCAGCTTCCCCTGCATGCGATCGCCCACTTCGCCTGCCACGGCAGCCACGACCCCGCCGACCCCTCCCAGAGCCGCCTCATCCTGCACGACCACCGCGAAGCCCCGCTCACGGTGGCGAGCCTGGCGCCGGTCAACCTGGACCACGCCCGCCTGGCCTACCTGTCCGCCTGCGACACTGCCCTGAGCACGGCCGCCGGACTACTCGACGAAGCCATCCACCTGACGTCCGCCTTCCAACTCGCCGGCTACGCCCATGTGGTGGGGACCCTGTGGGCCATCGACGACGAGATCGCAGTCGAGATCGCAGAGGACTTCTACACCGGTATCCACAACGAGAGCACCGGCGAGTTCGACTTCGCCTCGGCCGCCCACGCCCTGCACCGCGCCATACGTGTCCAGCGCGACCGCTACCCGCGGACACCTTCGTTGTGGGCCGCACACCTGCACGCTGGTGCATGACAACGGTCATCTATCGGTCAGCGCGTTCGGACTTCCCAGCTCGGCCGCTGGGGCCGGTCGTTATGGACGATGATGTCGGCGTGGTCGGTCGGACGCGCCGTCGCGGAGTAGAGCTGCTGAGCGGGGATATAGCGGTCGCGCCACGACCGCTCGATCTCGGCAGCCGCTCCAGCCGCTCCAGCCTCGGCAGCCGCTTCAGCCTGCACGGTCCCTCGGCGCCGGGCACGCTCCACCGTCTGTTCGAACGGAACGGAGACAAAGACGCGCAGCTCCCACCGATCGATCAGCTCCGGCCGCAGGAGGAAGACGCCGTCGAAGAGGAGAACCGCGTCCACGGCGACGGCGCGGACCGGAGGCGATAGCGGCGCGTCAGCGTCCCGGTCATAGACCGACGTTCGGATCCTCCGGTCTCCGCCTGGCCCCAGCGGATCGAGCAGAACCCGGCACAGCGCGCCACGGTCATGTGCGTCGAAGTAACAGCCTTCGGCCGAGTACTGTCCGCGTCGGTAGCGCTGCGCACGCGGAAACAGAAAGTCGTCGATGCACGCGCGAACAACATCGCGCCCCTCCGCGCGCAGAACAACAGCGAGCTCGTCCGCGAGCGTGGTCTTGCCGGCGGCGGGCGGCCCGTCGATAGCGACCCGCAGCGGATGAGCGGTCGTCGCGGAGGCGATCGCCTCGGCCAGCTGCTTGATGAGCTCACCACGGGTGCCCTGATCCATCATCGCCTCGCTTATGGCACGGGTGGGCTGCGGTCGTCGGGGACCCTCGGCCCGGACGCCCAATATAGCCAGCACGCCTGGTTCAGGTATGTGGTGGCGGATCGCTGTCGCGATGTCGGGCATAGGGCGGTGGAGCCGGCGTGAAGCCCGGACCGTCTGGCGTCTGGATGAGAAGCCAGCCGAAGGCATCGAGTGTGATGTCCGGGCGACCACCGAATTCGCGGAGCAGGTCAGGCACCCAACCGTCAGGCAGACGGGAGGCTGCATCACCGAAGATCTCGGCGGGAGACTGGCCCAGTTGCACGGCGACGAAGTGGTACACGGCGAGACCGACCATGACGTCACGCTCATCGCTGTCAGCACGGACCGCCTCGCCGATGGCAATGGCAAGGAGGGCGTCACGAAGCAATGAGACGGAACGCTGGCGCAGAGCCGCTGTCACCTGACGCCACCCGTAGCGCCTCAGCGCGATGCTGTCGCTGTCGATCAGGCAGCCGAGAAGATCTGCGGTGACTTTGCCCCTGGCCAGTTCAAGGATCTCCACGGCCGCCGAGTCTGGGCCAGACCGGGCGTTCGGGGGACTGGGCGGCATGCGTTCATCCTCGCAACAACCGCCACACGCGAACAGGTCCACGCTGCACCGAATCAGCCAACGACGACAGCATCACGATCTACTAAATGCGGCAGGTCGTTAGGCGGGTTTTGCTGGTCTATTGTCGCTCGTTGGCGTGAAGCTCCGCGTGTTGGCCGACTTGGTGCTGTCGGATTTCGAGCGGGAGACTGGGCCGGAGGGAGCCATAACGCTGATGCCCCACCACTACTGATGGGGCAGCGAAAGCTCCCATCCGTGGCGCGCGGCCTACCCAGTGGCCCTGGCCCAGCCGGTGCCAACCGCTGCCGTGGCCTTCGTGATCTGATCCTCGGTAGCCAGCTCGGGCGGGCCGGAGACGGCCGGCAGTGCGGCGAGCGCTGCGCTGTCGGCGGTTCCGGCGGCCTGCATCGCGGTGATCTCGACCGGATGCATGCCGGACTTGAGCCAGAGGTTCTGGCCGGTGGGGGAGTAGAGGAACTCCTCCCAGAGTCGGGCTGCGGCCGGGTGCGGCGCGGTGGCGTTGATCGCTTGGTTGTAGAAGCCGCCCAGTTGGGCGTCGGAGGGGATGAGGTACCTCCAGGTTCGGCCCTTGGCCTTCAGGGAGTTCGATGTAGAGGCCTGAATGTAGTCCCAGGTCAGGGTGATCGGCGTCTGTCCGCTCGCGATCGTGCTGATCGAGGCCGGGGTCGTGATGAGGACGCCGTCCTGCTTCAGCTTGCCGAAGAAGTCCAGGCCTGGTTGGACGTTGTCCAGGCTCCCGCCGTTGGCCAGGGCGGCGGCCAAGATGGTCGACAGGCCGACGTTCGATGTCGTCGGGTTTCCTTCGATCGCGACCATACCGCGGTATTTCGGGTCGTCCAGGGCCTTGATGCTGGTCGGTGGGTTCTGCACTCTGCTCGTGTCGTATCCGATGGCGATGTAGCCGCCGTAGTCGTTGACGTACGAGCCGTTCGGGTCCTTCTGCGCGGCCGGGATGCTGGACCAGGATGCGACCTGATACGGCGCGAACAGGTGATCGGCGCTGCCCGATACCGCGGCGGCCAGTCCGAGGTCCACCACATCCGGGGCCGTGGGCTGTCCTTGGCCTGTGCGGATGGCGTTGAGCTCGTCCTGGCTGGAGCCGTCCGGGTTGGCGGAGGTGATCTTGATGCCGTACTGGTCGGAGAAGGCCTTCTCGATGGCGGCGAAGTTCGCCCAGTCGGCGGGCAACGCGATGACGTTGAGTGAGCCCTCTGCTTTGGCGGCCGTGATCAGGGCGTCCTGGGTGCCGAACGCCGCGAGGCTGGTCGCCTTCGCGGCGTCGCTCTCGGGGATCGGATGCGCGGTTCCCGGGACGGACGAGCTGGTGCCGGCGCCCTGATGCGTTGACGGCGTCACCGGCGGGGTGGAACGCGGGGTCGAATTCGAACTCTTCCACGGTTGCCAGGCCACGACGATCGCCGCGCAGGCCACAACGGCGACTGCCGAGACTCCGATCGCGGTACGTCGGGATCTGTCGAGCGGGTTCGTGATCGTGATCGGCGGGACCGGCGTGCTCGGTGCGCTCAGGTTGATCGGCGCGACCGGCGCGCTCGGGCCGACCGGCGGCGCGATCCTGGCCGCGATGTCCTCCAGCGCGTCCATGACGGCTTCGGCGGTCGGCGGCCGCAGCGCCGGATCTTTGGCGAGCAGCCGCATCACCAGATCGTCCAGCGCCGGCGGGATCTGCGGACGGTATGTGCGAGTGCTCGTCGGAGCCACGGCGACGTGCTGGTGCAGGATGGCGATCCCGCTGTCGGCCCGGAACGGCGGGAAACCGGTCAGCAGGTGGTAGACCAGGCAGCCCAGCGCGTACAGGTCGGTGCGGCCGTCGACCGGCCGTCCCTCGATCTGTTCCGGCGCCATGTACGCCGGGGTGCCGAGCACCACACCGGCGGCGGTCAGGCCCGGCTGCGTCGGACCGCCGCCGACGAAGCGGGCGATTCCGAAGTCGCAGACCTTGACGGTGCCGTCGCCCAGCACTATCACGTTGCCCGGCTTCAGGTCGCGATGCACGATCATCGCCCGGTGGGCCGCCGACAGGGCTCGGCAGACCTGCGTGGCCACTGTGAGCACCTGAGGCAGCGGCAGGCCGTCCGGCGAGTGCTTCAAAACCGCCGCGAGGTCTTCCCCGTCGAGCAGCTCCATGACCAGGAACAGCACTTCGCCGTCCCGGCCGAAATCGAAGACGGTCGTGATCGCCGGGTGTTGCAGACCGGCAGCCATCCGAGCCTCGCGTCCGAAGCGTTCGACCTCCGTGTCAGGGCCCTGTATGGGCAGCACTTTCACCGCCACGGCCCGGCCGAGCACCGGATCGGTGCCGCGCCAGACCTCTCCCATCCCACCCCGGCCCAGCAGCGCCTCCACCCGGTAGCGGCCTGCCAGCACCTGACCTTGGTCCATCTTCTCCGCCCCTCGACCCCGCCCGCGGACCTTCCGACCTTATAGGAGGAATCCGAGCCCGATTTCGCCACAGCCATGCGAGTCCTGCCTGATCGCGCCGGCCCCCCCATCTTCCTGGACTGATACGCCATTCTCCGCCCCGAGCGCTTGTACGGTAGGCAGCACCATCGCAGAAGCCTGCCTGAGCACAGCTGCAAGCCCTGAAGGGCGAGCGTGGGAGGACGAATGGATCAGGCGCGGGTCGTGGAGGTGTGGGCTCCCGGCGTCAAGCGGGTCGGGAGCGGATACCTGCTGGCCGACGGTCTCGTGCTGACCTCGTACCACATCGTGCAGGGCCTTGAGCATGGAGCGAGGGTCGAGGTGCGGCCCCTGGAGGTGCCGCAGCGCACCGGCTGGCTTGCGACGACGCTGGCCTGGCCGGTCGAGGCGGTGGACATCACGGCGTTCCCGGAGCGGGATGCCGCGCTCTTGGTGATCGACCGCGAGGGCGCGGCCGGGCCGTTCGTGGGATCGGTGCGCTTCGGCCTGGTCACCGGCCAGAACCGGATCCCTTGTCAGGGGCTTGGTTTCCCCGACGCGGAGAGGCGCCCGGACCGGCAGCGCGACACCATGGCCGTGCGCGGCCATGTGGACGCCTTGCAGGCGCGCAAGTCGGGCCTGATGACAGTGCACGTGGACGAGGGCATCGTGCCCCGCAGCCTGGACGGCGGTTCGGGGTGGGCCGGCGCCTCCGGAACCGCGATGTTCTGCAAGTCCCTCCTGGTGGGGATCCTGGCGACCGACCACGCCGTCGCAAACGATGCCAGCGTCCTGCGGGCGGTCCCTGTCTCAGCCCTCGTCGACCTGCCCGGCTTCCGTGAGATCCTCGCCGCCCACCAGGTGCATCCGCGGCTGGAACACGCCAGCCCGGCCGCCCAATGGCTGTCGGCCTACTTGGCCGTCGCCCACCGCGCCGCCACCGAGCACCCCTATGCCGGTGTCCTGCCCGGCACCACGCCGCCGCTGGCCGCCGTCTACTTGCACCAGCAGATCCACCGCCTGGACGGCGCCGACGAGCCCGCTGTCCTCGACGGCCCGGTCGCGGCGGTGGGCGGACGTGCGGACGAGGTCCTGGCCGATCCGCCGACCTGCCTCATCATGGCCGGTCCCGGCGGTGGCAAGTCCAGCCTGCTGCGGACCCGCCTCGCCGAGGGCGTCAAGCGCTGGCAGGACGGCCAAGCCGAGGAACTGCTTCCGGTCCTGACCCACGCCTCGGAGTTCGCCGAGCGGACTCTGGTCGGCGCACTCCTGGCGGGCAATTCCGATCTCGGTGTGACTGGCGAGCCCTCGGAGGCGTTCTTCCGCAGCCCGCCTCGCCCTGGTGCGCGCTGGCTCGTGCTCCTCGACGGCTTGGACGAGGTCGCCGATCCCGCCCAGCGTAAGAAGATCCTGCACAAGGTGGCCGTCATCACCACCGGCGAGTACGCCCACCTGTACCGGATCGTCATCGCCACCCGTCCCTTGCCCGACAGCGAACTGGACATCCTCGGCCCAGGCGTGCCCCGCTACGATCTTCAGCCCTTCAAGTCCGGAGATCTGGAGACTATTGCCCGCGCTTGGTTCAGCGCCGCCGCCCTGGCGGATCCCGAGAGCACCGCCAAGCGCTTCGTCCAAGCGCTGAACGCCAGCCGGTTGGCAGACCTCGCCCGGGTCCCGCTGATGTCCGCGATGCTCTGCCAGCTCCACACTGCCGCAGTCCGCCAGGGCCGGCCTGACCAGCCCTTGCCACCTCACCGCGGCCAGATCTACCGGGACTTCATCGACCTGCTCCGCAAGGTCCCGCCGGTCACGCCCGCGGCACGCTACCCGGGGCTGGAACGCAATCCCGAGGCATACTCCTCAGCAGACAGGACACTGACACACCTCCGGGGCCTGATCGCCTACCTCGCGTTCCGACGCCAAACCGGAGACACCCGCTCCGCACTCACCATCCTCGAATCCCAGCCGACGGCTCGATGCCCCGAGGGAGTCAGAGCCGACAACTGGCGTGCCTTCCTGGGCGCCTCGCTACGTCGCAGCGGCCTCCTCACTGAACGAGGCGGCGACTTCACGTTCCTCCACCAGACACTCCAGGAACACCTCGCTGCCCAGCACTTCATGAGCAGCGTCAGAACAAGCTGGCCACCGCCCGGCGCCACCGTCTCCTATACGGGGTTCCTCATCGACGCAGCACACGAGAAGGCTCCCGTCGAAGGAATCGAGTACCTCCGAAGCCAGACGCAGCAAGGGCTTCCCGGCCTTGAGGCGATTGCCACGCTCTACGAACTGCGCACCACCATCCCCGATGAGATCCTCCGAACGACGAACAGACAGCTGCACGTCATCACCTCCGATCCCAACGGCTTCAGCCGCGTACGAGCGGCCCAGGCGCTGGCCAAGATGGGGGATCCCGGTGCGAGTGAAGTCCTGCACGCCTTCGCCACAGACGCCCTCCTCGAAAGCCGCGCCCGCGTGCAGGCAGCGCGAGCCCTTGCGGAGATGGGCGACTCCCGCGCGAGCAGCCTCCTGACAGAACTTGTCCGAGACCCGTCCCTGCACTACCTCGATCGGCAACAGGCGGTTGCGGCCCTGGCCGAGACTGGTGGACCTGGCACGGATGACTTCCTGCACACCCTCGCCGAGGAGACCACCGTCCCCGGTACTGTCCGAATGGCGGCAGTGCAGGCCTTGGCCGATGCGGCTGATCCACGGGTGAACGATCTCCTGGTGGCCTTCACTCGCGGGACAACCCTTACCAAGGGCATCCGTGCACAGGCCGCCGAAATGCTGGGCAAGGCGGGCAATTCACGTGCGGGCGATCTCCTGTACGCCTTCGCCCAAGACCCGGCCCTCAGCATGTCTGGCCGCCAACAGGCGATCTGGGCGCTTGCCGGTCTGGGCGATCCGCGCGGGAGCGACCTCCTGCACGTCTATGCCCAGGACGTCTCCCTCGATATCCGTGTCCGTATACGCGCAGCACGAACCTTGGCCGAGGCAAGCGATTCCCGGGTGGGCGACATCCTGATGGGACTCGCCCAAGACGCCGCCCTTGCCCGTGTCGATCGCGTGCAGGCAGCCCAATTGCTGGCCCGGACGAGCGACTCCCGTGCGGGTGACTTCCTGCATGGCCTTGCCCGGGACTCGTCCCTGCACTACCTTGACCGGCAGCAAGTGGTCGCGGCCCTGGCCGAGACCAGTGGATCTGGCACACGTGACTTCTTGTACTCCCTAGCCCAAGACACCACCGTGCCCAGTACTGTCCGAGCGGCTGCGGCGAGCGGACTCGCCGAGGCCGGCGACCCCCGCGCACGCGACCTGCTGGCAGGTCTCGCGCGCGGGACCACCCTCAGCAAGGGTGCCCGTTCGCAGGCAGCTGAGGCGCTGGCCAAGGCAGGCGACCCCCGTGCAGCTGATCTCCTGCACGCCTTCGCCCAGGATCCCGCCTTCGGCGACGCCAGCCGAGTACGGGCCGCCCAGACGCTGGCAGAATCGGTCGATCCCCGCGCAGGCGACCTGCTGGCAAGCCTGGCCCGAGACACCACCCTCGCCTACTACTACCAGTCGCAGGCAAACCAGATTCTGGCCGAGGCCGGCGATCCTCGTGCCATGGAGCCCAACGATGACTACGGTGCGCCGGCGATTCCATGGCAAGCCCCTGAGTTCGACCGTCCTCAGCTCGGCGGCATGGTGTCCGAAGGAATCAATCGTCTTCTGAAGACTTTTCGCCGAGGTCGCGGCACGCCACACGGCTAGTCCGGCGAAGACGATGGGGCGGTCGTCGACAACGAGGTGATCACCGATTTCACAGTCCACGGCGGCGACGGCGAACCGTCGGGTTCGTACCCGTAAAGTACAAAGCCGTCTGGAGAGGCTCCTGTGCTGATGTGCCGGGGCGCAGGGTCAACAGCCACGGGCTCGGCGCCGGCCTCACGCAGCTCATAAAACAGCTGCATCGCCGAGAAGGGATCATTGGGATCGGCGTGTGCGGCAGGGTCACGGGCCAACAATCTCTCAACCGCCCGCGCATCTCCGGCCATCCGCAGCTCTCGCAGCAAGTCCGCGACGCCCGGTCCGCCGAGGTCGGCGTGCCCGGCGGGGTCGCGGGCCAATAGCCTCGCGATCGCCGGCTCATTCCCGGCCGCCCGTAGCTCGGTCAGGAGGTCCCCGACCATCAGTGGGCTCGTGATGTCCACATGTGAGGCCGGGTCACGAGCCAACAAGGCTGTCACAGCACGCTGATCGCCGACTTCTCGCAGGACCAGCAACAGATATCCGACCCCCGAAGCTGCTATATCAACATGCGCAGCCGGGTCGCGGGCCAACAGGATCTCGACTCCCCGCTCGTCCTCAGCAGCCCACAACGCTGCCAATAGCGCACCGACCATCAGCGGATCGTCGATGGCTGCGTGGACGGCCGGCTCACGAGCCAGCAGCGCTGCCACCGCCTGCTTGTTCCCCACCTCTTGCAGAATCCGCAGCAGGCTCGCAACTGCTCCGGGGTCCACAAGGTCTACCTGGGCAATGGCACGTCCAGTGAGAACAGCGCACGCGTGCTCAGCACCTGCGGATGAAAGGACACGCAGCGCAGTTCCGACCGCGTTCGAGTCAGTAGGGCTGACCTCGGCCGCGGCACGGTCGGCGACCGCGGCGAACGCCTGCTCGGCTCCGAACTCCCGCAGCGTTTGCAGCAGTTCCCCGAACGCGTGAGGGCTGGTGAAGTGAACCCGGGCCGTGATGCTCTCGGCCATCTGGACCACCGCCTGCTCGGCCCCCTGTTCCCAGAGCATTCGCAGCAGATCGTCGACCGCACGAGCGTCCTCAAGATCGGCGAAGGCAGCTGCGTTGCCTTCCATCATCGCAGCGACTGCCTCGTCCGCTCCCGTCTCCAGAAGCGCAGGTAGCACGATGTCTATCGGTTCAGGGTTCTCCAGAAGTGCGTAGGCAGCCGGCTCGCGGGCCAAGAGCGCCATCATCGCTTGATCAGCACCCCATGCCTGGAACTCCCTTAGCAAGGACCCCGTCATCTCGTCCGAGCTGAGGACGACGCGCGCACCCGGGTTACGGGCCAGCAGTGTCCCGGCCGCCTGCTTGGCCCCGCATACCCGGAACTCCCGCAACAAGATCTCCACCGTGAGTGTGTTTGTAATGTCGGCACACACCGCAGCACGGATAGCCAGCATCGCAAAAGCCTGATCGACGCTCGCGGACCGCATTTCCCGCAGCAGCCGCCCGATCGCCATCACATCGTCGAGCTCGACCTGAGCCGCCGTGCGGTCGGCCAAGGCCACAAGTGCTTGCTCGGCTTGGACTTCCCGTAGTACCCAAAGCAGTTCGCAAACCGGATACGCATGGGTTACGTCGGCATGAGCCGCCGGGTCGCGAGCCAGCAGCACCGTGAATGCCTTGTCATCACCGAGTTCCCGCAGGGCATACAGGAGATATCCCACTGCGCTGGCGTCGCCGAGGTGGATGTGAGTAGCCGGGTCACGGGCCAACAGCATTGCAACCGCCGGTGCGGCTCCCCTTGCCCGCAAAACCCTCAGCAGGTTTGAGACAGCCCACGCGTTGGTGATTGTCACATTGGCGACGCTGAAGCTGGCGCCGTAGTAGTCGGGGTCGAGAACGGCGTCCAGCTCGGCCAGACGAGTGGTCGGGTGCCCCGAGGCCACGGCTTTGTGCCACAGCCGGACCGCCGTCGTGCGGAGGCCCTGCTTCCAGGCAGCCTGGGCAAGACGGTCCTGGTCGCCGCCATCGACGGTGTGATCGACCAGAGCAGTCCACAAACCCGGAGCGACCGCATTTGTGGCACGCGATTGGCGGGTCTGCTGGTCCAGGTAATCGGCAGGCTCATACGCTGCTGAAGCGCCGCTCTGCGAGCGTACGGCGATCATCGCGGTCAGAGTACTGCGAATATCGGTACGGCTTCCGTCCTCCCGACGTCCCTCAGTCAGGGCCTGCAAATCGCGTTCGGCCCAATCCGGATCGGACGAACGGTGCCGTGGCGACAAACCACTGTCCGCGGCCTGGGCCAACAGCGCTGCTGGTAGCGGTCCATGATGGCCCAGACGACGCGCGTCAAGGGCTGCGGTGACCAGGGCATGCTCACTGACCGTGAATGGGGGGCCGCCCTGATTGCCGTCAAGATAGGCGGCCACCAGTTCAGGGCCGCCGGACAAGTGCTGGATGACGTGCCCGTCAGAGCTTCCGGCCGTGAGCGCATGCCGCAAGCGAGCATCACCCTCGGTGAACGCCAAGGTTCGCCAGGCATCGAGATCATCGGAAGCCAGGTGCGTCGGCACATTGATCCGGACCGCTGATGCCGGATGCGTCAACAGTGCCCTGACCTGTCCATAGGCATCGTGCGTGGTGGTCGGAGCAGTCAGCTCCGCCCAATAAGGGCTGGACCACAGCGTAGCCACGGCAGCGATCCCGGATGTCGCGGACAGCAGCGCGCGAAGCGAGCCTGCGGCCTCGGATCCCTCGGGGCCGTACAGGAAGCGCTGAGCCTCGTTCAGCCAGAGAACGCTGCCCGGCTGCACCTGGCCGCTTTCCACCACAGCCGATAAGTCTCTCGCCCCCACAGGGCGCAGCAGCGGAGCATGCGGGGCGATTTCGATCAGAGCCTCGTACAACGCGCGGGTCTTGCCAGTGGAGGAGTCTCCCGTGAGTATCACCAGCCGTGATTGCCCACCAGCCATGATCTGGCTGAGCACGGTACGAAGCTGTCGATCGTGAGCCCGTACCAGATATGCGGTCAACTCCGGCACCTGCCCAAGCGTCTCCGCTTCCGGGTCAGAGGCGTTGTGGATCTCCAGGTTGGCCGGCGTAAGAGTAGATATAGATACTGTGCTCGGCGCTACTGACGCATCAGGGCCCTTGGAAACCGCAGCTTCCATCAACAGCCGGCGCACAGTCGTGTAGGTGCGGTGTTGAGGAGAGTCGGGTCTGGCGACGGAGAAGTGGTCCCCGGGCAGCGCTGCGGCATCCGGGAAGCCGGCGTGCGCCGAAGCCCGAGTGACGACGCCGTCCTGTTCCGCCGCGTACACCGAGAACGGGATCCGGCATGACCGCTGAGTCGGAACGCTTGCGGCGGCAACGATGTCTCGCGCCACTACCCGAAACGTGTCGCCGACCAGCTCGTTGAACGGACGCAGCTCAGCCTCCTGCGAATTGCCGCGCACGAGTCTGCGCCGAGCGGGCATCAGCAGATCCGAGCCGGTGTTCGGGGTTGCGAGCAGCACAACGCGCTTGATCCTGGCCAGCTCCAGGCCCCGACCCGCAGCCAACATCTGCACAAGGCACCGCTGGATCACCAGACCGCCCTGCGAGTGCCCGACCAGAACCAGGGACTCGAAGTTTCCAGCCTCGGTGTCCAGGTACTCCCGCAGGCTGTCCGCCGCGGTCGAGATCGACGGGATCACCCGAGACGGCTTCCACGACGACCGCCAGACGCCAGTTGCGTACTCGAACCGAGGCACCGGCTCGCACACCGTCCCGGACAACTCCGCATCGCCGGCCATCACAGATGCGAACGCATCCCACATGCGAGCCGAGGAACGCACTCCGTGCACGAACACCACACCCAGCATCCGCACCCTCGTACTTCCAGCAAGCCATCAGTCGGCGTGGACCCGAGTCCGGGTCAACCAGGCTACTGCCGTCCATTTCGTATCGGCCACTCGCGGCCTTTTCCGCAGAGTCCTGGCACGCACGGACTCGGCGCCTACTGCGTCATGTAGATGCTGGGAGTCGGGGACGCCCACGGAGGTGCCGCCGGGATGGCGATGACTGGCAGCGGTCTCCCGCCGGGGTCGCTGCTGGCTGCGGGGTCGTCGGCACGGTAGTAGTAGCTCAGGTCGCCGCTGGCGGATGGCACTACGTACTGGTTGTTCATGTTCAGTACTTCGTTGAACACGTCGGCCGCCTTGGGTTGCAGGCCGCGGCCTGAGCCGGCCTGGGCGGCGAGGCGGACGGCGCGGGCGGCCACGAGCACGGAGTCGTGAGTGGCGATGGCGCCGCCGTCGGAGAGGTCGGCGTCGGGGAAGCCGAGTTTGCGGAAGGTGGTGGCGAAGTCGGCGAAGTGCTGTGGGGTGCCCGGGGCGCCGGCGAGCCAGCCTGTCGCGTCGGCCAGGGTCGCATAGACCATGGTGATGCCCTTGGCCTTCATCGCCGCCTCTTGCTCGCGGATCTTGCCGAGGTTGGATCCGGCCGTGGCGATGACGATCGGGGTCTGGGCGCAGACCCGGGTCTCCAGCGCGTCGATGAAGCTGGTCAGGTCGACGCTGCGGCCGGCGTAGAAGACCACGTCGGGCTTGACGGCGCAGATGTTCGAGGTGATGGCCGCGAACAAGTCCGGCGTCGCTTCGGCCGGGTCCGACACGCCGACGAAGCTCTGCGGAGCGGCCGTGAGCAGCTTGGAGAAGCTCTTTTGGAGGTCGTCGCGCAGCGACTTGGTGAACAGGTCGACCGAGCTGGCGTTGTCGGAGTTGCTGTCGAACACCATGATCCCCGACGCCTTCGCGGTGGTGGTCAGGGGTCTGAGGTAATCGGCGAGGCTGGCCACGTTCTGCCGGTTCGAGGCGGTGATCCGAATGAACCCCGGGATGGTGGCGAAGTTCAGCTGGTCCGCGCTGTCGATCGCGGAGACGGTGGCGATGTGCTGGCGGGCCAGCTCCTGGGCACCGAGCTCGGTCTGGATGGTGCTCACCCCCAGCCCGGCCACGGCGACCAGGGGCGCCGGGTCCGACTTCATCGCCTCCAGCTGCCGCACCACCTGCGGCCACTGGTCCTCGTGGCTGCCCTCGTTGGCCAGCACCAGCCGGATCAGCGGACGCTCGTCCCCGATCACGGGCGGAAGGTGGTTCGCGCGGTACTGCGCGGTGTAGGCGCCCTCGATCTGGTTCCGCACCTGGGGGGCGTCCAGGGCGCTGGTGGCCGACGCGGTGATGGGGTTGAGCAGGGCGATGGTCACGACAGGCTGTCCGCTGTTGATCGCGGCGGCGTTCTCGCTTGCGATCAGCGCCTCGATCGGGGCCAGGTCGTCGGAGAAGTGATAGGTGGAACCGTCGGTGACACCGACGCATTCACCGGCGACGAGGCTGAGCCCTGACTTCGATCCGCCGCAGGCGGACGAATCGCTCCGGGTCAGGGCGACGACGCCGAAGGCGGCCCCGGCGAGCACCACCGCCGCGCCGCCGGCGATGAGCCCACGGATGCGCCACTTCCGCAATTCGCCGCGCCGAGTGGTGGGGCGGATTATCTTGACGGGCTTGGGATCTGCCATCGGTTCCCTGCTCCTCGACGGTCCTCGACTGTCTTCAACTGTCCTTGGCTGTCCTTGGCTGTCCTGGGCTGTCTGTCCTGGCGGCATGGGCACGCCGGTCCTCTCGGCTGTCCGCCGGGTTTGCGCGCCGAGCCTGCCCGGCGCGCGAGGTCACGCCCAGTTGTTGGCTTCGCGGCGGTGACGCTGCGCGGCGTCAAAGAGCGGGTCGCTGTCTTCCTGCCAGCGCGCTATCAGCCCTTCGAAGCCCCGGGCGATGTGCAGGTGCAGGCCGCGTCGGCGGTTGCCAAGAAAGGGGTCTGCGACGATCCATCGGGCCGCTACCAGCTCTGCCAGGGGTTTGATATCGCGGCCCAGTGGCTCGTGGGGCTCGTCCAGGAAGCGTGCGGCGGCGATCAGGGAGCGCAGCTGCTCCATCGGCGGCTTCGCGACGGCCTCGGGGTTCCGGACGCGGCGCGGCGCGGTCGCGACCGATTCGAGCAGCGCGATCCAGGCTGCCGAACCGGCGCCGATCTCGGCCTTCTCGCGGTCGCCGACGAGGGCGTCCAGCCGCCGGGCGACGTCCGCCAGGCCACCCAGGGCCAGGGTGTAGTAGAGCTCGTCGACGATGTTGCCGGAGCTTTCGAGATGCTTGCGTAGTCGGCCGAAGGCGCTGGACCATGTCGTTCCTGCCGCGAGAGGCGTTCCTGCGGTTTCCGGCGCTACTGGATCCGTCGGCCCGTCTGGCAACCCTTGTATGTCGGGCAGGCGTGCGGCGTCGTGCAAGGCGAGGCCTCGAAGCAGCAGCCGTCGCAGCAACTCCGGCGCCGTCGGCCACAGCACCGGTTCGATGTCGGCCTCGAACCCGGCCAGGCCCCCGGCGACCAATGGCTGCTCGCCGGTGCACAGATACAGGGCATGCCGCCGCTGGGTGGCGGCCGCGCAGATCATCAGGTCGTCGAACTCCTCGCCGGGTTCGGGCGTCCGGCCGAGCAGCCGCCGCACCAGGCCCTGCTCGACGGTCCGCCCGGCGTCCGGCGAACCCGGTTCGGCGCCGGGCATCGGCACGTCCAGCAGGGACGCCGGCTCGCGCCAGTGCTCGGGGTGCCGGGCCAGGGCCTCGATCAGCACGCCCACCGAGGCCGGATGCCCGCCCGACAGCTCCGCGAGCATCTCCTTCAGCTGGGTCTCGTCGCCCTCGCGGTGGACCAGCAGGCCCAGCGCCCGGCCGATGTCGTCGGCGCCGAGGTCGGCGAGACGGCGACGGGCCCAGACCGCGTTGGCCGCCCAGGACTGCGGGGCGGGCTGGTCGTCGTCATGGACGGCCCGGGCTATGTCGCCGGACTCCCGGTCGGCGAGCAGCGTGCCCCGGCTGGCCGCGACCACCGTCAGCGGCGGCGGCCCGAACGCCTGGTCCGGCGGCTGATCGGCGCGCCCGGCGGCGAACTCGGTCAGGAACCGCCGTCCCAGTTCGCTGTCGCAGCCGTCCAGCAGGACCAGGCAGTTGAGCGAGAGCTCACCGGACCTGCGGGCCCCGCGGAACGCCTCGCGCAGGTCGGCGAAGAACGCGTCGCACAGCAGCTCACTGACTTTCCTGCGGTCGTCGGCGGTGGCCGGGTTGTGGTGCCACTGGTTGAGGTCCAGCAGCACGTCGACGGAGTCGTGCGTCCGCCCGCGACCACGATGCCCGTACCAGTCCTGATACGCCCCGAGGATGACGCGCCGCCCGGGCCGCCATCGCAGCATGCCGGCCAGCGTGTGCTTGGCGATCCAGACGGACAGGCCCGGGCCCGCGTTCGGCAGCGCCACCCCCACGGGTCCTTGGACGCCCTGGATCACGGCCGTCGCGGCGTCCTGGAGGATCTGCCGCACCGTTTCCAGATCGCGGTCCTCACCGAGGGCCTGGACCACCGCGGCCCGGGAGCGTTCCCGGTTGGCCGGGTTGAGGGTCAGGCCCAGGACCTCGATGCCGCTGGTCAGCCGGGGAAAGTCGAGCGCGCCGTACGGGTCGCAGCGCCGACCGAGCTGGAAGGCGAGGGCGGAGAGCACCTGCGGGGCGTCGACGCCCTTGCCGAGGGTCTCGAAGTCCACCCGCGCATAGGGCGCGACCTGCTCGACCCGCTGTTCCAAGGTGTTGAGCAGTTCGGTCTTGCCGCTGCCGCGCTGACCCTCCACGACCAGGATCGGCTGGCGGCGGCTGCGCGGCGTCCGATCGACCGGTGGGCGCGCCATCAGCGCCTCGACCAGGGCCAGCTCGCCGTCCCGGCCGACGAGCGGTATCCGGGTGGGCGGCATCAGAGCCGGCTCGGGGCAGGCGCGCGGAGAAGGAGTCGGAGATGCGGACAGCGTTGCATGGCGAAGGAACCCCCGGTTCGCTGGGCGACGCAGAACCCTGTTTCAGGGGCACGACTATAGACGCGCGGACTGACGAAATGTGCCGCGGGTCACGGAACTTCATCAGAGAGTTACGTTCAGCGGGCGCCTGGGACGTCCACTCATCACTCTGATGGATCGACAATTTTGACTTATCGCTCAAAACCATCGCAAGGTTCGGATTCAGCGAGGGAGTCGAGCCGCCGTCATCAGGGGGCTCATATGCGCTTCTCGCTGAATCCGGACCAAGACCGCGCCCGCTCGGGTCGAACGCACCCGGCCGGACCGAACGAGGGAAGAGACGATGGTGGGAACAGGCAGGCTGTGGCCGCTGCCGAGGCGGGACGCCGAGGACCGGTCCGATCCGGTGGAACTGTTGGTGGACATCACATTCGTGCTCGCGCTGTCCCAGGCGGTCAGCCTGCTCCGGCTCGAACCCGGGGCCGGCGGGGTGCTGCGGACCATCGCGGCCCTGTTCATCGTGATCCGCGCCTGGGAGGAGAGCGTCAGCGCGGTCACCATGGGGTCGGTGACCGCCGCCCCTCTCAAACTGCTGATGATCGTCCAGACCGGGCTGTTCCTGGCGCTCGCGATCTGCGTGCCCGAGGCCTTCTCCGACATCACCGGAGGTCTCGACGGGCCCGTGGTGTTCGCCACCGTCTTCACTCTCAACTGCGTGTGCGGAGCGGCCCAGTGGTTCGCCGCGCACGCCGGCGATCCCCGGCAGCGGGGCAACCTGCTGTTCGTGTTCGCGGCCTACGTCGGCGAAGCGGCGCTCATCTGGTGGGCGGTCTGCGTCCACGGTTCGGCCAAGACACTGCTGATGCTCGCCGCGCCGATCTTCTTCACCGCCTTCATGTGGGCGACCACTCTGCCGGTGTACGACCGTCTGCGGTTCGGTCTGGTCGAGGGCTGGCAGATCTACGGATTCCGGGCGCTGAGCGAGCGCTACCTCGCCGCCTACACCGTGGCGTGCTGCCTGTCGCTCGAACTGCTGGAACAGGTCGGACAGTCGCAACGGATCTCACCGGCGATGCTGACCGTGGTCGGTGCCGCCCTGCTGACGGCATATCTGCTGTACCGGCTTTACGAGCCGCTCATCGAACCGGCGCGGTTCACCCTGGACGCCCGCAACCTCGACGTCGGCCTGGGTCGCAAACTGCTGATGGACGGCGGCTACCACTTCGGCCACCTGCTTATGTGCGGCGGCCTGGCAGTCGGCGCCGGCGCTCTGCGCTCCGTGCTGGTCGCGGTGGCTTCCGTCGACGGCGGCGTGACGGCGCCGATCGGCATGGTCCCGCTCGCGGGACTGTACGGCGGGATCGCCGCGGTCCTGCTCGGGCAGGCCGGGTTCTCGTTCGTCGCGATCTGGAAGGCCGATCCGCTGCGTCTGGTCACGCCGCTGCTTCTGCTGGTCGCCATCGTCCCGTTGTCCGGCACGCCGGTGCTCGTCGCACCGCTGGTGCTGGTGGGATTGCTGGTTGTGGTGGCCGGGTTGGACCAGCATCGCGCGGTGCATGCGGCGCGCGCCGTCCGGACGGCGCGGGTCGAGGCGCTGACCGCCGGTCCGGCCGGTCTGACCGCGGCGCAGTCGGTGCGGGCGCGGCTGCGTCCTCGGCGCTGGCGACCCACCATCCAGTTCGCGGACGGCGACCACGAGCTGTCCGGGTTCGAGCTGCTGTTCGACATCATGGTCGCGTTCGCGTTCGCCCAGTGCGACGTGGTGGTGCTCCGCGATCAGAGCCCTGAGGGTGCGTTGCGGGCGCTGCTGGTGCTCGCGATGCTGTGGGGCTGCTGGATGACCTTCGTGTGGGCCGGGAACACCGCGGACGCCAATGTCGGGACGCTGCGCACGCTGCACGTCTGTGCGCTGTCCGGGATGGTCTTCCTGGGGCTGGCGTTGCCGATGGCGTTCGTCAGGCCCGGGTTCAGCATGAGGGCGGCGCTGTATCTCGGTGCTTATGTGCTGATCCGCGTGTGCTCGGCGATCGCGCTGCGGACGCTGCTGGGCCGCACCGCGGGTCGTCGTCCCCTGATCGTCGCCGGGGCTCCGGTGGTGACCGCGCTGCTCATCGCGCTCGCCACGCAGGTGCCGCGGGCCGACCGGGTCGGCTTGTGGATCGCCGCGCTGGCGTGCGAGGTGCTGGCGACGCTCGCGTTCATGCGCGGCTGGCGCACGGTGGCGCCGGGGCACCTGGCCGAGCGGTTCGCGTTCATCGTGATCATCGGCCTGGACATGTCGATGGGCGGCATGGGCCAGCAGCTCAACGGCGAGGCGGTCGCACTGCCGCAACTGCTGCTGATCGGCATGGCACTGATCTCCTGCACGATCATGTGGTGGCTGTACTTCGACCTGCTCGCGCGCTACGCCGAGCACCGTCTGCACCGCACCATGCGCAGCGTCCACCACCGGATCGTGCATGGGCACTACAACGCCGCGCACCTGGTCCTGCTCGCCGGGATGGTCGCGTTCGGCTTCGGACTGCGCGCGATCGCGCGTGACCTGGCGACGGGCTCCGGCGGCGGGCTGGGCCCGCCGCTGCCACCGCTGCTCGCGATCGCGCTGGGCGCGGGCGTCGCGGTGTTCGCGCTGGGCATCTGCGGCATGTGGCTGATGTTGGGACGGCGTCCGCGTCGTGGGTGGGCGGCGGTCGTCGTCGGCTGCTTGGTGGCGATCCCGGTCGCGGTGGGAGCCCCGGCGCTGGTGGCGTTGGCTGGCTTCGTGGTGCTGGGACTGCTGCTGGTGGTCGATGAGTCGCTCAGCTCGACGGCCAGGGCTGAGCGCGGGGCGCTGCGGTCGGCGCTGGCCGAGGGACATGGCGAGTCGCCGACGGCGGCCGGGGAGCCGGTGGCGGCGTCGAACGCCGAGGATGTCTCGACCGTCGACCTCGGCCGCTGGTTCCAGACCCGGTTCCGGCTGCTGGACGTCAACGGCGACGGGGTGATCAGCTGGGCCGACTTCACCGACCTGCTGCACCGGATGGCCAACGACCCGGCGACCAGTGACGAGGAGACCCTCCAGCGCGCCGAGACCCGCTTCCGCGCGCTGTGGAACTCGATGCGGGAAGCGATGGACCTGGATGACGACAACATCATCACGCGCGAGGAATACATCGCGTTCATGACCGCGATGGCCGCGGCCCGCCTCCCCGCCGAGGACGGTGCGCCGAATCCGTGGTCGGCCCAGCCGACAGCGTCGCGGCTGCCGGTGTCCCGGTCGGCCGCCTACCGCCGGGGCGGCGGGCATCCGCTACTCGTCGGCAGCGGCCTGACCGACCTCATCGAGTCCGAACTGGCGCTGCTGGCGGATCCTTCGCGGAGCGACGACACCGATGTATTCAGCGCGGAGGCCGCGTCCGTGGGCTGACCGCTCACCCGTTCGGCGGAGGCGCTATGCGTGTCAATCGACAGCAACATCGCCATATTCGGGAACTTCGTGATGAACTACCCGAGATGCATAGGGCTGCCGCGGCACCGGATTGCGGCACAGAGGAAAGGCAGTACTCCATGAGAGTGCGCAACCTGCGGCGAGTCTCCGCGGTTTTCGCAGGAACGCTCGGCCTGGCCGTATCGAGTCTGGCGATCGCCGCGACACCGGCCAGCGCGCAGACCGTGATCACGTGCAACGGCACCGGCACGGTCACCTGGTCACCGGATCTGACCAGCACGGTCAGATCGATCGACTGGTCGGGGCAGATCACCTACACGGGCTGCCACGGCATCGGACTCGACGGCGACCACACCTACCCGGTCAGCATGACCAGTTCCGGAACCGAGACCCTGAGCTGCAACGACCTCGACGGCACCGGCTTCAGCGGCTCAGGCACCGTAACCTGGTCCGACGGCACGACCAGCCACGTAACCGACACCGAGATCTCCTCCGACGAGATCAACGGCGAGGGCAGCGGCGAGTTCAACCACACGATCGAGGACGGCAGCCACTACGTGGGCGCCGACATCGTCCACGTCGAGCGCGACACCTCGGGCGGCTGCCCGCAGTCCTCGCAGACGTTCTCCTTGACCCTCACGCTTGTGGCTGCTTGATCCTTGACCGATGGCGGGGCGGCGCTGTCCGCCCCGCCACCGGTGCCCGACCGCCTTGGAAAAAGGCCTGGTCCGGAAGTCTTTCGGGGATTGGCGCGGCTGAAGTGAGCCGCCTCTGCCCCCGGATCCTTCAGTCCTCTCCCTGGGGTTTTGGTTTGTTCTCCTCGGTCACGTCGGCAGGGCTTTGCCTACAGTACCGCCGACCAGGTGTCAAGTTCATGCAAGCGCAACCGCAGCCCAACAACCATCACCGCCACGGCATGGACTTGATACCTGGGCGGCGGTGCTGTACCCGTAGGGCTGCCGACGTGAGCGAGGGGAACAAACCCCCACCTTACCAACCGCCAGCGCAGGGACTGACCGGGCCCACCTATGGACTAGCGCCAGTTCTCCGAGGGATCAGAGGTCCTCGCCGGAGGCGCCTGCCTTACCCAGCTTTTGGTTTTGCTTTTAACTGCTCCACCCCCACCCACCGATCAATTTTCGAAAACTCCCCCTCAACCTTTTCGAAACCTTGAGGTAACCTGACGCGGCCGCGAGCCGAACCAGCTCACGGCATCCACGTCGTCGCCCCAAGGAGCTGTCCCGATGTCCAGGTCACAGGCTTCCCGCACCACCCTCCTGGCCGTCGCCGAGGCGGCCGGAGTGTCAGTGGCGACCGTGTCGAAAGTGGTCAACGACCGCTCCGACGTGGCGCCCGCCACCCGGGCCCGGGTAGCAGCGCTGCTGGCCGAGTACAACTACGTCGCTCGGGGCCAGAGCACCCAGGTCACTGGGCTTGACCTGGCCTTCGACTCGATGGACAACCCGAACAACCTGGAGATGATCCGGGGTGCGACTGCTGAGGCTGCTGCTGAGGACGTGGAAGTAGTGGTCGGTGTCGCGCCCCGCCTGGACGACACCGCCCGGTGGGCGCGCTGGGCCCAGCGAGTTGCCGGGCCGGGGCGCGCCGGGCTGATCTTGGTGACCACGCGGCTGACCCCCGCCCACTACGAACCATTCGCCCGCGTCGGCGCGCGCATCGTCCTGGTAGACCCGGTCTCAGTGCCGCACAGCGGCCTGCCCAGCATCGGCGTCACCGACTTCGCCGGCGGGCTGGCCGCCACCGAGCATCTGCTGGGTCTCGGACACCGGCGCATCGCGATGATCCAGGGTCGTCCCGAGGCCGCCAGCAGCCGAGCTCGTCTGCACGGCTATCAGGCGGCGCTGTCGACGGCGGGCATCGCCGTTGACCCGGACCTGATCGAGCGCGGCGACTTCCTCATCGGTCCGTCGCGGATGGCCGCGCTGCGGCTGCTGGACCTGGCCGAGCCGCCCACTGCGGTGTTCGCCGCCAGCGACGGTCAGGCGCTCGGCGTGATCGAGGCGGCCCGCCAGCGCGGCTTGCGCGTCCCGGAGGACCTCAGCGTTGTCGGCTTCGACGGCGTCCCAGTTCTGCAATATTCCTCGCCGCCGCTGACCACGGTCCGTCAGCCCTTCGCCGAGATGGGACGCGCCGCCGTGCAGTCGCTGCTGCGCCTGGCCTCCGGGCGGGACCTGGCCAGCCGCCACGTCGAGCTCGCTACGGAACTCATCGTCCGCGCGTCCTGCGCCCCGCCGCCCGCACTCCCACCGGTCCCGCCCACGAGCGCGACCCCATCTACGCCAACACCCCCCACCCCCACCCCCACCCCAACACCCAAACCCTGATCCCCCAGCACAGCCCCGAAAAGTCAGGAACGCACATGACCGACCACCACACCCCCGCCGAGCGCCCCTGGACCGATCCGACCCGCCCGACGGCCGAGCGGGTCGCCGCCTTGAGTGCCGCGATGAGCCTGGAGGAGAAGCTCGCGCAGCTCGGCAGCATATGGCCAGGCGTCAAAGAACTGCTCCCGCCGGAGGACCCCGAGGCCGCCACGCAGAATGCCGGCGGACAGGTGGCGCCGATGCAGGAAATGTTCGGACGCCGCGTCGACTTCGTCGAGGGCACCCGCCACGGGCTCGGCCACCTGACCCGGCCGCTCGGCACCAAGCCGGTGGAGCCGACTGACGGCGCCAAGCAGCTGGCCGAATGGCAGCGCGACCTGATGACCCGCACCCGGCTGGGCATCCCGGCCCTCGCGCACGAGGAGTGCCTCACCGGCTTCACCGCCTACCGGGCCACGGTCTTCCCGACCTCGATCGCGTGGGCGGCGGCGTTCGACCCGGAAAGCGTCCAGGAGATGGCGCGCGCCATCGGCGAAGGCATGCGCGCAGTCGGCGTACACCAAGGCCTGTCACCGGTGCTGGACGTAGTCCGCGACTACCGCTGGGGCCGAGTGGAGGAGACCCTGGGCGAGGACCCCTACCTCGCCTCGGTCACCGGCACGGCCTACGTCACCGGCCTGGAATCGGCCGGCGTGGTGGCGACCCTGAAGCACTTCGCCGGCTACTCGGCCTCCCGCGGCGCGCGCAACCACGGCCCGGTCTCGATGGGGCGCCGAGAGTTCCGCGACGTGATCCTCCCGCCCTTCGAAGCCGCGCTGCGCGAGGGCGGCGCCCGGTCGGTGATGAACTCGTACTCCGACGTCGACGGCGTTCCGGCCGCCGCGGACGCGTGGCTGCTGACCGACCTGCTGCGCGGCGAATTGGGCTTCGACGGAACAGTGGTCTCCGACTACTGGGCGATCGCCTTTCTGCGCGTCCTGCACGGAGTCACCGAGGACTGGGGCGACTCGGCCGCCCGCGCGCTGGAAGCCGGTATCGACGTCGAGCTCCCCGGAACGCTGTGCTACGGCTCCCCGCTCCACGAGAAGATCCTGGCCGGCTCGGTCTCCGAGGCGCTGGTCGATCGGGCGCTGGAACGCGTGCTGCGGCAGAAGGTCGAGCTGGGTCTGCTGGACGCCGATTGGGCACCGGAGGACGCTCCCGCGCTGATTTCGGGCGACCTGGACCTCGACTCGCCCGAGTCGCGAGACATCGCCAGGAAGCTGGCCGAGCGCAGTGTCGTCCTGCTGGACAACACGTCGGGCGTCCTGCCGTTGGCCGCCTCCGGGTTGTCGCGGATCGCGGTGGTCGGCCCGTGCGCCGACGACGCGAACGCCTTCTTCGGCTGCTACTCCTTCCCCAACCACGTGCTTCCGCACTACACCGGGATGGACAACGGGATCGAGGCGGCCACCTTCCTGCAAGCGCTGCGTACCGAGCTCTCGGCCGACGGCCCCGGACCGGAGACCGTGTTCGAGGTCGGCTGCCCGGTCCGGGACGAGGACCGCTCCGGGATCGCCGCCGCGGCCGAGGCCGCCGCGTCGGCCGACCTCTGCATCGCCGTGATCGGCGATCGGGCCGCGCTGTTCGGCGGCGGAACCTCCGGCGAGGGCTGCGACGTGGAGGACCTGGCGCTGCCCGGTGTCCAGCACGAACTCCTGGAGGCGGTGCTGGCGACCGGCACCCCCACCGTCGTCGTCGCCGTCACCGGCCGGCCGTACGCGCTGGGCCCCTACGTCGGGCGCGCCGCGGCGATCGTCCAGGCGTTCTTCCCCGGGGAGGAGGGCGGCCCGGCGCTGGCCGGGATCCTGTCCGGCCGGGTGACGCCCTCGGGCAAGCTCCCGGTCCAGATCCCGGCGCGCCCGGGCGGGCAGCCCACGACCTACCTGCACCCGCGGCTCGGCGCGCACGCCACGACCACCAGCAGCCTGGACACCACCCCGGCGTTCCCGTTCGGCCACGGCCTGTCCTACACCGAATTCGCCTACTCCGAGCTGGAACTCAGCGCCACCGAGGTGCCGACCGACGGCGCCGTCGAGGTCTCGGTGACGGTGTCGAACACCGGCGCCCGGGAAGGCGCCGAGGTGGTCCAGCTGTACGCGCACGATCCGATCGCCCAGGTGACTCGGCCGGTGACCGAGCTGGTCGGCTTCGCGCGGGTGCCGCTGGCGCCGGGGGAGTCGGCCCGGGTGAGTTTCCAGCTGCACACCGACCGGCTGTCCTTCACGGGTCTGGACATGACGCGCATCGTCGAGCCGGGCGAGGTCCGCTTGTCGGTCGGATCCTCCAGTTCCGACCTCCGCGCCCGCGCCTCGGTGTCCCTCACGGGCTCCACGCGCACCGTGGCCGGCGACCGCGTCCTCACCACCCCGGCGGTCGTGCGGACGCTCGGCGGCGCCACCCCGGCGGTCATGCGGACGCTCGGCGGCGCCACTGCGTGACGCGGCGTCGAGACCAGGTGATCCGGCGGCCGAACGGCCGTCGGACACCTTGTCATTGCCGCTTTGAGCTGCGAAGACAACAGACCGGACACGGTTCCGCGGCACCCGCCTGAAACCCTATCTGGCTGTAGATTTTCGTGTTACGTTTCCCGCACGCCACCGGCCGTCTCGCCGCCGGCAACCCTCACCCTCCTTTTTCTGTGGAGACACCGATGCTCCGTTTCAAGCCTCTCGGCGCGATAGCCGCGTCCGTCGCCTTGGCAGCCGTCGTCGCGGGCTGCTCCTCCTCCTCTTCGGCGTCCAGCGGATCCACCGCGGGGAAGAGTGCGACCGGTCAGCCCACCGGCAACCTGCGCCTGGGTGTGGTGACCTCGCCCAAGACCCTGACCGCCGCGGGCGGCCAGTCCGGGCAGTACTCCCCGTTCTTCCAGACCGTGTACGACCCGCTGTTGCGCGCCGCTCCCGACGGCACCGTCGGGCCCGGCCTGGCCAGCGCCTGGCAGTACAACGACGACAAGACCCAGCTGACGCTCACGCTCCGGGAAGGCGTCACCTTCAGCGACGGCACCGCCTTCGACGCGGCGGCCGCGAAGGCGAACATGGACGCGTTCCTGAAGGACGGGATCGGCAAGAGCTACCTGGCCTCCGTGACCGGCGTCACGGCCCCGGACGCCCACACGCTCGTCCTGACCCTGAAGGCCGCCGATCCGGGCCTGCTCGTCAACCTCGCCGATGCCACCTCCTACATGCAGAGCCCGGCGACGCTGGGCAAAGCGGAGGCGGCGACCGACCCCATCGGCACCGGGCCCTACGTCATGGACAAGGCCTCCACGGTCATCGGATCGACCTACGTCTACAAGGCGAACCCGAAGTACTGGGACCCGTCCAAGATCCACTACGGCAAGATCACCCTGAACGTCTACACCACCGCGACCGCCGAGGTGAACGCCGTGAAGTCCGGCCAGATCGACGCCGGCGCGCTGGTGACCAACCAGGTCGCGGCCGACGTCAAGGCCGTGTCGGGCTGGACCGTCCAGACCCAGCCGCTGGACCTGGCGGGCATGTTCATCTACGACCGGGCCGGCAAGGTCAACCCGGCGCTGGCGAACGTGAAGGTGCGCCAGGCGATGAACCACGCCTTCAACCGTGACGCCCTGTTGAAGGCCGTCAACCAGAGCATGGGCACCGCCACCGCCCAGCCGTTCAACACCGGGTCCGCCGCCTACGACGCAAGCCTGAACGCGCAGTACGCCTACGACCCGGCCGCCGCCAAGGCGCTGCTGGTCGAGGCCGGCTATCCCAACGGCGTGGACCTGTCGGTGCCGATGACCTCGTCCAACGCCTCGCTGTTCACCTTCGTGAAGCAGCAACTCGACGACGCGGGCTTCCACACCACCCTCGTGGACGCCGGTACCAACTACGTGTCGGACATCCTCGCCGGCAAGTACGCGCTGGCCTTCTTCCAGAACGCCAACGCCATCGACTGGACCTTCATCGTCTCCGCCGTCGACACCAACGCGCAGTTCAACCCGCTGCACTACACCGACGACACCTCCGCGGCGCTGATCCAGAAGGTCCGCACCACCGAGGGCGCCGCCCGGGACCAGGCGCTCAAGGACCTGAACACCTACCTGACCAAGCAGGCCTGGTTCGCCCCCTGGTACCAGGCCGACAACGGATTCGCCGTGGGCGCCAAGACCAAGGTCACGCTCCAGAAGGGGAACGCGTTCCCCTCGATCTGGAACTTCGCCCCGGCCTCCTGAGCCCACCGCTGCGGCGCCCGCGCACCGACGTTGGGCGCCCCGGCCCATCCCCGCTCGCGAAGGCTCCTTCTCGAAAGCCCCCTCTCGAAGGCCCCTTTTCGAAAGCCCCCTTCTCGAAAGTCCCTTCCCGAAAGCCTCTTCTCGAAAGTCCCTCTCTGAAAAGGAGGACAGGTTGACCGCCTACGTGGCCAGGCGTCTTCTCGCCGGGCTGGTACTGGTCCTGGCCGTGTCCGTCGTCTCCTTCGCGCTGATGTATCTCAGCGGAGCCGACATCGCCCGGCACATCCTCGGCGACAACGCCAGCAACGAGCAGGTCCACGCCAAGGCCGTCGAGCTCGGGCTGGACCGGCCGCTGCCCTCCCGCTACGGCACCTGGCTCAACGCCGCGCTGCACGGCGACCTCGGCCTGTCGTGGACCTCCGGGGAGACCGTGACCTCCGCGCTCCAGACCCGGGCGCAGGTGACGCTGTCCCTGGTGGCCGGCGCGACCGTCGTCTCGGCCCTGCTCTCGGTCGCCCTGGGCGTCACCGCGGCGGTCCGCGGCGGCTGGCTGGACCGGGCGCTGCAAGCGGTGTCCCTGCTGGGCATCGCGCTGCCGGGGTTCCTCATCGCGCTGTTCCTGGTGTCGGCCTTCGCCCTGCACCTGCACTGGTTCCCGGCGACCGGCTACACCCAGCCGTCGGACTCGGTGGGCGACTGGCTCCGGTCGATCGCGCTGCCGATCGCCGCGCTGTCGGTGGGCGCTACCGTCAACCTGACGCAGCAGATCCGCGGCGCGGTGCTGGACGGCCTCGGGCAGGAGTGGGTCCGCACCTTGCGCGCCAGGGGCCTGCCGTTCCGGCGGATTGTGCTCCGCCACGTGCTGCGCGGCGCCGCCGGACCGGCGCTGTCCGTCCTGGGACTCCAGTTCATCGGCCTGATCGGCGGGACCGTCGTGATCGAGCAGGTGTACGCGATTCCCGGAATCGGCCAGCTGGCCGTCGGCGCCAGCGTCCAGGGCGACATCCCGCTGGTGATGGGCCTGGTGGTCGCCACCGGGATCCTGGTGGTCCTGGTGAACCTGGCCGTCGACGTCGCGCAGTATGCCCTGAACCCGAAGGTGAGGCTGTCGTGACCGCCCCTCGTGCGCGTCGCCGGACGCGCCTGTTCCGCGCACCGTCCGTCGCGGTCCCGGCCGCGGTGCTGCTGCTGGTGATCCTCAGCGCGCTGCTGGCCTCGGCCCTGACCTCGGCCGACCCGAACCGCGCCGACGTGAACAACCTGCTCGCCGGTCCCGGCCACGGACACCTGCTCGGCACCGACGCCGCGGGCCGCGACATCCTCAGCCGCCTGCTGCACGCCGGCCGGGCCAGCCTGTACGGCGCCGCTCTGGCCCTGATCACCGCCGCCGTGCTCGGCGTGGTCGGCGGCCTGTGGGCCGGCTTCCACCGCCGCGCCGTACGGCTGGCCCTGACCTGGATCGTCGAGCTCCTCATGGCTCTGCCGGGCATCGTGGTCCTGCTCGCCGCCCGCGCCGCCATCGGCCCCTCGCTGATAGCGGCGATGCTGGTGCTCGGCGTGCTCGCCGCGCCGGCGTTCTTCCGCGTCGTCGCGGCCTCGGTGGCCGCGCTGCGCGAGGAGCTGTTCGTCGACGCCGCGCGGGTCAACGGGCTGAGCGACCGCCGGATCCTGTGGCGGCACATCCTGCCGCTGGTGCGCGGCCCGATCCTGATCCAGGCCGCGATGGTCGGGGCGGTCGCCATCAGCATCCAGGCCGGCCTGGACTTCCTCGGCCTGGGCGATCCCACGGTGCCCACCTGGGGCACGATGCTGAGCGACGCCTTCACCACCATGGGGCAGCACCCGCTGCCGGTGCTCTGGCCCAGCCTGATGATCGCGCTGGTCTGCCTGTCGCTGGCCTTGCTGGCCAACGCCCTGCGCGACGAGTTCGGACTCGGCGGACGAGCCGGGGCCCTGGCCTCCGCCGAGCCGTCGATCGTCCCGGAGAACGACGGCGCCGACCCCGCCAGCCCTGCCGAGCCTGCGGGCCCCGCCGGCCCCGCCGACCCTGCCGACCTTGCCGACCGCGCGCCGGCGCCGGTGACCGGCGATCCGGATCCGGCCGACACCCTGCTGACCATCCGAGGACTGCGAGTCGGCTACCAGGCCGGCGCCACGGTCCGCGACGTCGTGCACGGAGTGGACCTGACGATCCGACGCGGAGAGATCCACGGACTGGTCGGCGAATCCGGCGCGGGCAAGACCCAGACCGCGTTCGCGCTGCTGGGCCTGCTCGGCCACGGCGGCCGGGTCACCGGCGGCACTGTCGAGTTCGACGGGACCGAGCTGACCGAGGCCGCCGAACATGATCTGGTGAAGCTGCGCGGTGTCCGCATCGGCTACATCCCGCAGGAGCCCGGCGTGAACCTCTCACCGACCGCCACAGTCGGCAGCCAGTTGTGCGAACCGCTGCGCGTGCGCCTGGGCCTGAGCCGCGCCGAAGCGCGCGACCGGGTCCTGGCCCTGCTGCGCCGGGTCGGCCTGACCGATCCCGAGCGGGTCTTCGCCTCCTATCCGCACCAGATCTCCGGCGGCATGGCCCAACGGGTCCTCATCGCCGGCGCAGTCTCGTGCGATCCGGAACTGCTCGTCGCCGACGAGCCGACCACCGCCCTCGACGTGACCGTCCAGGCCGAGGTCCTGGACCTGCTGCGCGATCTGCAGGCCGAACGGGCGATGACGGTGGTCCTGGTCACCCACAACCTCGGCGTCGTGGCGGACCTGTGCGACCGCGTGTCGGTGATGCGCCACGGCCGCCTGGTCGAGACCGGGCCGGTGGCCGACGTCTTCGGCGCTCCCCGCGCCCCCTACACCCGCGAACTGCTGGCCGCCGTGCTGGACGACGCCCCGGTCCGCGGCCCCCTGGACCCGGTGGCGCCGGCCGGCGGACGTCCGACCACCGAGATCGGAGGCACCGTATGAACCTGCTGGACGTGACGGGCGTCTGCGTCGACTACCCGGCCCCGGGGTGGCGGGGCCGACCGCGCCGGGTGCTCCACGACATCGACCTCGCGGTCCGGCCCGGCGAGACCGTCGGCGTGGTCGGCGAGTCCGGCTCCGGCAAGACCACCCTCGGCCGCGCCGTGCTGGGCCTGGTCGCGCCCGCCACCGGGACGATCACCTTCGACGGCAAGGTGCTCGGCCCGCTGGGCACCCCGGCGCGCGCCGAGGTCAGCGGCCTGATCCAGGCGGTGTTCCAGGACCCCTACCGCTCGCTGAACCCGATGCTGACCGTCGGGCGGACCCTGAGCGAGCCCCTGGTGCTGCGCGGAGTCTCCGCGGCCGACGCGCGCGACCGGGTGGCGGACCTGCTGACCGGAGTCGGCCTGCCCGCCGACGCCGCCCGCCGCCTGCCGCGAGAGTTCTCCGGCGGCCAGCGGCAGCGCATCGCCATCGCCCGGGCCCTGGCGCTGGAGCCGAGGCTGATCGTCTGCGACGAGCCGGTGTCGGCCCTGGACCTGAGCACCCAGCGCCGGGTGCTGGACCTGCTGCTGGAGATCCAGGAACGCACCGGCGTGGCCTATCTGTTCGTCTCGCACGACCTGTCGGTGGTCCGGCACATCAGCCACCGGGTGGCGGTGTTCCACCAGGGCCGGATCGTCGAGCAGGGCCCGGCGGACCCGGTCACCTCAAGCCCCGCCGACCCCTATACCCGGCGGCTGCTGCTGGCCGCCCCGGTGAGCGACCCCGGTCGCCAGGCCGAGCGTCGCGCGGCCCGGCGACGGCTGGCCGCATCCGAACCCACGACGAAGGACGCCGCATGACCGCACGCCCCGCCGACCCCGTCCTCAGTGCCTTGACGCTGGAGCAGAAGGCGGCGCTGACCTCCGGCGCCGACTTCTGGCACACCGAGGCCGTCCCGGCGGCCGGAGTCCCCTCGGCGCTGGTCGCCGACGGGCCGCACGGCCTGCGCAAACAGCCCGAGGACGGCGACCACCTGGGCCTGGGGAACAGCATCCCGGCCACGTGCTTCCCGCCGGCCGTCGCCCTGGCCTGTTCCTGGGACCCGGCCCTGGTGCGCCGGGTCGGCGCGGCGCTCGGCGCCGAGGCCGCCTCGGAACGGGTCTCGGTGCTGCTCGGCCCGGGTGTCAACATCAAGCGGTCGCCGTTGTGCGGGCGCAACTTCGAGTACTACTCCGAGGACCCGTTCCTGACCGGACGCCTGGGCGCGGCGTTCGTCGACGGTGTCCAGTCCCGGGGCGTGGGTACTTCGCTGAAGCATTTCGCGGCGAACAACCAGGAGACCGATCGGATGCGGGTGAGCGCCGAGGTCGACGAGCGGACGTTGCGCGAGATCTATCTCGCGGCGTTCGAGCACGTCGTCACCACGGCGAAGCCGACGACGGTGATGAGCGCCTACAACAAACTGAACGGCGTCTACGCCACCGAGCACAGCCGCCTGCTCACCGAGATCCTGCGCGGCGAGTGGGGTTTCGACGGCGCCGTGGTCTCGGACTGGGGCGCGGTCGCCGACCGGGTCGCCTCGCTGGCCGGCGGCACCGACCTGCAGATGCCGCCGGACGGCTCGGACGACGACGTCGTGGCGGCGGTGCGGGCCGGCCGACTGGACGAGGCGGTGCTGGACCAGGCGGTGCGGCGGCTGCTCGGCGTGCTCGAACGGACGGCCCGGGGCCGGGCCGGGGGCGCGGCGGAGTACGACCGCGACGCACACCACGCGCTCGCGCACGAGGCGGCCCTGTCCGGCGCCGTCCTGCTCAAGAACGCCGACGGCGTGCTCCCGCTGGCCGAGCAGGGCCCGGGCCGGATCGCCGTCATCGGCGAGTTCGCGCGGACGCCGCGCTATCAGGGCGCGGGCAGTTCGCAGGTCGTCCCGACCCGCCTGGACGACGCCCTGGCCGCGGTCGAGCGGATCGCCGGCGCCGATCGGATCGTCTTCGAACCCGGGTTCCGCCTCGACGGGGTTCCCGACGCGGGCCTGGTCGCCGACGCGGTCCGGTGCGCGGCGGCCTGCGAGACCGCGGTCCTGTTCCTGGGGTTGCCCGCGGCCTTCGAATCCGAGGGCTTCGACCGGGCCGACATCCTGCTGCCGGCGGACCAGCAGGCGCTGCTGGCCGCCGTTCACGCCGCCAACCCGCGCACGGTGGTCGTGCTGTCCAACGGCGGCGTCGTCTCGGTCGCCGACTGGGAGTCGCACGCCGCGGCGGTGCTTGAGGGCTGGCTCCTCGGCCAGGCCGGCGGCTCGGCCCTGGCGGACTTGTTGTTCGGCCGGGCCAATCCCGCCGGGCATCTCACTGAGACCATTCCGCTGAGGCTCCAGGACGTGCCCTCCTACCTGCACTTCCCTGGCGGGGAAGGCCAGGTGGTCTACGGGGAGGGCGTGTTCGTCGGCTACCGCGGCTACGACACCGCGCAGCAGGACGTCGCCTACCCCTTCGGGCACGGCCTGAGCTACACCGAATTCGACCTCAGTGCCCTGAACCTCGCCGAGACCGGCCCGAACCGGTTCACCGCGACCTTCACGGTGACGAACACCGGCCCAGTGGCCGGCGCCGTCGTGCCGCAGGTCTACGTCCACGACGTCGTCGCCTCGGTGGCGCGCCCGGAACAGGAACTCAAAGGCTTCGCCAGGGTCCACCTGGCCCCGGGGGAGTCCACGGTGGTGCGTGTCGGCCTGGACGAGCGGGCGTTCGCCTACTGGTCGACGCGGGAGGACCGCTGGAAGGTCGAGGCCGGGATCGCTGAGATCCGCGTCGGCCTCTCCTCGCGGGACGTCCGCCTGCGCGAGCAGGTGCGGCTGCCCGGTGACGGGATCGGTCCGGTGCTGGACGCGTCGTCGACCCTCGACGAATGGCTCGACGACGGGATCGCCGCCGCCGTGCTCGACGCCGCGGGAGGCCCGGGTCTCAAGGCCGTGCTGGCCGGGATGTCCCCGGGCATGCGGCGGGCCGTGGGCGCGATGCCCATGCGTGCCTTGGCCGTGTTCGGGCTGGGGTTCACCGGCGATTCGCTGCCTCGGCTGCTCGACGCCTACACCGAGGCCCGGAACCTGGCGTGACCGGAGCCGCCCGGAACCGGTGCGGATCGGCGCTGCTCCATCCGACGGAGTTCCGGATCATCCACCGTTTTCCACCGCCTGTCCGGGCGTACATGCGTGCCGCGGTCTTCGACTCCGAAACCGGAGAGCTCGCGCTGCGGCTACGCGGGCGATTCCTAGCCGCTGAGCAGGTCGGAGGTACCGCTTGCACCAGAGGTACCGGTTGCACCGGAGGTACCCGGGGCTTCGGCGGTATCTGGGGCTCCGGTACCCAAGGCTCCGGCCGCGGCGTCCACGCGCGCGGCCCGGTCCTGCTTCGCCCGCGCCCAGACCTCCGGGTCGACGATCGTCGCGATCTGGGCTTCCAGGACCTCGGGCATGTCGACCGCCTCGGGGTCCAGGAGCCACTGCACCTGGAGCCCGTCCATGATGGCGATGATCGTCGCCGTCTCGTCGGTCACCGACGCGTCGGCGGCCAGGCCGCCGACGGCCTCGACCTCCTCCAACGCTCGGCGGACGATGGCCGCGAAGGAGTGGTAGCGGCCGGTGAAATACTCGTGGGCCGGGTGTTCGGCTGACGTCGCCTCGCCAGCCACCACCGTGTAGAGCTGGACGATGCCGCGGTGCCGGGCGTTGTCCGCGGCCTGGACGACCAGGCCGAGCAGCAGGTCCGCGCCGTGCAGCGCCTGCGCCCGCTCGGCGCCCAGCGTGTCGCGGCGTTCCAGCACGGCCGTGAGCAGCGCTCGTTTGCTGGTGAAGTGGTGCAGCAGCCCGGGCTCGCTCATCCCCACCTTCTCGGCCACCTCGTTGATGGAGCCGCTGCGGTACCCGGTCCGGCCGAACACCTCCAACGCGGCGTCCAGGATCTCGGTCCGGCGGTCGGCGGACTTGGCATACGCGCCCCGCTTGGCGCCGGTGCCGCGCGCGGTACGGCGCGCGGCGGCACGGTCGTCAGCCGACGCGTCCTTTGTCATGTCCGTGTCATCCGTCCGCGAAGCAGGCGAGCTGGTGAACAGGTGCGTTGGTGAGCTGGCGAGTGGGTGGGTTGGTGAGCTCGTGGAGCAGAATGCGACTCTACTCGCCGGACCAGTGGTCGGCGCCCACGAACCGGCCCAGGAACCGCGCGGTCGCGGCCGGCAGGTCCACCGCCTCGGGCGCGAGCAGCCATTGCGTCTGGAGGCCGTCGAGTGCTGCGAGGGTGGCCGCCGCAGCGGCGCCGGGCTCCATACCCGTGCGGAGCCGCCCGGCCGCCGCGTACGTTGCGAAAGCTTGTGTCAGCGCGTCACGCTGCCGCGCGTAGTGGGAGGCGAAGTAGGCGCGCGCCGGGTGGTCTTCGGTGGTCGCCTCGGCGGACAGGACGCAGTGCAGCTCGACCACGCCGCGGTGCTCGGCGTTGTAGGCGGACAGCGCGACCAACGCCCGCAGTATGGCGCCCGGGTCCTGCCCGGGCTCGGCGGGCAGCGGACCGGACACCGCGTCGCGGTGCTCCAGGACGGCCGTGAGCAGCGTGCTCTTGCTGTCGAAGTGGTGCAGCAGCCCGGCCCGGCTCATCCCCACCCGCTCGGCGATCTCGCTGATCGAGCCGGCCCGGTAGCCGGACTGGGCGAAGACCTCCAACGCGGCGTCGAGGATCTCCTCCCGGCGTCGACGGCTCTTGGCGTACGGCCCCCGGGAACGACCCGGGTCGCGGTCGGCAGCGGAGTCGGCAGTGCGGTCGGCGGCGGGTTCGGTCGGCGGGTCGGCGGGCACGGGCCAATTCTGCCGTGCATAAGGCGGTGCGACGGTGCGGCACTCCGGATTCGGACGGTGCCGGCCTTGGTCCGAGCGGGTGAGCATCGGCGCCGACCGCCTGGGCATTGACCGTCGGCGGCTGTCGCTTCTGGCACCGTGGTCGGGTGGAGATGATGCGCTCGCGATACTTTCTGCTGGTCGTCGCGCCCTTGCTGGCGGTGACTCTCCCGTTGTTCGCTGTGCTCGCCGTGCGGGGCGAGGACGGGATGGCGGGGGAGCGGTTGGCGCTGTGCGCCATGTCAGCGTTCTTCAACGTCTTCATCATCCACTACCACCTGACCACGCCGCCGCATCCGAAGTTCCTGATGCTGCGCGAGCGGAAGTTCGCGGTGCGGGTGCACGTGGTGAGCGGCATGGTCGAGCTGGCGGCCGGGATCGTCGCCTACTCCAGCCCCGATCCGGTGATCCCGGCGACGGTGATGGCGGTTGCCGCGCTGTGCGGCCATGTGCCCTCGGCGCTGTATCAGACCTCGATCGTCTTCGGCGCGAAGGCGATCATGCTTCCGGGATATATCTTCGTCATCAGTCTGCACGCCTTCTGCGCGGTCAACTTGTTGCTGAACCCGTCTTCGACGGTGTGGATCGTCAACACCTTCCTGGCCCTGAACGTCTATGTCTGGGTCCGCGTGTTCATCGGTATCTTCAACTACCTGGATCTGTTTCCCGACACCAGGTACTCGGTGGCCGTGATGTTCTCCGGCTTCGTGGTCGTTCCCGGTGTCATCGGTGTGGCCGGCAACCTGCTCCTGGTCGGCTTCGTGCTGGCGCATCTGGCTCTGTACAAGGCGGTCATGAAGCCGTCCGCGGCCGAGTTCGAGGACTTCACCACCGAGAAGGAGCGCGAAGCCCTGATCAACGACGGCGTTCGCGAGGCCTGGGCCGAGATGACCGACGACGGAGAGCACGCCTCCGAACAGGCCGCCGCGCGGGCGCTGTTCGACCGCCTGGACACCGACGGCAACGGGGCGTTGGATCTGGCGGAGACCGCCAGGCTGATGGGCGAGTGGAAGCTCTCACCCCAGTTCATCCGTACGTTCGTCAACCGGCACGGTGAGTACGGCCACGTCACCTTCGACGCCTTCTACTCCCACCTGTACCAGGTCCACGGCGTTCGCAACCGGGCGGACAACGCGGAGCCGCCGACCGCCGCGACGGATCACGAGGCGGCCCGGACGGTGTTCGAGGAGCTGGACCTGGACCGCAGCGGCGCCATTGACGTCTTCGAGCTACGGCTCCTGCTGCTGGGCTGGGGCTTGCCGGAGAGCGAGGCCGACAAGTACCTGCGCCGCTACGACCATGGCGACCGGCTCATCTCCTTCCAGGAGTTCTACGAGGGTATGCGGCCGATCTGGCGCTTCGGCTTCTACGTGCTGTCCAAGGATCAGCGAATGAGCGTCCTGTGACGCGGCGCGCGTCAGGGGCGATTCCGGTGTCGCACCAGCCGGTCGAGTGCGCATCCAGCTGGCCGAGAGCGCATCCAGCCTGGTCGAGATCGCACCCAGCCCGGTCGAGAGCGTAATCAGGGCCCGAATTCGGTCTGCGCGGCGACCGCGTCGAGCCACGAGCGCCCCCGCTCGCTGAGCGTCGGAGTGATCGCGATGTCCGCCACATGTCCGCTGACCTGGATCAGCGCGACTTCGTCGCCGCGCTCGACGCGGTCGCCGACTCGGGCGTGGGGCCAGATCAGCGCTTCGTCGTCGCCGAGCTCTGCGAGCGGGCGTCGCTCGACGGCCCTCAGTCCGCATCCCGTCTGCCGGTAACAGCCTTCGGCGACGGTTCGCGTCAGCACGCCGTTCTGTGGTGCGTGCACGACCATCTGACTGACCGCCGGGGGGACGGCGGCAGCCGGTGTGGGCTCCGGCAACGCGTCCGTCACGAAGGACAGCAGGTGGGTGCCGAGCGTCGGCAAGACCCCGGCGGCGACCTCCGCGGCCTGCACCAGTCCGACCACCGTCTGGAACCTGGGATTGACCTCGATGGCGAAGGCCTGATGGCCGTCGCTCACCAAGTCGATCCCGAACGCGCCTCGGAAGCCTTCGGCGCGCATCACGTCGCCGACGCGCCGGCAGGTGTCCTGGCAGGACTCGTATACCCCCGGAGGCAGATGGTCCGGCCCGACGAGCTGGTTGCCGCAGTGGGCGCCCCAGGAGTCGACGAGGTCCGGCACGCCGACCAGTTGGTGCGAGATGCCGGAGACGACCGTCCGGTCCGGACCCGCGCAGCCGCTCACCGTCAGTGCGAGTCCGTGGATGTAGCGGGTCGCCTTCAACGTCTCGCCGGACCAGTCGCGCAGGCAGGCGTCGTAGGCATCGGCGGACTCCACCAGGCGGGTGCCTCGGCCGACGAGGTTGTTGGCGCGCCGTTGCACCACCAGCGGTGCTCCCGCGCCCAACGCCTCCCATGCCGAGGGCGTCCGATCGTGCCGGTCAGGCGGGATGATGCTGTGTTCTGGCGTCGGCACCTGCGCCGTCGCGAACAGTTGGACCGCGGTGATCTTGTCCGCGGCCCGGTCCGTGGCCTTGAGATCGGGTGCGGCGAGCCGGAGCCCGCGTTGCCGAGCCCATGCGTGAGCACCGTCGCCGTGCTCCGGAGCGAACGTCGCGCCGACCCGGCGCGGGTAGGACTGCGGCGCTGGACCGCTGGGCATTTCTTCGTAGGAGTCTTCGCGATACGGCCGATATTCGAACGTCATCGATGGCAGAAGTCCTGCGCAGGGTGCGCCGATGAAATCGGAGCGGTCGTACCACCACACCTCGTCCACTGCTTCGCGCAACGCGGCGAGTCCCGAGCCAAGGGGCACCGCGCCGTGGGACGGCGAGCCGGTCGCCGAGCTGTTGGTCATGGCACCAAGTAGTAGCAAGCCGGGGCGATCAAGAAGCGCATGACACGATTTAGCGGGGAATGTTTTCGTTCTGCGGATGCCGGAACGGGTTTGCTTCGAACAAGGAGCCGCCAGTGGACTGGCGCGGTACTTCGGCTCGGAGCAGGCCACGGCGGTTGCGGATCAGCCCCGCCAGGACATGGACGGCGGTCTGGCCCTGGGACCGTGTCAGCAGGCTGGGATCCCGCTGCCCGACGAACTCGCAGCACACTGCCTGGTGAGCAGCGAACATCTCGTCGGTGGCGGCGCGGAACTCCGACGCCGCGAACTGCTCGCGGTCCAGGGTCGCGATGACTGGCCCGACGGTCCGATAGACACGGACGAGTTCGCGATGGTCGCGTCCGGCGAGTCCGCTGAACCCTGGCGGCGCGTGCGGAGGCGTCATGCGAGGGCGCACAGCAGTTCGGTAGACCTCGGCGGGGAAGTCGGCTGTGAACCGTATTGCGACTGCCGCGCTCCGGCTCAGCGCGGTGGCGGCCTCCAGCGCGGCGCGGGTAGCGATTGCGTTGCCGCGCGCTGCCGCGTGAGCGGTTGCGATGAGGGCACAGGAGATCCCCTGCGTAATGACGTAGAACATCCGATGGCCGGTTTTCCACCGTGCGAAGGCTGTATGCCCGTCGATATCCGGAGGCGGTGTGCGATCGCGTGCGGTGTTCTCCACTCTCGAACCCGGTGCCGCCGCGCCGAACACGACGTGGACTCCGCGTCTCAACACTTCCCAGTCCGACGCGCTGATGGACGTGCCTGCCCAGGCGGCGTCATCCACGGCGTCGAGGTGGGTGACGAGGAAGCCGAGCAGGAAGACAGCCGCATCGCTGCCGGGTACTCGACGGACGCCGAAGAACGTGTCCATGTCGTCGGGCCCGCATTCCAGGGCGGAGGGCGTCGCGGGCTCCTGCTGGGGGAGCGACTGGAATCCGGCCAGCCGCACGGCGAGCAGCGAGCGGATCTGGGCACGCTCTGCCTGCTCACGCGCCAACGTGGCTGGAACGAGACCCGCCGCTTCGAGTCGTTGAACGGCGTCTTGCCATGACCCGAGGCTCGGGACGGAGCCAGGCATGAGAAGCGGAAGCCGCCGGGTGGCCAGGACCATCGACAGGTATACCGCCTTCCACGGGCTCGACACCCGTTACCATTCCCACTGATAGTGGACAATTTCCCATGAATATATCTATATGCGTGACCGACACGACGGAGGATCGTTCCATGAGCATTGAGGTTCCGGTGCCTGTCGCGGTTCGCGAGGCCGCCGAGGGCGCGGAAGCCACCGAGGCCACCGAGCCTGTCGGTCTCGCCGACCGGCAGCCGCTTTCACTGACTGAGGAGGAGATGTCGCGAGCCGGCCGACGAGCGATCGACGTGATCGTGGAACGGCTTCAGGCGGGCGCGAACGGCCCGGTTCTGGTGCGCGGACGCCGGGAGGATCTGGAGCGGGTGTGGCGCGAGCCGCTGCCTGAGCAGGGCGATGATCTCGTCGCCCTGCTCGATCGTCTTGCCCGCGATCGCACGGGCCTGGGTGTGGGGATGCATTCCGACCATCCGCGGTGCTTCTCCTTCGTCCCCTGTGCGGGCAACTTTCCGGCGGTGCTGGCTGACGCGCTCGTCGCCGCGTTCCTTTCCGTGCCCGGCGCCTGGTTGGTCGGCGCCGGGCCGACCCAGATCGAACTGACCACCCTGGCCTGGCTGCGCGAACTGCTGGGCTTGGGGCCGGACACCAGCGGGTTGTTCGTCTCCGGCGGCTCGGTCGCGACCTTGACCGCGCTCACCGCGGCTCGTGACCATCGCCTCGATGGCGTGCTGGCCGGAGCTCGTGCTTACAGCACCACGCAGGCGCACCCTTCCGTGGCCAGAGCACTGCACATTCTGGGCTTGAACCGTGATCAGCTCATCGCGCTGGAGCCGGACGCCGGACTCAGGATGGACCCCGCAGTTCTGGCTGACCGGGTCCGGCGCGATCGGGCTGCGGGTCTGCGTCCGTTCCTGGTGGTCGCGACAGCCGGCACTACGAGCACCGGTGCCATCGATCCGCTCGCTGACCTTGCGGCGCTCTGCGAGCAGGAGGGGCTATGGCTGCATGTCGACGGTGCGTTTGGCGCGGCCGCCGCGATCACTGCGCGTGGACGAGCGGTGCTTGCCGGGCTGGACCTGGCCGATTCGATCACACTCGATCCGCACAAGTGGCTGTTCCAGCCCTACGAGATCGGGTGTGTCCTGCTGCGCCGCCCCGAGTTGCTCAAGGAGAGCTTCGGCCTGGCCAGGCACTTCCTCGACACCGGGTACCTGGCGGTCACTGAGTCCGGTGGCGAACCGGTTTCCAGCTCGAACCCCGGACCGACGCCTGGGCTCAAGGCGGTTCCGGACGCGGCGGAGGTCAATCTCTCCGACTATGGACCGCAGCAGACTCGTGGCCTGCGTGCGCTGAAGCTGTGGCTCTCGCTCAAGACCTTCGGTGCGGCGGCCTTCCGCGAGGCCGTCGAGCGTGGCATGGAACTTGCCGACCACGCGGGCGCGCTCGTCGAGGCGCAGCCCGAGCTCGAACTGACGTCGTCGCCCCAGCTGGGCATCTTCACTTTCCGGTTCCGGCCGTCCGGCATGGAGCGCGGTGCGACGCTGGACGCGTTCCAGAGCGCGGTCTCGAACGCGGTGCTCGATGCCGGATATGCCATGGTCACCACGACGCAGGTCCGTGGCGAGACCGTGTTGCGTATGTGCACCATCAACCCGCGCACTGACAGTGTCCAGGTCGAGAAGACCTTGGATCACGTTGTGCAGATCGGTCGCTCGCTCGCTGTGCTCCGGGCCGGAACTGGGCCGACTGGCTGACAGCTTCCACGCTCTGGTATGTCGCATTTCGTCAATATTCGCAGGATTCGTAGACTGGCGACATGGTCAGGAGCGAGGACGCCGAGGACGCCGAAGGCGCCGATCCGGGGTGGTTCACAGCGGTGTCCGCTGACGAGACCCGGCGGCCGTCCTTGGCGCCCGACGGGTTGTCGCGGCGGGCCGTTCTGCTCGCCGGCGGTATGGCGACCGCGGCGGCTTTGGCGCCGTCGATGGGTTCCGGATCTGCGGTTGCTTCAGCGCGGGCGGTTGGCGTCCCGGGCGCGACCTGCCTGACGCTCACTCCGGAGCAGATTGAGGGCCCTTACTACCTCGATGCCGGCTTGCTGCGAACGGACATCACCGGAGGCAAGGCCGGCGTGCCGTTGGATTTGCGGCTGCGAGTCGTCGACGTCCAGAGCTGCGCCCCGGTGCGCGGTGCCGCCGTCGATATCTGGCATTGCGATGCCCTCGGGGTGTACTCCGGCTATATCCGCGACGGCAACGGTGTTGGCGACAGACCACAGAGCACTGATGTGGCCCCGGTCAGCGGCCCGGTCGACCCGGCCGCCGAGATCCCTCATGAGCAACCCACCGACCACGAGACCTTCCTGCGGGGTACGCAGCTGACCGACCGGGATGGATTCGTCCGATTCAGGACCATCATTCCCGGCTGGTACGACGGCAGGGCAGTGCACATCCATACCAAGGTCCGGATCGGTGAGATCGCGGACCGAAAGAGGAGCGTTGCCAGGGGTGGGCATTGCTGTCATACCGGTCAGCTGTACATCGCGGATGACGTCGTGCGGGCGTTGGCGAAGATCGCCCCCTACAACACTGACCGGGCGGAACCCACGTTGCTGGCTCAGGACTCGTACTTTCCCCATGGCGGCTCCGCGGGTCTGCTCCGCCTCGGCTTCGTCCCGAAACACACTCGGTCTGTCGTCGAGAGCAGTATGACGATGGGTATCGATCCGAGCCGGAAGCGGTGAGGCGTCGACCGCGCTTGCCACGGATTCACTAGCAGGACAGCGGACGGAGGACAGATGGACCTGGATCGGTGGCTGGGCGAGGCGGCGCGGGCGGTTCGGACGTGGTCCGACGGCTTCGGCCCCTATCAGCCGCATCCAACGCTCGACGTGCCCGACGAAGCATTCGCGCCCGCGTTCGCCGCGTTGGCCGATCGGCTGCGGGAGAACTATCCGTTCTTCCATCCGCGCTACGCCGGCCAGATGCTCAAGCCGCCGCACCCGGCCGCCGTGGTCGGCTACCTCGCCGCGATGCTGATCAACCCCAACAACCACGCCCTGGACGGCGGTCCCGCGACGGCGACCATGGAACGCGAGGTCGTGTCACAGCTTGCTGCGATGTTCGGCTTCTCCACCCACTTGGGCCACCTCACCAGTAGCGGCACCATTGCCAACCTGGAGGCGTTGTACGTGGCGCGCGAGCATCACCCCGATCTGGGCGTCGCATACAGTGCCGAGGCCCACTACACCCACGCCAGGATGTGCGGAGTCCTTGGCCTGCGGGGCTATGCCGTTGCGGTCGATGAGCTCGGCCGCATGGACATGGAGGCGTTGGAAGCGGTGTTGAGCGCCGGTCGGGTGGGCACAGTCGTCCTCACCGTTGGCACCACTGGCCTGGGAGCGGTGGATCCGGTGCACGAGGCGCTCACGCTGTGCCGTCGGCATGGAGTGCGGGTGCATGTGGACGCAGCGTATGGCGGCTTCTTTCGGCTGCTGGCCGGGGCCGAGGGCCCAGAAGGACTCGATCCGCGGCCGTGGCAGGCGATCGCGGACTGCGATTCGGTGGTGATCGACCCCCACAAGCACGGCTTGCAGCCCTATGGCTGCGGTGCGGTGATCTTCCGCGATCCCGAGGCCGGGCGCTTCTATGTGCACGATTCGCCCTATACCTACTTCACGTCGACCGAGCTGCACCTCGGTGAGATCAGCCTGGAGTGCTCGCGTGCCGGCGCCTCGGCTGCCGCGCTGTGGCTCACCTTCCAGCTGCTGCCGCCCACCCCGGACGGACTCGGACGTGTCCTGGCCGCCGGCCGCCGGGCCGCGCTCAGCTGGGCGGAGCTGATCGACTCCTGCGCGACGTTGACGCTCTACCAACGCCCGGAACTGGACATCGTCTCCTACTTCCCGGCCCTGGAACCCCCGACCCTGTCCGGGATCGACCAAGCCTCGGCCCGGATCCTGGCCCAAGGCATGGCAGCCCCGGACCCCGTCTTCCTCAGCACACTGCGTGTCTCGTCCGCCGCCTTCGCCCGCCGCCACCCCGAAGTCGGCCGCGACGCCGACGGCGCACGCGTGCTACGCAGTGTTCTGATGAAGCCCGAGAGCGAGCAGCACGTCTCACAGCTGCACAGGGCAGTGGAGCAGCTCGTTTGAGGGGCCGCGACCGGGTCAGACGACGGTCAAGCAATACAGGCCGTGGCCGTGGTCCCGGGTCCGTCGGGCCAGGGCGCGGAACCGGTCGACGGTCTCCTGGGCGACGGTGAAGCCGGAGAACGGCGCTTCGGGAATATCCATCCATTGCAGGGCGATCATGGGCATATGCTCGTCATCGATCTCGGCCAGATCGGTGACCCACTTGTCCGGCAGCCGCTGGAGGAGCAGGCCGGTTTCCCACGGCGATTCCTGCCCGGGGCGGTCCTCATCCGGGGGCCACGCTTGCGCATCGGGCCAGACCAGGACAGGTGCGGAAGCGGAGGCCTGAACGTCGAGCGGGGCGCCGACCGCGAAGGCCACGAGCTGTCCCAGCACGACATCCGGGTCGAGGCCCTTGGCGTCGAACCAATCCGCGCCATTGTCCTCCAGCCCGGTCCCGGAGTGCCGGCGCCAATCGCCGTCCGGGCCGACGGACCACTCGATCGCGGCCGAGAGGTCGGGTGCCCGGAAGTAGTCGTGCAGTATGCCCATAGCGGAAGCGTATCGAATTGCCGCAGGTCAGCAGCCTCCGCCCGGCAGCGGCAGCGTCGCCTGTGCGCTGAGCCGCGACCCTTTGGCGGCGAGCGCTGCCTTCTTCGCTTCCCCCTACGCGTCCCGCCTCCGGAACAGCACAGCCCCGAAAGCGATCGCGACCGCGGCATACGCGGCGAACATCGCGAATCCGGTCCACGGCGACAACATCGGAATATCGGACCCGCCGAGCTTCCGGACGCCCCAGATCTGGCTGCCGGCCAGGAACGGGACCCACTTGTCGACCTTCGCCGCCCAGTCGTGCGGCAGGAACTGGGTCATGATGAAGGTCACGAACAGTGCGCCGATGGAGGCGGTGATGGCGCCGGCCGTGTGGCGCAGCAGCGCGGCCAGGCCGAATGCCAGCAGGGCGCTGACCGTTAGGTACAGGCCGCCGCCGATCACTGCCCGGAGCACGTGCGGCGTGGACAGGGTGGTGGACAGGTCGCGCACGGCGATGACATGGCGCGCGTTGCCCTGCAACTCGCGGATGTGCACGGTCCGGAAGAAGATCTGTCCGATGAAGTACGACGTGAAGCTGCAGAACATGCCTGTCACCAGTGCCACGGCGGTGAAGACCAGCAGCTTGGCGCTGTAGACGACGCCGCGGCGCGGCATGGCGGACAGCGAGGTGCGGATCATGTTGGTGGAGTACTCGCTGGACAGCGTCATCACGCCGATCACCACGATCACCAGCTGGCCGAAGACGATGCCGAACATCGACATCCGCACCGGGTCGAAGTCGGCGAGATCCTGTTTGCTGGTGCTCTCCGACTGGCCCCAGGCGAACAGGACGCTGATGCCGATGGTGACGACACACGTGGTCGCCAGGGTGTAGACGGTCGAGCGGACGGAGCGGATCTTCGTCCACTCCGAGCGCAGGGCGCCGGGCAGGCCGGAGCGGCGGGTGGCGGGCGGCAGGGCGGCGGCCGTGGTCGTCGTCATGTCAGGACTCCACCTTTCCGGCTTCCTCGATCGCCGGCGCGCCGGCCGGGACGGCCGCGTGGTACTCGACGGCCTCCTTGGTGAGTTCCATGAACGCCTCCTCCAGCGAGGCCTGCAACGCGGTGAGTTCGTGCAGCCGGATGTTGTTCTCGAACGCCAGGTCGCCGACCCGTTCCACCGGCAGCCGAAAGATCTGGAGCCGGGGGCCGTCGGTGGTGGCGCGACCGCCGGCGGCGGTGACCAGCTCGGCCATCCGGGCGGTGTCCGGGGTGCGGACCCGGACCTGCTGTTCGGAGTTCTGCTCGATGAACTCCTCCACGGTGCAGTCGGCGATCAGCCGGCCGCGGCCGATGACCAGCAGGTGGTCGGCGGTGTGCTGCATCTCGGACATCAGGTGGCTGGAGACGAACACGGTGCGGCCCTCGGCGGCCAGCGCCTTCATCAGGTTCCTGATCCACAGGATGCCCTCGGGGTCCAGGCCGTTGACCGGTTCGTCGAACATCAGCACCTTGGGGTCCCCGAGCAGGGCCGCGGCGATGCCGAGCCGCTGGCCCATGCCCAGGGAGAAGCCCTTGGAGCGTTTGCGGGCCACCTCGGTCAGGCCGACCATCTCCAGCACCTCGCCGACCCGGCGGGCCGGGAGGTCGTTGGTCTGGGCCAGGCACAGCAGGTGGTGGTAGGCCGAGCGGCCGCCGTGGATCGCCTTGGCGTCCAGCAGCGCCCCGACCTCCCGCATCGGGTTGTCGGCGGCGGAGAACGGCCGGCCGTTCACCGTCACCGATCCGGCCGTCGGGCGGTCCAGGCCGAGGATCAGCCGCATCGTGGTCGACTTCCCGGCGCCGTTCGGGCCGAGGAAACCGGTGACCCGCCCGGGCGTCACGGTGAACGACAGGTGGTCCACGGCCAGTTTGTCGGCGTAGCGCTTGGTGAGGCCGTCAGCCTCGATCATGATCGATCGCCTCCTTCCAGGCGGTGGCCGCGGCGGTCCGGGTCCGGTACGGACCGTGGCCGCCGCGGCACTCTCGGCGCATCCCGCACACAGAGCATGACAGAACTCTGTCTTCGCAGGAGTGCACTCTGTCTTCGTGGGCGTGCCTTCTGTCTTCGGCATGCACTCTGTCTTTGGCGTGCACTCTGTCTTGTCGCACCGCTCAAACCGGCTGCTCGCCCTTCCCGCTGCTCGCGGCGGCGCCGACGAGGCCGTCCCAGCGCCGCTCCCGGTCGGCCTCCCGGGCCGACCGGGGCAGGCGGGAGACGGCCAGGCGCAGCGTCGGCGGCGCCATCACGGAGGTCACGATCGCGACCAGCACGATGACCGTGTAGCCGGCGGTGGACAGCACGCCGGTCCGTAGTCCGACCATCGCGATGACGACCTCCACCACGCCCCGGCAGTTCAGCCCCGCGCCGACGGCCAGCGCCTCCCAGCGCGGGCGGCGGCCCAGCCAGGCCCCGAGGCCGGCGCCGGTGACCTTGGCGACGACGGCCACGGCGACGATGAGCGCTCCGGCGCCCAGGACGGCCGGATGCCGCAGGCCGGTCAGGTCCATGCGCAGCCCCGCGGTCGCGAAGAACAGCGGCGCCAGGACCGCCACCGTGATGTTCTGCAACGGCGCCATCCCGGCCGGTTCGAACTCCGGGCACGAGCCGATGACCAGCCCGACGGCGAACGCCCCGAGGATCGCCTCGAAGCCGAGCGCCTGCGTCGCGGCGCTGCCCGCGAACACCAGCACCGTGATGGCGGCCGGCGTCACGTGCGGGTCGCCCGCGCCGGCGGCGCGCCGCAGTACCCACCGGACGACGGGCCGCAGCAGCGGCGCGGCCACGATGATGCCGACCAGCCAGGCGACGTCGCGCACCGTGGCCCAGCCGTGCAGGCCGGTCGTCGCCATCGCCGAGACCAGTGAGAGTCCCATCCAGGCGCAGACGTCGTCCAGCGCCGACGCGGCCATGATCAGCTGCCCCACGTCGCGGTGCATGAGGCCCATCTCCAGCAGCGCCTTGGCGATGACCGGTATGGCGCTGGCGGACAGCGCGATCCCGATGAACAGCGCGAACACCCGCCGGTCGGGAGCGTGGGCTCCGGCGAGCGAGGCCGGGACCAGGAATCCGGTGCCGAAGCCGGCCAGCAGCGGTACCACCAGTCCTCCGGCCCCGTACAGCGCCGCGGTCCGTCCTTGGCGGCGCACAGCATCCAGATCGATGTGCGCGCCCGAGATCCCGACCAGCAGCACGACCCCGAGTTCGCCCGCGGCGTCCAGGAGATGGAACTGGTTCGCGTCCCGGGGGAGCAGCCAGTGCGACACCCCGGGGGCCGCCCAGCCCAGCAGGGAGGGGCCCAGCACGACACCCGCGCACAGCTCGCCGACCAGGGTCGGCGCTCCCAGCCGCACGGCGAGGCGGCCGAGACAGAGCGCCGCCGCCAGCAGCACACTGAGCTGGCACAGGAACACCACCAGCGAGTGGGAGCCGATGCTCGGGATCGGCATCGTCGGCTCTCCTCTCCCCGATGGCTTCGGCGTTTCGGCACATAGGTTTCTTGCACACAATTGTGCGCCTGCCCAGATTTCTATCAGGATTCGATGGTCTCGGCCAGCCTTTGCCGACATTCGGCCAAAGTATTCCGGTGACGTGGCTGGTCAATGCCGATCGCCGCTGGTGGGCGAAGCGTCTCGTCCGCCCTCGGCGTGGTTTTGGAGCTGTGTCTACGCGGCATTGGCGGCGGTGCCGGCGCACCAAAGACGCAGCATTGACAGGCCTTGCGAGCCGCGCCGCAAAAGATCCACCTTGGTGATCCAATGCCGCCGTGGCGCAGCTGAACACCAGGTGAGAAGGTACGCGTCGGCAAGGCGATCAAGGTGCTACCGACGCGATCATGAACCGCGATCGCCCATGCACCGCCGGTATACCGCCGACAGTCCGAGATCTCGCGAGGCCGTCGTAGAATCGTCGTGATGTTCGAGGACTTAGCACAGTTGCGACATCCGGAGAGTTCGCATACTCGATGGTGCGCGTTTTCATCAGACCACCGAACAACCGATCCGCCGTGATCTGCCGACAGTGGTGCAATGACCGACCAGGAAAAGGAATTCGAGCTCCGGGACCGATCGAGGTTGTCCGGTACCAGGAGTCCGCAGTCCGGCTGAGCCGTCTGCGACGCTGGATGTGAACAGCCGAGCCGGGCCGCGCTGGCGGCGTCGGAAGCGCTCGGCGTCGGCATTCGTCAGCGAGGTGGACCGCCCATGACCGGTGCAGCAGATCTGGTTTCGGCCCAGGACCCCGGGGCCGCCCGAGGAAAACGGAGTATGGGCCGGCTCATCCTGGCCGCGATCCGCCTGATCTGGGCGGCCGGGCGCCGGGACTTCGTCATCGTGATGGTGATGGACCTGCTCCAGGGGCTCGGATTCTTCGTGCTGATCCGGCAGGCGCAGCAGATGCTCTCCGGCCTGATCGCGATCAACGCCGGCCAGGACGCCCCCGGCCTGGCCGTGAACATCGTCATCTTCATGTTCGCGAACATGATCGGTGTCCTGACCCAGGCGGTCATCGCGAACCGCAAGGTGGTGCTCAGCGAGCTGACCGCCATCCACGTCTGCGGCGAGGTGCTGAAGGTCGCGTGCCTGGCCGACCTGTCGGACTTCGACGACTCCCGGTTCCACGACCGCCTGCAACGGGCCGCGACCAGCGCCCAGACCCGGCCGTCCCGGATGGTGCAGAGCCTGGTCACGATCGTTCAGACCGCCGTCGCCCTGGTCTCCATCTGGATCGCGCTGCTCACCGTGCAATGGGTGCTCGCGGTGTGCGTGGCGCTGGTGGTGGTCCCGATCTGGTACGGCGGCACCCGCGGCGGCGACCAGTACTTCGGCTTCGTCCGCAAGACCACCGCGACCGACCGCAGCCGGACCTATCTGTTCGGCCTGCTGACCACGCGCGACCCGGCGAAGGAGATCCGCGCCTTCAACCTGGCCGGCTACCTGTCCGGGACCTGGCACACGCTGATGAACCAGCGCCTGGACCTGCTGCGCGCCACCCTGAGGCGGCGCTTCCGCTGGTCGGTCCTGTCCTCGGTGGGCAGCAGCGTGGTGATCGCGCTGTCCGCGACGGTCCTGGTGGAGCTCAACCGCCGGCACTACCTGACCCTGGCCCAGACCGCCACGGCGGCCGGCGCCCTGCTGCTGTTCAGCCAGAAGGTCTTCGACTCGATGACGCTGACCACCGACTTCTTCGAGTCCGCGCCGCTGATGGGCGACCTCGACGAGTTCCTGGCCCTCCAGCCGACACTGATCCGCAACCGTGCGGGCCGGGCGCTGCCGCGCGGCTTCGAAGCCATCGAGCTCGACGACGTGTCCTTCACCTACCACGGCGCCCAGCGCCGCGCCCTGCACGAGATCAACCTGCGGATCCAGACCGGCCAGGTGGTGGCCCTGGTAGGCGAGAACGGTTCGGGCAAGACCACGCTGGCCAAACTGCTCGCCGGCCTGTACGCGCCGGAGTCCGGCGCGGTGCGCGTCGACGGCACCGATCTGCGCACGGTCGACCAGGAAACCTGGCGCGAGTCGGTCGCGGTCCTGTTCCAGGACTTCATCCGCTATGCCCTCACCGCCGAGGAGAACATCCGGATCGGCGCGGTCACTGGCGACCCCGACTTCGAGCCGGTCCGCACCGCCGCTATAGCCGCCGGCGCCGACGAGTTCCTCTCCCGCCTCCCGGAGGGCTACCGCACCATCTTGTCCCCGCAGTTCGGCGCGGGTCAGGACCTTTCCCTCGGCCAGTGGCAGCGGGTCGCCCTGGCCCGCGCCTTCCTCCGCGACGCACCGTTGGTGATCCTCGACGAACCCACTGCCTCCCTGGACGTCCGCGCCGAACGGGCACTGTTCGACAGCGTCCGAGAGCTCTACCACGGCCGCACCGTCCTGCTCATCTCGCACCGCTTCGCGACCGTCTGGACCGCCGACCACATCGTGGTCCTCCGCGACGGCGAGATCGTCGAGCAGGGCACTCACAGTTCCCTGATGGCGGCCGACGGTCTCTACGCCGAGCTGTTCGCGATCCAGGCGAGCGTCTTCACCGAAACCGATATAGACGACGTAGACGACATAAGCGACATAAGCGACACCAGTGGTACCAGCGACACCGGCGACACGCACGATACGGACGACTACGCGGACGCTGACGAAAGCGGCGTCGGCTCAGGAGCTGGACGTGGATTCACACCGCACGTGGAATGACGCAGAGTCCTCACAACCTCCACACTTGTCGATCGCGGCGCGGGCCGCCGAGCGCCCGGGCGCCGTCGCCGTGGTGAGTGGCGGCGTCTCGATGACGTACGCGGAGCTGGACGCGGCGTCGAACCGGCTGGCGCACGAGCTCCGCGGCCGGGGCGTCGGCCCGGAGACCGTGGTGGCGCTGTGCCTGGGACGCGGTGTCGACCTGGTCGTGTCGGCGTTGGCGGTGTGGAAGGCCGGGGGCGCGTACCTACCGCTCGATCCGGCCTATCCGATGGACCGGCTCTCGTTCATGCTGGCTGATTCCGGCGCGTCTTCGGTGGTCGGGCAGCATGCCGTCGGCACGCCATGGCGGTCGCGGGATCAGGCTTCGGATTCCGATCTCCCCGTGCTGTGGCTGGACGATCCCGAGGTCGCGGCCCGGATCGCCGCCGGGCCGTCGGACGCTCCGCGAATACCGGTGGTCGCGGATCAGGCCGCCTACCTCATCTACACCTCGGGATCGACGGGACGCCCCAAGGGCGTGGTCGTTTCCCATCGTTCGCTGGCGCACGTGTTGTCCTCGGCCACGCGCCGTCCGGGACTGAGCGTCGACGACGTCGCAGTGGCCGTGACGACGTTCGGGTTCGACATCGCCGCTCTGGAACTGTTCGGACCGCTGACGGTCGGGGCCCGCGTGGTAGTCGCCGGATCTCCGAGGGAGTTGCCGGAGCTGCTGACTTCTGCGGGTGCCAGTTGGGTGCAGGCGACGCCGTCCACGTATCGGATGCTCGTGAACGACGGCTGGTCCCCGACGCCGGGCCTGCGCGTCCTGTGCGGCGGCGAGGCGATGCCCGCGGACCTTGCCGACAGCCTGCTGATGTCCGGTGCCGAGCTGTGGAACATGTACGGGCCGACCGAGACGACCATCTGGTCTTCGTGTGCTGAGATGGTCGCCGGCGATCGGGTGTCGCTGGGGCAGTCCATCGGCGATGCCCGCATCTATGTCCTGGACGCACGTCTGAACCCGGTGCCGGTCGGTGTGGCGGGTGAGCTGTACATCGGCGGGCCGACTCTGGCCCGCGGGTATCGCCGTCGTGCGCCGCTGACCGCCGAGCGGTTCCTCCCCGACCCTTTCGCGTCCGACGGCTCCCGGATGTATCGCACCGGCGACCTGGTCCGCCGGGACCCCGACGACCGGCTGGAGTTCCTGGGCCGCGCCGACGACCAGGTGAAGATCCGCGGCTTCCGGATCGAGCCGGGCGAGATCGAAGCGGTGCTGACCGCCCGTCCGGACATCGCGGCGGCGGTGGTGGCCGCCTTCGGACGGGACGACGCCCAACGGCTGGTCGCCTATCTGGTGCCGGCCGAGGGGGAGTCTCTTCCGTCGATCGACGAGCTGCGGGGGTTCGCCGGCCGACGGTTGCCGGAGTACATGGTTCCGGCAACGTTCGTGGAACTGGCGACTCTTCCGTTGACGCCGAACGGGAAAGTGGATCGCAACAGCCTGCCGGCCCCGGAGGGCGTCCGGCCCGAGCTGGCCGAAGCCTTCACGGCGCCTTCCACCCCCACCGAGGAGCACCTGACCGGCATCTGGGCCGAGGTTCTGGGCCTGGACGGGATCGGCGTCGGGGACGACTTCTTCGAGCTCGGCGGCCACTCGTTGTCGGCGACGCGGGTGGTCTCGCGGATCCGGGCCGTGTTCGGTGCCGAAGTGCGGCTGGCCTCGGTCTTCAACAGTCCGACAGTGGCCAGTCTGGCCGCCGTCGTCGACGCCGACCTGGCGGCGCGCGCCGACGACGCCGGCTCGGGCCCTGCGGCGCCGCCGATCGTGCCGGTGGCGCGCGACGGCGCGGTGTCGTCGCCGGTGTTGGCCTCGGTGCCGCTGCCGCTGTCGTTCGCCCAGCAGCGCCTGTGGTTCCTGGACCAGCTGGAACCCGGATCGGTCGAGTACAACGTGCCGATGCGCCTGCGACTGACCGGGGCGTTGGACGTCGAGGCGTTGCGAGCGGCGTTGGACGCGGTGGTGTCGCGGCACGAGGTGCTGCGGACGCGCCTGGTCCCCGGGCCGGACGGCGTCGCCTATCAGGTCATTGACCCACCCGCCGGGCTCGCACTGGCGGAATCGGATGTCAGCGGCGCGGCCGATCCGCTCTCGGCGGCGGGCGGTGTGATCGCGGCAGATCTGGCGACGCCGTTCGACCTGGCCGCCGGGCCGCTGATCCGTGGCACGCTGCTGCGGCTCGGCGCGCAGGAGCATGTGCTGAGCCTGTGCATGCACCATGTCGTCTCGGACGAATGGTCGGCCGGGATCCTGCGTCGTGAGCTGACAGTGCTCTACGAAGCGTTCCGCGCCGGAGCGCCTTCGCCGTTGGCGCCCCTGGCCGTGCAGTATGCGGACTTCGCACTGTGGCAGCGGGACCGGCTGACCGGATCGGTGCTCGCGGATCAGCTCGCGTACTGGCGGGACCGGCTGGCCGGGGCGCCGGTGCTGGAGCTGCCGACCGACCGGCCCCGCCCGGCGGTCCGCTCGGCGGACGGCGGCCTGGTGGAGTTCCGGATCCGCGCGCAGACCGCCGAGCGCCTGCGTGAGCTGTCCCGCGAGCACGGCGTCACGATGTTCATGACCCTGTTCGCGGCCTGGACCGCGCTGCTGTCGCGTTATTCCGGCCAGGACGACGTCGTGGTCGGCACGCCGGTCGCGAACCGGAACCGGGCCGAGATCGAGGACCTGATCGGGTTCTTCGTCAACACCTTCGCGTTACGGACCGACCTCGCCGGCGATCCCACCTTCGCCGAACTGCTGGTGCGGGTCCGGCGGGCCGGCCTGGAGGCCTACGACCACCAGGACCTGCCGTTCGAGCGCCTGGTGGAGGCCCTGGGCGTGGACCGCGACCGGTCCCGGACACCGCTGTTCCAGGTCATGTTCAACTACGACGTGGCCGAGCCGGACGAGGCGGTGTCGGGCGAGGCGGTGCCGGGCGGCGTCGTCCGGGCCAAGTTCGACCTGCGGCTGATGTTCACCGACGACGGCGGCGCCTTGGCGGCGGCGTTGGAGTTCGCTGCCGCGTTGTTCGACCGGTCGACGGTGGAACGGATGGCCGGGCATCTGACGTCGCTGCTGGACGCGGTGGCCGGCGAAGCGGGGCTGCGGATCTCGGAGCTGCCGGTTCTGACCGTGGACGAGCGCCGGGTGTTGAGCGGATGGAACGAGACCGCCGTGCCGGTTCCTGGCGTGGCCGGGGTGCATGAGCTGGTCGCCGTGCAGGCGGTCGAGCGTCCGGACGCGGTGGCGGTCGAGTTCGGTGACGCGTCGTTGACGTATGGGGAGTTGGAGGCGGCGTCGAACCGGTTGGCGCGGCATCTTCGGGCGTCGGGTGTCGGTGCGGAGACGGTGGTGGGTCTGTGTCAGCACCCTGGTGCCGATCTGATGGTGTCGATTTTGGCGGTGTGGAAGGCCGGGGGTGCGTATCTGCCGCTGGATCCGAGTTATCCGGTGGATCGGTTGGCGTTTCTGCTGGCTGATGGTGGTGTGTCGGTGGTGTTGGGGAGTGCCGATGCGGTCGGTGATCTGCCTGCGGGTCGTATTCCGATCATCGTGCTGGATGACCTGATGACTCGGATGCTGATCGAGGCACAGGACTCCGTGGCGCTTGATGCGCCGGTGCTGCCGGATCAGGTCGCGTACGTGATCTATACCTCCGGCTCGACCGGTCGGCCGAAGGGTGTGCAGGTCACGCATCGCGGCTTGGTCGACTACATCTCCGGCGTCGCCGATCGGGTTGGTATTGGCGGTGTAGGGCGTAGCTACGGACTGGTGCAGTCGGTGGTGACGGACTTCGCCAACACCATGGTCTTCACCTGTCTGGCCACCGGTGGCTGTCTACGGATTTCAGCCGATGTGCAGGGTGCTGATGTCGACTATCTAAAGATCGTTCCCTCGCATCTGGCGGCGCTCGCAGCCCAGGACAACCTCGCGGATCTACTGCCTACTCGAACCCTGATTCTCGGCGGCGAGGCGGCTTCGCCGGACCTGGTCCGTTCGCTTTTCAAATTGGGCGGGGACCGTCAGGTCGTCAACCACTACGGCCCGACCGAGGTAACTATCGGCGCCGCCGCCACGGTTCTCGACCTCGACACTGTCGGTTCGGGTCCGGTACCCATCGGCACTCCGCTGCCGAATACCCGTTTGTATGTGCTGGACCAGTCTTTGAGCCCGGTGCCCGTGGGTGTGCCGGGCGAGCTCTATATCGCGGGCAGCGGAGTGGCCCGTGGTTACCGCAATCGTTCAGCGTTGACGGCTGAGCGGTTCGTCGCTGATCCGTTCGCCGTCGACGGTTCGCGGATGTATCGGACCGGTGATCGGGCTCGGTGGCGTGCCGATGGTCTGGTCGAGTTCCTGGGCCGGGTCGACGACCAGGTGAAGGTGCGCGGCTTCCGGATCGAGCCGGGCGAGGTCGAGGCTGTGCTGGCCACCCATCCCGGCGTGTCGTCCGCTGTGATGGTCGCCGATGGTGATGGCAGTGATCGACGCCTGGTCGCGTACCTGGTCCCCGCCCTCCCGGGCGCCGGGCTTCCCGCTGTCAGTGAGCTGCGAGCCTTCACCGGCCGCCGGCTTCCGGACTTCATGATTCCTGCGGTGTTCGTCGAGATATCTGCGATCCCTCGCACCCCCAACGGCAAAGTCGATCGCAAAGCCCTGCCGGCCCCCGACGGCGTCCGCCCCGACCTGGCCGCCGGGTTCGCAGAGGCCTCGACCCCCACTGAGGAACTCCTGGTCGGAATCTGGGCCGAGGTCCTCGGTCTGGATCGGGTCGGCGTGACCGACGACTTCTTCGACCTTGGCGGGCACTCCCTGCTCGCGACCCGCGTCGTGTCGCGCATCCGAGCCGTCTTCGACGTCGAGATCGCCCTCGCCGAGATCTTCGACCAGCCCACCGTCACCGGCCTCGCCGCCGCGATCGACGCCGCCGGGCCGACAGCCTCGTCGTCCGCGCCGTCGATCACCCCGGTCAGCCGCGACGGCTCGGTGCCCCTTCCCCTGTCCTTCGCCCAGCAGCGGCTGTGGTTCTTGAACCAGCTGGAACCCGGCTCGGCCGAGTACAACGTGCCCCGGCCTTTCCACCTGACCGGCGTCCTCGACGTCGCGGCGCTGCGAGCCGCGCTGGACGCGATCGTCGAGCGCCACGCTGTGCTCCGGACGCGGTTGGTGGCTGGTGCCGACGGCGTGGCGTATCAGATCGTCGATCCGCCGACCGGTTTCGCGCTGCGGGAACGGGACGTCAGCGCCGCCGCGGACCCGGCAGCCGAGGCCGACGACCTGGTGGCCGCCGACGCGGTGGCGCCCTTCGACCTGGCGGCCGGGCCGTTGATCCGCGGCACCCTGATCCGGCTCGGACCGGACGACCACGTGCTGAGCCTGTGCATGCACCACGTCGTCTCCGACGAGTGGTCCGCGGTGATCCTGCGCCGCGAGCTCGCAGCCCTCTACGACGCGTTCCGCGACGGAGACCCGTCCCCGCTGGCACCGCTGCCTGTGCAGTACGCCGACTTCGCGGTCTGGCAGCGGGACCGGCTGACCGGCCCGGTCCTCGACGGGCAGCTTGCCTACTGGCGGGAGCGGCTCGCCGGCGCCCCGCTCCTGGAGCTGCCGACCGACCGGCCGCGCCCGGCGGTCCGTTCCTCGGCCGCCGGAACGGTCGGCTTCGAGGTGTCCGACGAGGTAGCCGCCGGCTTGCGGACGGTGTCCCGGCAGTGCGGCACGACGATGTTCATGACGTTGTTCGCCGCCTACACCGCGCTGCTGTCCCGCTACACCGGCCAGGACGACATCGTCATCGGGACTCCGATCGCGAACCGGAACCGCGCCGAGACCGAGGATCTCATCGGTTTCTTCGTCAACACCCTGGCATTGCGGACCGACCTGGCCGACGACCCGGCCTTCACCGACCTCCTGGCGCGCGTGCGCGCCGGATCCCTGGCCGCCTACGCTCACCAGGATCTGCCGTTCGAACAGCTGGTCGACGCACTCCAGCCCGAACGCGACCGGTCCCGGACCCCGCTGTTCCAGGTGCTGTTCAACTACGCCCGGCCCCGCGGCGAGGACCATCTCGCCGGGGTGCGGGTGACCGATCGCGTCGTCGAGGCGGTGGCCACCGGCTTCGACCTGACGCTGACCCTGATGGACTCCGACGACGGCGGTCTGCTCGGGGCGGTGGAGTTCAGCGCCGCGCTGTTCGACCGGTCGACGATCGAGCGGCTGGTGCGCCATCTGCTCGGGCTGCTGGCCTGCGCGGCGGCCGACCCCGGGCTCCGCGTGTCCGAGCTGGCGCTGCTCGACGAGCCGGAGCGTCACAGGATCCTGACCGAGTGGAACGCCGCCACCGCTGACGCCGCCACCGCCGCAGCCGATGCCGACGCCGCCGTTCACGAGCTGATCGCCGCGCGCGCCGTCGAGCGGCCGACGGCGGTGGCGGTGGTGTGCGGGGACGACTCACTGACCTACGGCGAGCTCGACACCAGGGCGAACCAGCTGGCACGGACGCTGCGCGCGTCCGGCGTGCGAGCCGACGACGTGGTCGGGCTGTGCCTGGAACGCGGCGTGTCGATGATCGTGGCGGTGCTGGCGGTGTGGAAGGCGGGCGGCGCGTATCTGCCCCTTGATCCGACCTATCCGGCCGATCGGCTGGCTTTCATGCTGACCGATTCCGGCGCGTCCCTGATGGTGGCGCAGGGCACGGCTGCCAGGTCATGGCTCGCGGCGACCGATGGCGGCCTCCCGATTGTGTGGCTGGACGCTCCCGGGACTGCCCTTGAACACCCAGCGCACCCAGAACACCCGGAACATCCAGAACATCCAGAACTTTCCGAGCACCCAGAACTTCCCGAGCACCTAGAACTTCCAGAGTTCTCAGAGCTCTCAGAGCTCTCAGAGCACCCGGATTACCCAGAGCTCTCAGAGCACTCGGCGCGCCCAGAACTCCCGGCGCGGTTCGAAACCGGCGAGCCGATCGGTTCCCGGTCGCCGGCCCGGCCGGTCCTGCCCGATCAGGCCGCCTACGTCATCTACACCTCGGGCTCGACCGGCCGCCCAAAGGGCGTGGTGGTGCCGCACCGCGGTCTGGTGAGCCTGGCGGCGGCCCAGCGTGCCGCCTTCGCCGTCGACGGCGACGCCGCGGTGTTGCAGTTCGCCTCGTTCGCCTTCGACGCCGCGCTGTCCGAACTCTGCGTGGCGCTGACGGCCGGCGCGCGCCTGGTCATGGCGACCGAGGAGGAGCGCTCCGATCCCGAGCGATTGAGTGCCCTGATCAAGCGGCGTGAGGTGAGCGTCGCCGCCGTGCTGCCGTCGGTCGTGGCCGCCCTGGATCCCGACGACGTCACCGGTCTGACGACAGTGGTGACCGGGGGCGAGCCGCTGAGCGCGGACCTGGTCCGGACCTGGGCCCCCGGCCGCCGGATCCTCAACGTCTACGGGCCGACCGAGGCGACGGTCTGCTCGTCGCTGGCGCTGTGCGAGCCCGACGCCGACCGCCCCCCGCCGGTCGGCCGGCCGTTCGGCGGCACCCGGATGTATGTGCTGGACCGGCACCTGAACCCGGTGCCGGACGGAGTGGCGGGCGAGTTGTCCATTGCCGGGGCCGGGCTGGCCCGGGGCTACCGGGGCCGGGCGGGGCTGACCGCGGAGCGGTTCGTCGCGGATCCGTTCGGTTCCGACGGCTCGCGCCTGTATCGCACCGGTGACCTGGTCCGGCGTCGCGCCGACGGGCAGCTCGAATTCCTGGGCCGGGTCGACGAGCAGGTGAAGGTCCGCGGCTTCCGGATCGAGGCGGGCGAGGTCGAAGCCGTGTTGGCGGCGCATCCCGGGGTCGGCGCGGCGGTGGTGGCCGCGTTCGGCCGGGACGGCGGCAAGCGGTTGGTCGCGTACCTGGTGCCCGCCGACCCGGAGGCGGGCCCGCCGTCGATCGGCGAGCTGCGGGCCTTCGCCGGGCAGCGGTTGCCCGAGTACATGGTGCCGGCGGTGTTCGTCGAGCTGTCCGAGATCCCGCGCACCCCGAACGGCAAAGTCGATCGCAACGCTCTGCCGACTCCGGAGGGAATCCGCCCGGACTCGGCAGCCGTCTTCACCGCTCCGTCCACTCCCGCCGAGGAGCTCCTTGCCGGGATCTGGGCCGAGGTCCTGGGCCTGGACCGGGTCGGCGTGACCGACGACTTCTTCGACCTCGGCGGCCACTCACTGCTCGCCACGCGTGTGGTCTCGCGGATCCGTGCGGTCTTCGACGTCGAGATCCCACTCGCCGCCTTGTTCGACGAACCGACCGTGTCCGGTCTGGCCGGTGTCGTCGACGCGGCGTCCCGACTCGGCTTCGCCGCGCCGCCGCCGATCACGCCGGTGGATCGTGCTGGGCGACCGGTGCCGTTGTCGTTCGCGCAGCAGCGGTTGTGGTTCCTGGACCGGTTGGAACCCGGATCGCTGGACTACAACCTGCCGATGCCGATCCGGCTGACTGGCGCGCTGAACGTCGCCGCGCTGCGCGCCGCGCTCGACGCGCTGGTGGTTCGTCACGAGGTGTTGCGTACACGGCTGGTCGCCGACGCCGACGGGGTGGTGAATCAGCTCGTTGATCCGGCGATCGGGTTCGACCTGCCGTTGTTGGACCTGTCTGCCGAAGCCGACCCGCTGGTCGCCGCCGATGACTCGGTGGCCGCGGATGCTGTGACGCCTTTCGATCTGGCCACCGGGCCGCTGATCCGCGGCACCTTGATGCATCTCGGACCGGACGACCACGTGCTGAGCCTGTGCCTGCATCACGTGGTCGCGGACGAGTGGTCGGTGGGGATCCTGCGGCGCGAGCTCGCCGATCACTATGAAGCGTTCCGCGAAGGCCAGCCGTCGCCGTTGGCGCCATTGACCGTGCAATACGCGGACTTCGCGATGTGGCAGCGGGAGTGGCTGTCCGGGTCGGTGCTCGACCGGCAGCTCGGATATTGGCGCGAGCGGCTGGCCGGGGCGCCGGTGCTGGAGCTGCCGAGCGACCGGCCGCGTCCGGCGGTCCGGTCCTCGGCCGGCGCGGTGGTGGAGTTCCAGGTCCCGGCGTCGACGGCTGAGGGGCTGCACCGGGTGGCGCGCGATTCCGGCGCGACGATGTTCATGACGCTGTTCGCGGGGTTCACGGTCCTGCTGTCCCGCTATGCGGGTCAGGACGACATCATGGTCGGCACCCCGGTCGCGAACCGGAACCGGGCCGAGACCGAGGACTTGATCGGCTTCTTCGTCAACACCCTGGTACTGCGCGCGGATCTTCACGGCGACCCGACGTTCGCCGAGCTGCTGGCCCGGGTCCGCGCCGTGTCGCTCGGCGCGTACGACCATCAGGACCTGCCGTTCGAACAGCTGGTGGAGGCGTTGCAGCCGGAGCGGGACCGGTCGCGGTCGGCGCTGTTCCAGGTGATGTTCGACTACGGCGCCGACCGTGCCGCCGATCTGGGCCTGGGCGGCCTGGAAGTCACGGCGTTCGGCACGGAGTCGGAGGTGTCGAAGTTCGATCTCACGGTCGGCCTGGCCGAATCGGGTGATGGCGGTCTGAGCGGTTCGGTGAAGTACAGCACTGCGTTGTTCGACGCGTCGCGGATGGAGCGTTTGGCCGGGCATCTGCTGATGCTGTTGGAGGCGGTGGCCGGTGACGCGGAGCTGCGCCTGTCGGAGCTGCCGGTGCTCACCGCTGACGAACACCGCTCACTGACACGGTGGAACGCTACTGATGAGCACCTTCCTAGTGTCGGTGGTGTTCATGACGTGATCGCGGGTCAGGCTCTGCGTTGCTCGGATCAGGTCGCGGTGGAGTGCGGCGGCGACGTTGTGACCTATGCGGAGTTGGATCTGCGCGCGAATCGGTTGGCGTGGCATCTTCGCGGGTTGGGTGTGGGTGCTGAGTCGGTGGTGGGATTGTGTGTGGGTCGGGGTGTGGATCTAGTTGTGGCGTGTTTGGCGGTGTGGAAGGCCGGTGGGGCATTTCTTCCGCTGGATGCTGATTATCCGGTGGATCGGTTGTCGTTCATGCTGGCCGACTCTGGTCTGTCGTTGCTGGTCGGGCACCGGTCGATCGTGCCGGACAGTGTGGCGGAGCAGGTTTCTGCGACGGTGTGGCTTGATGATCCGGAGGTTGTGGCGCGGATCGCGGCGGAGCCGTCGGCTGCTTTGTCGGCCATTACTTCGCCGGATCAGGCTGCTTATGTGATCTACACCTCGGGGTCGACAGGTCGGCCCAAGGGTGTGGTGGTGTCGCAGGGCTCGTTGGTGAATCTGCTGGGTTCGATGGCTGCTCGTCCGGGTTTGTCGTCGGGTGATGTGGCTGTGGCGGTGACGACGTTCGGGTTCGATATCGCGGGTCTGGAGTTGTTTGGGCCGCTGACCGTGGGAGCACGGTTGGTGGTGGCCGAGTCGCCGCAAGTGGTGCCTTCGCTGCTTGCGGCAACGGGTGCCGGTTGGGTGCAGGGGACGCCGTCGACGTGGCGGATGCTGCTGGATGATGGTTGGGTTCCATCGCCGGGCCTGCGTGTGTTGTGTGGCGGTGAGGCGCTGCCGTCGAACTTGGCTGATGATCTGGTCGGCGCCGGTGTCCAGTTGTGGAACATGTACGGCCCGACCGAGACCACGATCTGGTCCTCCTGCGCCGAGGTCAGGTCCGGTGATCTCGTTTCGCTCGGTCATCCCATTGCCAACACGCGCCTGCATGTCCTGGACCGCCACCTGAACCCGGTGCCGGTCGGCGTGGTCGGGGAGCTGTACATCGCTGGCTCTGGCCTGGCTCGTGGCTACCTCAACCGACCCGGTTTGACCGCGGAACGCTTCGTCCCGGATCCGTCCGCCGACGATGGTTCGCGGATGTATCGCACGGGGGATCTGGTGAGCCGGCGCGCCGACGGCGAACTGGAGTTCCTGGGCCGGGTCGATGAGCAGGTGAAGGTCCGCGGCTTCCGGATCGAGCCCGGCGAGATCGAGGCGGCACTGACCTCGCATCCCGGAGTATCGGCCGCGCTGGTGGTCGCTCATGGCGGCGCCGACGATCGGCGGCTGGTGGCGTTTCTGGTCCCGGCCGATGCGGGCGTGGGCATTCCGGCTGTCAGTGAACTGCGAGATTTTGCAGGACAGCGGCTGCCCGAGTACATGATCCCGGCGGTGTTCGTCGAGCTGTCGGAGATCCCGCGCACGCCGAACGGCAAAGTGGATCGCAAGGCGCTGCCGAACGTCGACGGCATCCGGCTGGAGCCGTCCGACGCCTTCACCCCTGCGTCCACTCCCACCGAGGAGCTCCTCGCCGGGATCTGGGCCGGGGTTCTGGGTCTGGACCGGGTCGGCGTCACTGATGACTTCTTCGATCTCGGCGGTCACTCGCTCCTCGCGACCCGCGTCGTATCGCGCATCCGCGCCGTCCTGGACGTCGAGATCCCACTCGCCGCACTGTTCGATCAGCCGACGGTGGCCGGCCTGGCAGCCGTCGTCGACCAGTCCGGGTCGCTGTCGGCTGCGTCGCCGATCACGCCGTCGGATCGCGACGGTCGGCTGCTGCCGCTGTCGTTCGCCCAGCAGCGGTTGTGGTTCCTGGACCGGCTGGAGCCCGGGTCGTTGGACTACAACGTGCCGATGCCGATCCGGTTGATCGGCGCGCTGGACGTCGCGGCGCTGCACGCGGCACTGGACGAGCTGGTGGCTCGTCACGAGGTGTTGCGCACTCGCCTGGTTGCTGACGCGGACGGGGCCGCACATCAGCTCATCGAACCGGCGACGGGTTTCGCCCTCCGCGAAACGGACGTCACTCAGGCAGCGGACCCGCTGGCCGCAGCCGAGCGTGTCGTCGCAGAAGACGTGACCAGGTCCTTCGATCTCGCCGCCGGCCCGCTGATTTGCGGAACCCTGATCCGCCTCGCCCCGGACGACCACATTCTGAGCCTGTGCTCGCACCATGTCATCTTGGACGAGTGGTCGGCGGGGATCCTGCGGCGTGAGCTGACCGCGCTGTACAACGCGTTCCACGACGGCCGACCGTCGCCGCTCCCGCCGCTCCCGGTGCAGTATGCGGACTTCGCGGCGTGGCAGCGGGACCAGCTGACCGGTTCGGTGCTGGACGCGCAGCTCGGCTACTGGCGGGACCGCCTGGCCGGCGCGCCGCTGCTCGAACTGCCGACCGACCGTCCTCGTCCCACGGTCCGGACCTCGGCGGGCGGCGTGGTCGTCTACGAGGTGCCGGACGAGGTCGCCGAGCGGCTGCGGGAGGTGTCGCGGCAGTCCGGGGCGACGATGTTCATGACGCTGTTCGCGGCGTTCACGGTCCTGCTGTCCCGCTATACCGGTCAGGACGACATCGTCGTCGGCACCCCGATCGCGAACCGGAATCAGGCCGAGACCGAGGATCTGATCGGCTTCTTCGTCAACACCCTGGTTCTCCGCGCCGACCTGAGCGGCGACCCGGCCTTCGTCGATCTGGTCGGCCGCGTGCGGGGCGTGGCGTTGGGCGCCTACGCCCACCAGGATCTGCCGTTCGAACAGCTGGTGGACGTGCTCCAGCCGGAGCGTGACCGGTCCCGGACCCCGCTGTTCCAGGTCATGTTCAACTACGACCGGAACATCGCCCCCGACGCGCCCGGGCTCAGCGGCCTGGAGGTCGCCGCCGTCGGCGGAGTCGAGCAGGACCGGACGTTGTTCGATCTGACGCTCGGCGTCGCCGACTCGGACGACGGTCTGCGAGGGCTGTTCGAGTTCAGTGTTGATTTGTTTGATCGGTCGACGGTTGAGCGGATAGCGAAGTTGTGGGTGGAGTTGTTGGCGGCGGTTGCTGCCGGCCCTGACTTGACGTTGTCGGGTTTGCCGGCGGTTGGTGCTGGTGAGTTGGCGTTGGTGCGGGGTTGGAATGAGACGGCGGTGGGGTTGCCTGGGGTGGGTGGTGTGCATGAGTTGATTGCCGCGTATGTGGTGGAGCGTCCGGATGCGGTGGCGGTGGTGTGCGAT